>CALUVA010000010.1 GCA_944324105.1 uncultured Elusimicrobiales bacterium
GCGGGCAGGGCCGTGGCCTCCTGCCAGGACGATATGCCGTTTTTATAAACGGCGTCTTTTACCTGGGCAATGCGGTAGTTGGGCAGTCCCGCGTTTTTAATAAATTGCTTGACATATTCAAAATTCATAAGGCTCATCCTTTCGGAAAATCAATTTTATTTTATCATTTTTACGGCCTCTTCCAACCCCTCCGAAAAACAAAAAAGCATATTTTACATATATAAGGTAAGAAAAAGTGAAAAAACGCCCGTTTTTTAGTATAATACCTGCACTATGAGCGAAGATATTAAATTCAGCACATCCGGTTTCCGGGCGGTTATTGCGGAAGGGCTGACAGCGCAGTCCGTACAGCGTCTGGCCTTCGGCATTGCCGACCACGTTTTAGAAAATTCTTTCTACGGCTTTGAAGGCAGTGGTTATCAAAAACACTGCCAGGCCCAGGGCAAAAGCCCCAAAAAACCGCTGGTTATCATCGGTTACGACACGCGTTTTCTGTCCAAACAGCTGGCGTATGTAGCGGCCAATGTATTTTTGGCCTGCGGCATCAGTGTTAAAATGGCCGACGAACCGCTGCCCACGCCGGTGGCGGAATGGAACGTGCTCAAAGAGGCGGCCGTCGGCGCTGTGGTTATTACAGGCAGCGAGGCGGAATACAATGTCTGCGGGCTGAAATGGATAGCCTATTACGGCGGCATAGCCAACAATGAAATCGTGGAAGACATTGAAAAACGCACCCCGGGCCCTTCGGCGCAGGTATTGAAAACTTCGTCCACGGAGTTTGACCATTTAAATTCCGCCGTCGTGCCCACCAATGCGCTGAAAAAAGAATACATGAGCCATTTGGAAAAACTGCTGGACGGCAAAGCGCTGAAAAAATCCAAGCTGAAAATTGCGCTGGACCCGCTGTTCGGCACGGCGCAGTATTATTTCCGCGCGCCGCTGGAAAAACACGGTGTCACCGTGGAAGCGGTAGACGAAGGAACGGACGTGCTGTTTGGCGGCAAAGTGCCCAATGCCGGTCCCGTCAGCCTGGAAGATTTAAAAAAACTGGTGCTTGCCAAAAAAATGCACCTGGGCATTGCCTGCAACCCCGACTGCGACAAATTCGGCATTATTGATTCCGACGGGGAATGGGTATCCCCCAACGAAATCGGCCCCATGCTTTTGCACCACATGGTCAAAAACAAAAAGCTCAAAGGCCGCGTGGTGCGCAGCGTCATTACCTCCACGCTTTTTGACCAGGTGGCCAAGGCGCACGGACTGATGCTGCGCGAAACGCCCGTCGGCTTTAAATACATCACCGAACTGATGACCACGGGCCAGTATATTATGGGAATGGAGGAGTCCGGCGGCATCGCCGTGGCCAACCACATCCCCGACAAAGACGGCCTGCTGGCGTGTTTTTTGGTGGTGGACATGCTGGCCGTGGAAGGCAAAACGCTCAAACAGCTGCGCAAAGAATTTTACAAACAATACCGTCCCATGTATGACCAAAAGGTCAGTATCCCCAAGACCGAAACGGAAATCAACCGCATCATGGAACGGCTGGATATCAAACCCCCCCTGGCTGTAAACAAAACCTCCGTGTGGCGCATAGACTCCACAGACGGCTTCAAATTTATTTTGAAGGGAGGCAGCTGGCTGGCCATACGGCCCTCCAGCACCGAGCGGCGCATCCGCCTGTACGCGGAAGCGCCCGACGAAAAATTGCCCGCCGTATTAATTAAGGAGGGCAAAAAAATCATAGACAGTATCGTCTGACGTTTGGACGGAGGGGAGGCTTATGGCCCGTATTAAAAAAGTAACCGGCAGAGAAGTGTTGGATTCCCGCGGATACCCGACGGTGGCCGCGGACGTGGTGTTGGACGACGGCAGCACCGGCACCGCCATGGTGCCCAGCGGGGCGAGCACCGGCTCGCACGAAGCGCTGGAACTGCGCGACGGCGGCACGCGTTACAACGGCAAAGGCGTACTCAAGGCCGTGGCCAATGTGGGCAAAATTGCCAAGCGCGTCTGCGGCATGGACGCAAACGACATTCGCCTGATTGACGACACCATGATCGCCCTGGACGGCACGGAAAACAAAAACAAACTGGGCGCCAATGCCATGCTGGCCGTGTCCATGGCTGTTTTGCGCGCGGGCGCGCAGAGTGCGGGCAAGCCGCTGTATGAACACATACGCGACTGCTACGGGCTTAAATCCAGACAATATATCCTGCCCACGCCGATGCTCAATATCGTCAACGGCGGCAAACACGCCGATTCGGGCCTGGACGTGCAGGAATTTATGATTGTGCCGGCCAAGGCAAAGACCTTTTCCGAAGCCCTGCAATGGGCGGCTGAAACCTATCATGTACTTAAAGACATTTTGAAGAAAGCGGGGCAGGTCATCGCCGTGGGCGACGAAGGCGGTTTTGCGCCGAAAATTGCCAAACACGAAGACGTACTCAAAACGCTGGTGGCCGCCTGCAAAAAGGCCAAACACGCGTCCATGTCTTTGGCAATGGACTGCGCGGCCAGCGAGTTTTACAAAAAAGGCAAATACCATTTTGAAAAGAAAGACTACACCGCTGAGCAAATGACAAAAATTTACGAAGGCTGGTGCAGGAAATTCCCCATCGTGTCCATAGAGGACCCGCTGCAGGAGGACGACTGGACGGGCTGGAAACACATTACCGAAAAGCTGGGCAAAAAAATCCGCCTGGTGGGCGATGATTTGTTTGTCACCAATCCCGCCCGCCTGCAAACGGGCATTGAACAGAAAGCGGCCAACGCCATTCTGATCAAGCTCAACCAAATCGGCACGGTGTCGGAAACCATAGACGTTATTTTAAAGGCCCACAAAGCCAACTATTCGTGCATCATTTCGCACCGCTCCGGCGAGACAGAAGACAGCTTTATCGCCGATCTGGCCGTGGCCACCAATGCAGGCGCCATTAAAACCGGCGCGCCGGCGCGCGCCGAGCGCACGGCCAAATACAACCGCCTGCTGCAAATTGAACACGAACTGGGCAAAAAGGCTTCCTACGCCAAAGACAAAGCATTTAAGAAATGAACGACTTAAAAGCTTATGTAATACGCTACCGCAAACCGCTGCTTGCCGCCGTACTGGCGGTGGCGGTGGTTTGCTGGTTTTTGGGCAGCAGCTTTGTAAATTTAATCCATAATAAAATGGAGTTTAACCGTTTAACCCGCCTCAGCGCGGAGCTGGACACACAATACGAAGACCTGCAAAAACGCCTGGAACTGCTTAAAAAACAGGATCCCGCCTATTTGGAACGTGTGGCGCGCGTGGAGTATCACATGTCCGCACCCGGTGAGACGGAATTTCGCTTTACGCCAAACTGATTTTTATAAAGGAACCGCTATGAACATAGACGTATTGGAACTGGGCCCCATGGAAAATTGCACCTATCTGGTCAGCGAAGGAAAAAACGCCCTGCTGATTGATCCGGCCTGGGACATGAATTTTATTGAGCATACCTTAAAACAAAAAGGCCTGGAGTTGCTGGCCGTATTTTTCACGCACGGGCATTTTGACCATGTCAAAGAAGCCGACAAGCTGCTGCGCGCTTACGATTTAAAAGCCTATATAGAGCAAAATGACGTTGCTTTAAGCGGTCTTCCGGCGGAAGTTTTGCAGCCGTACAGCGGGGAACAAAATTTAAAAATCGGCCCGTTTAATATACACATTATCCCCACGCCCGGGCATACGGCGGGCGGGGTGTGTCTGCAAATAGGAGACGCGCTGTTCACCGGGGACACTCTTTTCCCGGGGGCGTGCGGGCGCGTGGACCTGCCTTCTTCCGACGCGCGGGAAATGCGCAAAAGCCTTTTAAAACTGTCCAAACTGCCCGATGATACGCGCATATTTTCCGGCCACCGCTACGGCGGAGGATGTTCGTCCAACATCGGCTATGAGCGCATCGCCAACCCATTTATGCGCAACGCCATCAAAGATGAAAAGGTAATCTAATGCACCCCGTACTTTTACATATCGGTTCATTTGAGCTGGCCTCTTACGGGTTGATGACCGCGCTGGCTTATGCGGCGGCCGCGTGGTATTTGTACAAACGCCTGCATTATATTCAGTTGGACAAAGACACTTTTTGGAACATTATTTTTATTGCCTTCGTGTCGGCACTGCTGGGAGCCAAACTGCTTTATTTAATCGTTTCCTGGCCGGAAATGGGCGCCACGTTTGCACAGCGGCTGGCCAACGCCATAAAAGACATACGCTACGGCTTTGTATTTTTCGGCGGGGCCGTAACGGCCATTGCCGCCCTGCTGGTTTACTTAAAAAAGAAAAAACTGCCCGTATTAAAAACGGCGGACTTTTTAATCGTAGGCCTGCCCATCGGGCACGCCATCGGGCGCATAGGCTGTTTTTTGGCGGGGTGCTGCTTTGGCAAACCCACCTCCCTGCCGTGGGGCGTGGTATTTACGGACCCGCACAGCCTGGTGGCGCGGGAATATTTGGGCGTACACCTGCACCCGACGCAGCTGTACGAGGTTTTGGCCAACATCATTTTATTTTTCGTGCTTCAAAATTATTATAAAAAACCGCATAAAAATGGCGCGGTGCTGGCGATGTACGTCATCGGATACAGCGTGATCCGCTTCGGGATAGAGTTCTTCCGCGGGGACTTCCGCGGAGAATATATTTTGGGTCTTTCCCCCTCCCAGTGCATTGCGCTGGCGGCCGTTCTGGTTACGCTGGTGGTTATGCGGTTTTTGAAAAAGGACGCGTCCCATGCCGGATAAAAAAATACTGGATTTCACGGGTTATTCCCGCCGTTTGGACATTTTCGCCGCAGACGAACTGCCGCAGTTTTCCCGTTCCATCGTGCAAAAAATGATTAAAGACGGCAAAATTACCGTCAACGGAAAAAAAGTAAAACCCTCCTGGCCCCTGCAGGAAGGCGAACGGGTGGAAATAGAACTGCCCCGCGCGCAGGAGAAAAGCAACAAACTGGCGCAACTGATTATCGCAGACGGAAAAGACTATTTTGTCATCAATAAACCCGCCGGCATGCTGGTGCACCCGCAAAGTCCCGTCTGGGAAACCAACCCCGAGGCGGCCTTTGCCTCCGAAGAAACCCTGGTATCTTTGGTGCTGTCCAATCCCCCCAAAGGCTTTGATATAAACACGCCGCGCGCGGGCTTGGTGCACCGGCTGGACCGCGAAACCAGCGGGGTTATGCTGCTGGCCAAAAACGAAGCATTTCAGCAGGCCATGACGCAACTGTTTGCCTCACGCGAAGTGCATAAAACCTATCATTCCATCGCCTGCGGTGAAATACCCGACGACGCCGGCACCATAGACGTGCCCATCGGGCGCGTGGCCGGAGGCAAAATAAAAGCTTCCGACGTCGGGCGCGAAGCCGTCACGGACTATAAAGTATTAGAGCGCAAAAACGGTTTTACTTATGTGGAGCTGTATCCGCGCACGGGCCGCACCAACCAGCTGCGCGTACATTTAAGCTGGCTGGGATACCCCGTGCTGGGGGACTGGCTGTATAAAGGGGCCACGGCGGACCGCCTGATGCTGCATGCGCGGAAACTGGACTTTAAACACCCGCTGACAGGAAGGAAAATGACCTTTGAAGCGCCCGTCCCGCCGGACTTTCTGAACGCCTGGGACAGAGTGACCGAAAAGAAAAAATAAATTTGCCGCAAAAAATCCCCCGTAGTTTCATACGGGGGATTTTTAAATGAAATCCAAACTACAGCGTTTTCTGGTACAAACGGTAGCGTTTGGTTTGGTAGCAGCCGGCTTCGGTCATGCCGCGGATAATACCTTCGTTGTCTTCCAATATCCACGAAAGTTCCGCCTCGTCCCACACGGCCACGCCGTATTCCACGATGTGCTTAATCAGCACCAAATCAATACCGCGCTTGCGAAACCCGGGCTCCACACCCAGCATAATCAGCCGCGCGTCGCGTATTTTGGGCCATTTTAGCAGGGCTTTAAGCGTACGCCAGGGATTTAACAAAGTGCCGCGCAAAATCTTCAGCACATGGTTCATATTCGGTATGGCAATATAAAATCCGGCGGGCACGCCGTCCACCTCCGCCACGCAGGTGCCTTCGGGGCGGACGACCCATTTGAGTTCACTTACCATATCGCGCATTTCCTGCTCGCCGATAGGGGTGTGCCCCCAGTTCTGAGCCCAGGCTTCATTGTAAATTTTGCGAATAATTTTGGCTTCTTCGTCCAAATTTTTCAGGTTCAGACGGCGCAGAGTCAGCCCTTTGGCGCGGCCGGCGCGGGCCACGATTTTTTCAAACAGCGGGGAAAATTTATCGTTGCGCGTGCGGTGGAAAGCCAGCAAATCTTTAATCTTGCCGTACCCCGCCCCTTCTATCAATTCCATATAATACGGGAAATTATACGGCATCATGATGGACGGCATTTTATCAAAGCTGTCCACCAACAGGCCGTAAACGTGATTGGAAGAAGGGTTGGCCGGACCGCGCACGGCGCTGACACCCTGGGCGCGGAGCCACTTTTCCCCTTCTTCAAACAAAGCGCGGGAAACGGCCGAGTCATTGATGCAGTCAAAAAAGCCGAAAAAGCCGATATTTTCCTGATGATATTCATTGTAAACGTCATTGACCAGCACGCACAGCCGGCCCGCCGCGCGCCCGTCTTTATAGGCCAGCAACAGCCGGCGCCGCGCATGCTGCCAGAACGCATTGTCCGGCCGCAGCAGTTTGCGCGTATCGGCCTTGAGCTCACCTACCCAATACGGGTCGTTTTTATACAGTTCATAAGGAAAATCAACAAACGTTTTGATATCGTTTTCCGCGTCTTTTACGGTAATCTGCGCCATAAACCCTCCAAACAATAAACCCCGCCGCAGCGGGGTTTATAAACTTTATTTAATGACACCCACTTCACGGCCCGCTTTGGCAAACGCTTCAATGATTTTTTGCACATGTTCATCGGTATGCGTGGCCATCAGGGTCAGGCGCATCAGCGCGTGGCCCGGGGGCACGGCGGGGCTGACGACGGGGTTGGAGAAAATACCCAGCTCATGCAGGGCGCGCCACATTTTGAAGCAGTTTTCATTGCTGCCCACATGCACCGGAATCACCGGCGTAGTGCTGTGACCCAGGTCATAACCCAGTTCGCGCAGGCCCTTTTTCAGGTTGTCCGTCATGCGGAAAAGGTTGTCGCGGCGGGAAGTGTCGTTTTCAATCAGTTCCAGCGCCTTGTTAATGGATGCCACGGAAGCCGGAGGCAGCGCGGCGGAAAAAATCTGGCTGCGCGCATTGTGGCGGATATAGTGGATGACGTCCGCATCGCCCACCACAAAGCCGCCCACGGTGGCAAAGGTCTTGGAGCAGGTGCCGACCACCAGGTCCACTTCGCCGTTTTCCAGGCCGAAATATTCGCAGGTGCCGCGGCCCGTTTTGCCGATAATGCCGGTGGCGTGCGCGTCGTCTACGATAATGCGCGCACCGTATTTTTTGGCGATTTTAACGATATCGGGCAGCGGGCAGATGTCGCCTTCCATGCTGAACACCCCGTCCACGATAATGAGCTTGCCCGATTCTTCGGGCAGTTTGGCAAGGACGCGGTCCAAATCGGCGGGGTCATTGTGTTTAAAGCGCACCATTTCACCGTCGGAAAGTTTCACGCCGTCCAAAATGCTGGCATGGTCCAGCTTGTCCACAATGGCGTAATCGCCTTTTTTAACCAGGCAGGACACAACGCCCAGGTTCATCTGGTAGCCGGTGGAAAAGAGTAGGCCGGCTTCTTTGCGTTTGAAGCGCGCCAGGCGCTGCTCCAGCTGGTCGTGAAAAATCGTGTTGCCGTTTAAAAAGCGCGATCCCGCACAGCCGGTGCCGTATTTCATCGCGGCTTCGGCGGCGGCTTTCTTCATCTCGGGGTCGTCGGCCAGACCCAGGTAGTTGTTGGAGCCGGCCATAATGTATTTTTTGCCGCCCAGCATCACTTCGGGCCCCTGGGCGCTTTCAATAGGCT
This sequence comes from uncultured Elusimicrobiales bacterium, assembly GCA_944324105.1. GTDB lineage: Bacteria > Elusimicrobiota > Elusimicrobia > Elusimicrobiales > Elusimicrobiaceae > Avelusimicrobium. The sequence goes on from CALUVA010000010.1 coordinate 7,994, forward strand.
GGAAATAGCCGTAAATACCCATTTTCATGGCCAGTTTGGCGTCTTTGTAATTCCTGCATTTTTCCAAAATATCAGACATACTCTTTTCCTTTTGTAGCGGATTATTTCCGCACTTTCTTTATAATATTGGTAGTGGAACGCCCTTTTAAGAGGGCAAAACGCACCACTTTTTTTGCAAATTCGCGGCCCACGATTTCCGAGGGCTTATAGTCGCCGCCTTTGACCAGCACATCCGGCTGAACCAGCTTAATCAGTTCATACGGCGTATCTTCTTCAAATACGCACACCGCATCCACCGCCTGCAAAGCCGCCAGCACCAGAGCGCGGTCGGCCTGCGTATTGACGGGGCGCGAAGGGCCTTTTAAACGCTTAACGGAAGCATCACTGTTCAGCCCCACCACCAGCACGTCGCCTTTGCTGCGGGAAAACTCCAGCACGCTGACGTGTCCCGCATGTAAAATATCAAAACATCCGTTGGTAAAAACGATTTTTTTGCCTTCTCCGCGCCACTGCCGCACAAGTTTGGACAGGGAGCGACGGGACAGAATTTTATTTTTCGCTTTTAGCATCGGTTTTTTCCGCTTCCAGCATCCGCTCAATCAGCCCCGTATCCATATTTCCGGCGATAAAATCAGGGTTATTGACGATTTTCTGGTGAAAAGGAATGGTGGTCTTTACACCGCCTACTTTAAATTCGCCCAAAGCGCGGCGGCTGCGGGCCAGCAGTTTTTCGCGGTCCGGTGCCGTTAAAATCAGCTTGGCAATCAGGCTGTCATAATAGCTGGGTATGGTGTAGCCCGTATACATATGGCTGTCTATGCGCACGCCCAGCCCGCCGGCAGGGATCCACTCTTCAATGGTGCCCGGGCAGGGGGTAAAATTGCGCTCGCTGTCCTCGGCATTAATACGGTGCTCAATGGCATGGCAGCGGATGACGGCCGCCTCGTCCTGGCCGATGCACAGCGGTTCGCCCTGAGCAATGCGGATCTGCATTTTGACCAGGTCATAGCCGCATACGGCTTCGGTAACGGGGTGCTCCACCTGCAGGCGCGTATTGACTTCCATAAAATAAAATTCTTTATTCTGCGCCATTAAAAATTCCACGGTGCCCACGCCGCGGTACCCAGCCGCTTTGACCAGCTTGACGGCGGCCTGCTGCAGCTTTTTGCGCGTGTCCGCATCCACAAACGGGGACGGGGATTCCTCCACCAGCTTTTGGTGGCGGCGCTGCATGCTGCAGTCGCGCTCGGCAAAAGCGATGGCGTGGCCGTAATTGTCGGCCGCCACCTGCACTTCAATATGGCGCGGATTTAAAACGAGTTTCTCAAAGTATACGCGGTCATCGCCGAAATTGGCCTTGGCTTCGGCCTGGGCGGTTTTCATCATTCGTTCCAAATCTTTTTCTTCAAAGCAGGCGCGCATACCTTTGCCGCCTCCGCCCAAAGAAGCTTTAATCATAATGGGGAAACCGATTTTTTTGGCCACTTCGCGGAAGTTTTTGCCGACTACGCCGTCCGAGCCCGGGGTAATGGGCACGCCGCCCTTGACGGCGATTTCGCGCGCGGTGCTTTTCACCCCCAGCATGCTGATGGCATGGGCCGTAGGGCCGATAAAGGTAATGCCGGCTTTGGTGACCGCTTCTGCAAAATCGGCGTTTTCGGACAGAAAACCGTAACCCGGATGTACCGCGTCCGCACCGGTCATTTTGGCGGCGGTGACGACGGCGTCAATATTCAAATAGCTCATGGGCGAAGGCGCCGCGCCGATGCACACGGCTTCATCGGCCATGCGCACATGCAAACTGCCGCGGTCCGCTTCCGAATAGACGGCTACGGACTTAATGCCCATTTCCTTGAGCGTGCGAATGACGCGTAAAGCAATTTCGCCGCGGTTGGCGATTAATACTTTTTTAAAAGGGGTGATTTTCACGTTTGCGCTCATGGCTGGCCTCTACGGTTCAATAAAAAACAGCGGCTGGCCGTATTCCACGGGCTTGCCTTCTTCGGCGGAAATAATGCGCAGCGTGCCGGACACGGGAGCGGTGATTTTATGTTTTTGGGAAAGGGTTTCCACCAGGCCCAGGCTGTCGCCTTCTTTGACGGCCTGGCCTTCTTTAAGCGGCAGGCTCTTGCCTTTGGCGGCAGACTGATAAAACCCCAGCGCGGGGGACGTAACGGCGGTCAGATGACAGGTAAATTTTGCCGGTTCGGGCAGCGCTTCACGGGTTTTGATTTCAATGCAATTGTGGTCTTTTTCGTAGCAAAATTCGGCCAAATCGGTGGTTTTGAGCCATTGGGTAATTTCGGTAATGAGTTTGGTGTCCATAACGCCTCGCTGCTGCGTATTAAAAAATATTCTTCGTTTATTTTAGCATTTTTTATTAGGCACGGAAAACAAAAATCAACCCTCCGTCCGGCACGCTCTAACCTGATTTTACGCTTTATGGCCGCATGTAAAAAAGTTACACTGGGCAAAAGAAATCAAAGCCGAAAGGAGGTATCCGTGCAAACAGCCAAACTGATTTTTTGGGTGCTGCTGTGCCAGCTGCCCGCCTGGGCGGGCATGGGCGCCGTCAGCGCCAATATGGACTGGTATCACGCTTTGCTCCGGCCGTCTTTTACCCCGCCGGACTGGATGTTCGGCGCGGCCTGGAGCGTGCTGTATCTGCTGTTGAGCGCGGTGGGCTTTTTAATCACCAAAAACGGTTTAAACGCCCAAAACCGCCCTACGGTCCTGTTGTTTGTCGTGCAGCTGGCGGCCAATGCCCTGTGGACGCCCGTCTTTTTCGGCCGGCACGCCATGGCGGCGGCCCTGCTGCTGCTTTCCGTCCTCATCTTTTTAACCGCCTGGCTGATAAAACGCTCCTGGCGGAAAAACCGCCCTGCGGCCTGGCTGCTGGCGCCGTATATCCTTTGGCTGCTGTTTGCGTGGAACTTAAATTACGCATTTTTACTGCTAAATTAACAAAAGCCTCCTAAAAAGGAGGCCTTTGCCGAAGACAGCCAAAACTATTTCCTACGCGCGGCGCGATATCTGTTCAAAATATCCACCCCCAAACGCAGGGTTTTATAAAACGTATTGTCCAGCAAAGAGGACACATTGTTGAGCAAATCAAATGTGCTCTGCGTTTTCGCCACGTTTTCAGCCGTCAGCGTGGCCAGGTATTCCAAGGCTTCGGCCGTACGCCGCACCTGCGTCAGCGTCACCACGGCATAAACCACCAGAACCACAAAAGCGGCTACGGCAATCAAGGTCATAATCTGATAAAAGTCCATAAGCTCCTCCCTCTTTATGTTTATTTAACCAGTTTCGGCGCGCGGGGTCAAGCGCAAAAGCGGATTACCTCCCCCTGAAAACCGCTCATTTGTACGCTTCAAAAACAGCCTTTTCTTAATCGTAATTATTCCGAAATAGAGCGGCTCCAGCCGCTTATTTTACCGCCTGAAAAAGCGTTTTGAAAAATATATTCTCCGACGGAAAAATTTATTTTTTGGCCCTTTCTCCGCGCGTTTTGTATTCGGGATTTGCATTTTTGGTTTTTTTATGCAAAAATTTAAACTGTCGCGGGTTTATCGCGGCCACCATACACACAGGACTTATACCATGGAAAACGCAGAAGTAATCACGCATATCGTCAAAAGAGACGGTACTATTCAGCCTTTTGACTCCAAAAAAATTACCAAGGCCATCGCCAAGGCCGGCGAGGTGACCGGAGAATTTGACGCGGAAACCGCCAAAAAACTGACCATCCGCGCCATTAACATTATCCAACAGCTTTATTCCGACACTACCCCCAACGTGGAAAACGTACAGGATATCGTGGAAGATGTCCTGCTGACCTCCAATTACCACAAAACGGCCAAGGCCTATATTTTGTACCGCGACCAGCATGCGCGTATCCGTGAGATTTCTTCCAAGTTTAACGTGGACCTGGTGGACCAGTACCTGCAGCAGCTGGACTGGCAAGTGAACGAAAACAGCAACATGGGCTACTCTTTGCAGGGCCTGAACAATTATATTTCTTCGGAAATCAGCAAAATTTACTGGCTGAACAAAATTTACCCCGAAAAAGTAAAACGCATGCACACCGAAGGCGATTTCCACCTGCACGACCTGGGGCTTTTGGGCGCCTACTGCGTGGGCTGGGACTTGCAGGACCTGCTGCTGAGCGGTTTTACGGGCGTGGTTGGCAAAGCGGAAAGCAAACCGGCCAAACATTTCCGCACGGCGTTGGGCCAGGTAGTCAACTTTTTCTATACGTTGCAGGGAGAAAGCGCGGGCGCGCAGGCATTCAGCAACTTTGACACGCTGCTGGCCCCGTTTATCTATTACGACAAACTCTCTTATGACGAGGTCAAACAGGCCTTGCAGGAATTTTTGTTCAACGTCAACGTGCCCACCCGCGTGGGTTTCCAAACGCCGTTTACGAACCTGACGCTGGATTTGAACGTCCCTTCTTATTATAAAGACCAGCCCGTCATCATCGGCGGCAAGCTGATGGACAAAACGTACAAGGAATTCCAGAATGAAATGGACCTGCTCAACCGCGCCTTCTGCGAGGTCATGCTGGCCGGCGACGCCAAAGGCCGCGTGTTCACGTTCCCCATTCCGACGTACAACATCACCAAAGATTTTGACTGGGACAACCCCAAACTGACCCCGCTGTGGGAAATGACGGCCAAGTACGGCATTCCGTATTTTGCCAACTTTATCAACTCCGACATGAACCCCGAAGACGCCCGCTCCATGTGCTGCCGTCTGCGCATTGACAACCGCGAGCTGCGCAAACGCGGCGGCGGGCTGTTCGGCTCGGCCCCGCTGACGGGTTCCATCGGCGTGGTGACCATCAACCTGCCGCGTCTGGGATACATATCCAAAGACGAAGACGAATTTTTCAAAAATCTGCTGGACCGCATGGTTACGGCCAAAGAAAGCCTGGAAATCAAGCGCAAAGTTATTGAACGCTTTACCAACGCCAACCTCTATCCGTACATGCGTTTTTACCTGCGCACCGTCAAACAGCGCTTCAATGAATACTGGAAAAACCACTTTTCCACCATCGGCCTGGTGGGCCTGAACGAAGCGGCCGTCAACCTCATCGGCGAAGACATCGGCACCGAAAAAGGCCGCGCCTTTGCCGAAAAAGTGCTGACGTTCATGCGCGAAACGCTGGTGAAGTTCCAGGAAGAAACCGGCAACAACTACAACCTGGAAGCCACGCCGGCCGAAGGCACCTCTTACCGTCTGGCCAAGCTGGACAAAGAGCGCTACCCTGAAATCATCTGCGCCGACGAAGAACTGTACAAACAGGGCCACCAGCCCTTTTACACCAACTCGTCGCAGCTGCCCGTCAACTATACCGACGACGTATTTGAAATGCTGGACCTGCAAAGCAATATCCAGTCCAAATACACCGGCGGCACCGTGCAGCATATTTTCACGGGTGAGCGTATTAAAGATTTGGAAGCGATGAAGAAATTCATCAAAACGGTGTGTGAAAAATACACGCTGCCGTATTTCTCCATTACGCCCACGTTCAGCGTCTGCCCCAAATGCGGCTACATTGAAGGGGAACACTTTGAATGCCCCAAATGCAAAGCCGAACGCATGCAGGAGCTGGAACGCCAGGTGCGCCTGTTAGAGGAACAACTCTACAGCAAATAATTTGTAACGCAACACCTTTTCGGGCCGGAACACAGGCCGGCCTGAAAAGCAGTCCGGGCCGGGCCCAAAAGTGCTACAATACCAGAAGGCGCAAGCCGGACACAGGAAGTAAAAGGGAGTAATAACATGACCGCTGAAGAAAGAAAAATCGTTGAAAACAAAATCTCGGAACTGAAAAAAGAAATGCAGGACGTGCACGGTTCCAAATGTGAAGTGTACAGCCGCGTAGTGGGTTATTTGCGCCCGGTACAGAATTGGAACAAAGGCAAAAAAGAAGAATTTGCCATGCGCAAAACCATGCATGTGGACTGCGGCTGCGGCTGCGGTAAATAATTTCCCTTTTTTGGCGATGGGCATCGGATGAAAATAGGCGGGCTTTTAAAATTTACGCTCATAGACTTTCCGGGCCGGCCGGCGGCGGTGATATTCACCCAGGGGTGCAACTTCCGCTGCCGTTACTGCCATAACCCGGAGCTGGTGTATCCGCATATGTTCACCGAGCCCGTTGCCGAAGAGGAAATAGACGCTTTTTTAAAACGCAGACAGGGCACACTGGAAGGAGTGGTTGTTTCGGGAGGAGAGCCTACCCTGTTTGATGATCTGCCCCAATTTCTCCGCAAACTCAAATCCATGGGCTATGCCGTCAAGCTGGACACCAACGGCACGCGGCCCGAGATGCTTAAAGAAATCATAGATAATAAACTGGTGGATTTTATCGCCATGGATTTAAAAGCCCCGCTGGAAAAATACGCGCTGATCACGGGAGTGGAGTTTAATATGTCCATCATACAGCAATCCATGGATTTAATACGCAGCGCAGGCATCGGCTATGAGTTTCGTACCACCTATGACAAAGAAGTGCTGACCGACGCCGATATAGAAGCCATATCTCAAATGGCCGGCGGCCACTACCGCGTGCAGGAGTGCCTGCCCGTAGCCAAAGAAAAAGCCGCTTTAAAAGTGTTGCACGACGAAATTTAATTTCCTCACACTATAAACTCTTAAGATAGAAAACGCCCGGACTTTTGGCCGGGCGTTTGGATATATTTTCTTTTTGTTTAACGACTCAAAGTCCGAACATTCTGCGCAAAACGTTCCAAATCAGACTGTACGGGATCCGGCAGTTCACAGGCATGATTGATAATAAAAGTTACCGGATTCAGGGTTTCCCCCCAGCCAGTTTTTACCGGCGTGGCAAATTCTTTGGCCATGGCTTTAGCACTTTTCGGATTCTTTTTCATATTCGCATTAAAAGCATCCATAGCCCCCATCATGCTTTGCAATACCCAGTGCACATTTTTTTCCTTTGCGTTTTTGACATACGAGCGAAAGCTGTTTATCCCATTGACAAAGTCACGCGGCATGGAAACGGAAGTTTGTTTTTTGATTTTGGTGGCCCTAACTGCTTTAAGATCTTGCTCCAATACAATACTCCAGGCAGTCCACAAAGCTTCTTCTTTGGCACTGTAAGAACCAATCATGCAAGACTCCATCCGCACATAATCGGCAATGCGTATTTTATAATTGCCTTTGGCAATAACAATAGGTTTATTGACCTCTTGGACCATGGAACGGGCATCCTGCGCGGACACTTTATGCAGCTCCATATACGACGCTCTTACCTGATCCATTCCCTGAAACATAAAGTTATAGTCGTAATAGGCCCGGTTATAGGCAAATTTTTTAAAGGAAGCCAAAGCATCACTCAGTTCTTTTTTCAACTGCTCTACACGGCGGTCTTCTCCATTTTTTACAATCCAAGCTTCGGCTTTCTGTTCAATAACCTGCTCCAATTCGGACGCAAGCCTGTCTTGCGTACCGGCAAAGACGCAAGGGGCAAAAACGGCAATTAACAACAGGGCTGTCACCTTTTTCATAACAACTCCTCTGAAATAAATTTCTTACATCCTTAGTTTAAAAAATACATACAGCAACAACAAGGGCCATTAGACCTATTCCTCAAAGACTAAAAGACCCAGACTAATGAGTGAAACAGCCTTTCTCATAAATTAATACCGTTTTTCCGCCTTTCAACAAAGCATGCACTGTTTTAGCCTGCGTATTAATCAAGTCCCAGTGCAAAGAAGACTCGTTAAAACCCAGACTTTCCTTGTTTTTTTTATCTAATTTACGAATATTCCCGGCAAAAGTATCGGCGTAACTGGCGCCTACGGCTAAATGGCAGTTGCCGTGCCGACCGCCGAAATTTTCATCAAACAGGGTATCGGCCATAAACTTATCTATCTTGGAAAAACGCCTGTCCGTCAGAGAAAATTCCCCCACCTGGGCCGCACCGCGGTCCATGGACAGCATTTTGCGCAGGAAATCCTGCCCTTTATCCGCCGTTGCTTTTACCGCGCGTCCCTCTTTAAATTCCAAACGGACCCCGCTGACATAATTGCCGCTGCGGTAAGAAGGCAAGTCCGCATAATACACTCCACGCGTCCCGCGCCAGTCCGGCGAGGTAAAAATTTCAAAAGACGGGATATTGTTTCCGCCGCCGGAGATAAATTTGCGTTTCTCCCCAAGCAAAATTTCCAAATCCATATCTGCGGTTTCTATATGCAGTTTTTCTATTTTCAACCCGCTCAGCCACGCACCAATATCGGCTATTTGAGCCATAATTTCTTTCCATTTTTTTACGGGATCCTTATCATTTAAAAAACAGGCTTTGACTACCTGTGCCGTATATTCTTTGAGCGAAAGCCCCGCCTGGGCGGCCAGTTCTTTGGTAGGATAATTGCACAAAGTCCAAGAAAAAATTCCTCCCTGCTCGTTGTTGTCCAAAATTTCGCGCAGGCTTTTACGCGCCACAGCCGCACGGGCAATTCGGGAAGGATTGACGCTTTTCAGCGCGGTCAAATCCGACGGGGCACGCAGGGAAATCAATCCGTTCAACTCCTTTTGCAATTCTTCTTCCCCTGCTGCCACATAATCCAACTGTTTATCATCGGCCAAAGTATAAAAAGAACGCGCAAAATCTTCCGGCGCATTGACGCGCGCCACAGCATGGTAACGCGCGCGCAGCAAACGTTCATACACCACATGCGCCAACGGAGCGGCGGCCGCATCATAACGCAACAGCACCGTATCATACTTAGAAAATTTCCCACCGCGCCGAGCTTCTTCCATCGCCCAAACCATCACATCCGCATAACGTTCCAGCTGCACTTTGCTAAACACCATACATATCCCCCTATCGTCCTCGTATAATGTTATAATACAAAATATAAAATACGGGATGAAAATATGAGAAAATGTTTGCTTCTTTTTTTACTGGCTGTTTGCGCCGCCCCGCTGTGGAGCGGCATCTTCCCCAAACCCGAAATAGATTTTGAGTTTGTTTACCAGACGGAGCAATCCCCCGCCATACTGCCGGACACCAGCGAACAAATCCAGTGTGAGGACAATCAGTGTCTGCAAAGTACGCCTTTGGGCAAATATGGACTGCAAAAACTTTACTGCTCGGCTAAAGACTGTTTTTCCATTGCCTATCAATATGCTCCGTACCAGAAGCTTATTATTAATTTTTCCGATGGAATAAAACGCGAAAGCAATGTTTTCCCTGCTTCCAAAAAATTGAGAGAATCTTTTACCGTTACCGTACGGGATACGGACCTGCTAGTGCAACACGCCAAATCCGCCCGTCCGTTAAATACCCTCTCCCGCGCAGACGGCTGGCTGTCTTTGTTGATTATTTTATTGACGGAGGCCCTGGCAGCCTTTGCTTATTTGGCTTACACGGGTAAAAGTTACCGTGTGATTTATGCCGTATTGGCGGCCAATCTGATTACCATCCCGTTAACATGGCAGGTATTGGGAAATTTCGTAACGGAAACGGCGTTGTTGTGGTTATTTTGCCTGATATTTGAAGCCGCATTCGTGTGGATTTTTGACCGCAGACATCTGTCCCTGCGCAATGCAGCGGCCTTAAGCGTGGCCATCAACGTAACCAGCTATTCCATTGGGACCATGGTATCTTTCCTTTTGGCTCCATATTTATTTTAATTTTGCCTGTCAGCAAAAAGGCCTGCTGTTTAGCAGGCCTTTTTACTTATGTAAGATTTTACTTATCCGAAGAATTTTCCTGGTAATCCTCGCAGGCAAATTCCGTGCAGGCATCATGTATATAGCTTTCGCGGGAGTTCAGCGGACCGGTTTGTTTATTTTTAATATTTTTTTCCACTTCTTCTATAATTCGCCGGTTATAATCTGCCGGGCAGGGCCAAGTCGTGGAAGCGTTCTTTTTTAATTCTTTCAAGCTCACATCCTTTACTGTTTTAACACGCCACGCCCAGTAATGTCCATCGAGAGCAATACACTGTTCCGCCGTCAGCGAATCAATTAACTTCTTATCCTGCGTAGCCGGCATTAAAAGGGCGCGGCTTGCACGGTGGGTTTGTTCCAGCCTTTCCTCTTCTGCAACCGTCAAAGGAGCTGTATTGCCTTCCTTCAAGTTCTTACGGATCCGCTCCATCAAACGGCGGTTGCAGTCTTTATCTCCCACCCAGCGGAGGCTGTCTTTCTCCAACTCCTCGTAGGAAAACTCTCCAGAAGCTATACGACCCGCCCAATACTGCGCATCCAGGTCCATAGTTTGTTCCTGCAAACGGCACAGTTCCCGGTCTATTTCCTGACGGCTCGGCAGACGCTGAGGGTCGGAACCCGTTTCCTGCGCCGCGGCGTAAGCAAATAATACACATACAGCCCATAAAGCTAAAAGTATTTTTTTCATATTTATTCTCCTAAGCTTTGGTAATAAGGAAAGTTTACCGCATCCAGCGCGTCCGGCGACAATTCCCGGGACCGCAAAGGCAAAGAATGATAATAAGCGTAATGGGATACATGAAACTGCTGTACCTCTTGCGGCAGCCGTGCCTCCTGCCTTGGGAACAAACCCGCAGCAACCGTTACCAATACAGCGCATACGCATATGGCGGCCCAGCGCCAGCGGCGCACGAAAAGGACTTTTTTGTTTCCCGTCAGAGCCCGCACCCGTTTCTGTACGTCCTGTGCCGGATCCGGGTCCAAGCTGCGGTATAAGTCCATGATCTGCCGTTCATTCATAATATTTCTCCAGCCGGCGGCGCAACGCCGTAAAAGCCCGGTGCAATATCGTACCCACATTACTTTCGCTTTTTCCCACCAGCGCGGCAATTTCCCGGTTGTTCAGCCCCGAATAAAACTTCAGCGCTATCAATTCTCTTTCCGTACGGGAAAGACCGTGCACAGCCGCAAACAGGGCGGCGTTCCTTTCCTTCTCTTCCAGGCGCCCACAGGCGTTGGGTATGTCTGCGGGCACGTTTTCCTCAAACCCAGACAGAGAAAGAATTTTGCGCAAATACACTTTTCGGCAATAAGAGCTTACCTCATGACGCACAATGCCAAAAAGCCACTGCTCTGTCCGTCCGCGCGACGGATCATACTGCAACCGTTTTTCCCACACTTTTTGCCACACTTTGGCAGCCACGTCCTCTGCTTCGTTTTCCGCCCAAATGCGACAGCGGATATAAGCGTAAACAGGTTTAAACCAAAGGTTGTAGGTTTGCTCAAAATCCATTTTTCTGTCCTTGACTGAGGATGCCCTTCACCTCTGATTACGCTTAAAAAAGAAAAGTATCACAAAAATTTTCAAAAAATGAGCAAAGACAGCGCCATCACCATCATACCGCCGATAACACCCCAAATAACGCCGTGCCCGTCGCCGTACTCATGCGCGGTGGGCAGCAATTCATCCAACGAAATATACACCATAATGCCGGCCACAAAGGCAAACATCACGCCGAAGGCGGCCTCGCTGAGTATACTGCGGAAAATGACATACCCCAATATAGCTCCCAACGGTTCGGCCAGGCCCGAAAAGGTGCTGTACCAAAACGCTTTGCTTTTGCTGCCCGTGGCGTGGTAAACGGGCAAAGCCACGGCAATGCCTTCCGGGATATTGTGTATGGCCACGGCCACCGCAATGGATACGCCCAGCGTGATATTTTCCATAGACGCCATAAAGGTGGCCAGCCCTTCCGGGAAATTATGTACGGCCAAGGCCAGGGCGGTAAAAAGCCCCAGGTGTTTGAGTTTATTTTTCTTTTCCAGCGCGTCGGAATGCACATGGTGCGACGGCATAAACCGGTCAATCAGCCACGCCAGCACCACCCCCAAAAAGAAAATCCCCACGCTCATCCAGGCGCCGGGATTTTCCCCGTACAAGGCCGTCAGCGAGGCCTTTGCCTGCGGCATCATTTCCATAAAGGACACATACAGCATAACGCCGGCCGAAAAGCCCAACCCCAGCGCCAGCGCGGCAAAATTGTCTTTTTTGACAACAAAGGCCAGCAGGCCGCCCACACTGGTGGCAGCCCCGGCCAAAAAACTTAAAACTAAAGCGGCGGCAATGGATGCACTCATAGAAACATCATAGCAAACTGGCGCTCGGAAGATGCAGAAAAAACAGAACTATCCGCTGCGGCCTTGCGGAGCAAATAGTATAATGAAGTATGTTTTTTTCACCCGAACCCGGACAACATATAGAAATCACCGATGAATTTAAAGACGCACTGGCCCTGCTGGACGCTCCCGCCCGCTTGCACCCGCTGATTTTTATTACCGGCAAGGCCGGCACCGGCAAAACCACCCTGCTGAAATTTTTTGCGCGCAACACCGTTAAAAATACCGTCGTGCTGGCCACAACGGGCATTGCCGCCGTCAATGTACGCGGGCAGACGGTGCATTCGTTTTTTCATTTAAAACCCGGCAATTTATTGGATTTACCCTCCCTGAAAAAACTGCCGCGCCGCACGGTGGACGCGCTGGAAACCATTATCGTGGACGAAGCCTCCATGCTGCGCGCCGACCTGCTGGACGCCATGGACCACATCTTGCGCATTTCCACCCGGGAAAACATACCCTTTGGCGGCAAGCAAATCATTTTGTTCGGGGATTTATTTCAACTGCCTCCCGTGGAAGAAAACCCGCAGGGCGGCCTTTTTGATTATTTCCGCGCTTTGTATCCCAGCCCGTTCTTTTTTGACGCGCGCGCGGCGCAGGAAACAAAAATAGAAGTCTTTGAACTCAACCGCATTTTCCGCCAGAAAGACGACGATACTTTTGCCCGCCTGCTCAACAAAATACGCGAAGGAACCGTCACCCAACCGGAGCTGGACCGCCTGCTCAACTGCCGTAAAACAGACCAGGAACCCGATGATTTAGATGACGCCATTATTTTATCCCCCACCAATGAAGGCGCGGCCTGGCGCAACCGCGACCGTTTGGCACAGCTGAACGGACAGGAATTCGTTTACCGCGCCACAGTAGACGAAACCTTCAAGAAAAAAAGTGTGCCCGCCGAAGAAGCCCTGCACCTTAAACGCGGGGCCAAAATTATGATGCTGGCCAACAACCCGGACTGCCACTGGGTAAACGGGGATATCGGCACCGTCTATGATTTAGGGGAAGATTTCATTAAAGTAGAACTGAAAGGAAATGTTTACCAGGTGGAACCGTATGTCTGGGAGGACGTGAAATATGTATTTAATCCGCTGTCCCAAAAACTGGAACCAAAAGTAAACGGTTTTTTTAAGCAATATCCGCTTAAGCCCGCCTGGGCCATCACCATACACAAAAGCCAGGGACTGACGTTTAACGGGGTGTATTTGGATATTGGACGCGGCGCCTTTGCCCCGGGGCAAACCTATGTGGCGCTCAGCCGCTGCCGCACTTTGCAGGGCATACAATTAAAAAAAGACATTACGCTTAAAGACATCCGCTGCGACGCACGCGTACAGGCGTTTTTCCGCCGCGTACGCGGCATAGCCGCCCCGCGCCGCACTTTTGCCTGAGTCACGGGTTGGCGGCCAACACTGCATGAGCAGAACAGGGGATTCGTATAGGTGAAAACGCTCCGGAAACAGTTAAAAATAAGCTATAATATACATATATATGAAGCAACATAAAACCTGGCAGGGAAACTCCGCAACAAGGCGCAATTCGGCCTTGTTTTTATTTGTTTTTCTGGGCATGTTAACGGCCTTTGGTCCGTTCGTGACCGATATGTACCTACCCAGCCTTCCGGCCATGGCGGATTATTTTTCCGCTTCCGCTTCCTGGGTACAGTTGGGGCTGACTTTTTCCATGCTCGGGCTGGCCGCGGGGCAAATTTTATTCGGCCCTTTAAGCGACAAATACGGCCGCCGTGCGCCGCTGCTGGCGTCCATGATGCTGTATCTGCTGGCCACACTGGGCTGTATTTTTGCGCCGAATATTGAGTTTTTCGTCGCGCTACGTTTTGCACAGGGCATCGCCGCGGCGGGCGGGATTGTCATTTCCCGCTCTATTGCCACAGATAAATTCAAAAGCAAAAATTTGGCCAAAGCCCTGGCCATTGTGGGGGCCATTAACGGCATAGCCCCCGTGGCCGCACCGGTCATCGGTGGGCTGGTACTGGGAGTAACGGGTTGGAGAGGAATATTCGCGGTATTATTTATCCTGGGGCTGGCTTTGACAGGGGCGTGCGTTCATTTCAACGAATCGCTTTCCCGCACCAAACGGTCCAAGGAAAAACTGAGCAAAACCTTTCGCCTGTTCAAACCGCTGTTTTCCAACCGCAAATTTATTTTTTACACGTTGCAAATGGCGTTTGCCCAGGGCATATTGTTCGGCTATATTGCAGCTTCGCCGTTTATTATTCAGCAGCATTATGGCTATTCCCCGCTGGCATTCAGCCTGTTTTTTGCGGTGAATGCTGTGGCTATCGGCGTTGGCGCCGCAATGGCTGTAAAATTTAAACGGCAGGAAAACGCCGTGCGTGTCAGCTGCGGCGGCATGCTGCTTTTTGCCATACTGGTTGCGGCGGCCCTGACCGCCGGAGCGGGTATCTGGGTATTTGAAACGCTGATGATTTGTTTGCTGTTTGTAATGGGGCTGACGTTTACCGCTGCCACCACTTTGGCTATGGACTGCGCCCGCGAACAGGCCGGGTCCGCTTCGGCCCTGCTGGGGGCACTGGGCTTTTTGTCCGGCAGTATCGTATCCCCGCTGGTAGGACTCGGAAATTTGCTGGTTTCCACTGGCATGACTTTTGTCATCTGCGCCGTTTGTTCTGCCGTCTGCGCCTTTATGGCGCAACGCAGAGAAGCAAATTCCTGCGCCCGACAAAACGCATAAAATATACCGACAAAAACAGCTCCGAAAGGAGCCGTTTTTGTTTATGTTACAATCAGCGCTGCACGGGTGTGTAATTGATTTTGCTTTCTTCGTCCGTCGCTTCCAATTTAAAAATAACGGGACGCAGGCCGTCGTTGCAGCTGCATATGGCTACGCCGGGCTTTCTAATCCAGTCCCCGTAATAAAACACACCGCCGCCTGCCCCGTGCGCCAGCGCGAAAACATACTGGTAAATCGCTTTCCAGGCCTCGTCGCAGAAACCTTCCGGCTTGGCATAATCGGCATAAAACACCTGACCGGCCTTCATCATCGGGCAGGGACCGAGGTCTTCGGCCCCGTATTCCGCGGCCAGTTCTTTATCTAATGTAGTTTTCAAAACGGTAATTTTTACTTTTTTCATTCTATAACTCCTCCTATTTTTATCCTAACAATAAATATCCCCCGGCTTCGCCGGGGGTATCCACACAAAAAATGCGCCCCGTCAGGGAGCGCATGTAAATGGCGGAGAGGGAGAGATTCGAACTCTCGATACGGTTTCCCGTATGCAGTCTTTCCAGGACTGTGCCTTAAACCGCTCGGCCACCTCTCCAAAAAAGGTTTTGTCTAAGAAAGCATATAAATTATATCAAATTGGAAGCCTTTTGAACATCCGCCGCCAAAGCGTCCAGGCAGGAGGCCAGTGAAGGAGTGCCGCATATTTGCTTTTCCAACCGTCCGCCGCGGTACAGAGAAAACAGGCGTCTGCCGGCACGGATATCGGTCAAATCATTGTGCACCACCCAATCCGCCTGCACGCGGGCGGCGGCCTGGCGTGCCTGTTCTTCATCTGCGCCGTTGGTTAGCTTAAAACCAATAATCAGCGGGCGGTTTTTGGCATAGCCGGGTAAACGGTCTATGATTTTATACGTCGGCTCCAGTGTCAGGTTTACCTGTGCGCCGGAAGGGATTTTGGCCTTTTCTCCGTCCGCATACTCCCGTCCGTCCACACAGACGCGCACTACTTTATAATCCGCCACGGCGGCGGCATGCACCACCATGTCAAAATTAGTTTCAGACAGTAATTTTTTCAGCGTTCCGTCCAGCTCATCAAAAGAACCGAAAAAATACTCTTTTGCTTCCGCCGCAGCCTGCGCACGCACGGAGCGGAGCAAAACGACCTCATGCCCCAGCCGTTTCAGCTCCCGCGCCAGCGCGGCCCCCGTACCGCCCGTGCTGAAATTGCTCAAAAAACGCACACCGTCCACCGGCTCGGCCGTGCCGCCGGAAGTGATTAAAACCTTCACTGCAACGCCTCCGCTAACGCCGCCAGCACCGTTTCCGGCTCCGGCATGCGTCCGGGGCCGTCGTCCCCGCAGGCCAGGCGGCCCGTCTGCGGCGCAAGCACCCGCACGCCCCAGCTTTGCAGTTTTTCCAGCGAAGCCTGTGTGGCGGGGTGCAAAAACATACGGCTGTTCATAGCGGGCACCGCCAGAAACGGTTTGGCAAAATCATGCGCCAAAAACAGCGTGGTTACGCAGTCGTCCGCCACACCGGCGGCCATTTTGTTTAATACGTCCGCCGAGGCGGGACAAAGCACCGTAACATCGGCCCATTTGGACAGTGAAATATGTTCCGTGCCGCTTTGGCGCGGGGCAAACATATCCGCGTACACGGGGCGGCCCGTCAGCCCCTGCAACGTGGCGGGGCCGATAAACTGCAGGGCATTGGGCGTTACGGCAGTTTGCACGCAATTTCCCTGTTTGACTAAAGCCGATATGACGGCGCAAGCTTTAAAACACGCCACGGAACCGCTGAGCAAAAACAAAATATTTTTATTCGGCATGCACAGCCTCCCTGCGCCGCGCGCAAACGCGGTTGCGCTCCCACAGCACTTTCACGCCGCGCAGCACCAAGTCCGGCTCATATGCGTCAAACACGCGGGCGGACTCAAACATACGCGCAAAACCGCCGGTAGCCACCACGCGGAAATCTTCTCCGGCAAAAACTTCCGTTTTAACGCGGTAAATAAATTCTTTTATTTCCCCCAGCTGCCCGTAATACAGGCCGGACTGCATTTGCGTTTCAGTGCTCAGCCCGCACGCCTGGCGCGGGCGGACAATTTCCACCTTGGGCAGCAAAGCCGTATTTTGGCACAGGGCTTTCAGGCCCGTACCCAGCCCCGGGGTAATGGCGCCGCCCTTATATTCTTTATCCGCCGTCAAAACGTCATAGGTGTTGGCGGTGCCGAAATCTATAACCAGCAAATTTTGCCCGGGGAACATATCCTGCGCGGCGGCCAAATCGGCCAGGCGGTCGGCCCCCAGCTTTTGGCCGTAAGCGGTATTTATTTTCAACCCCGTTTTAATGCCCGCGCGTACAAAAAACGCCTCCGTATCAAAATAACGGGCGCAGGCCACTGCCGCCGTGCGCGACACGTCCGGCACCACCGAAGCCGCCGCCACATCCGTGATATCAGACGGAACGATATCATTTTCCCGCAGGATCTGGCGCAGGAACAGCCCCAGCTCATCCGAAGTAAAAATATTGTTGGAAGTTTTGCGAAAGCGCAAGAGCAGCTTTTCGCCGGAAAACACGCCCGCAAAAATCTGCGTGTTGCCCACGTCTAAGGTAAGAAGCATTTGTCTCCTTTCGTCCCGGCGCGCATAAAAGCGTAGCCTGACGCAACTGCGTTGGATTTTACATCAAAGCCGCCTCCCCAAAGGGGTAGGCGCTTCTTTAATTATTATATTATTTTCGCCGGTTCGTTCACACGGCTTGAGAGGAAAAAATCTTTTTTGATAAAATTTACAAGTTGCCGCTTTACCCGCCGCAACGCATTCTTTTACAATTACCGGAGTACCACCCATGTTGATGAAACGAACCCTGGCCTGCGCGCTGTTGGCGCTGGCCGCT
>CALUVA010000011.1 GCA_944324105.1 uncultured Elusimicrobiales bacterium
GACACCATTAACCTGCAGGAAAACCAAATCATCGGCTTCTGCACGGATTTAGGCGGCAAAACCAGCCACACGGCCATTTTGGCGCAAAGCTTAAAATTGCCGGCCGTGGTGGGGCTTTCCAATGCTGCGCGCCAGGTAAAAGACGGAGACACCGTCATTGTGGACGGGGAAAACGGCCTGCTGATTATCAGCCCGGACAAATACACGCTGGCCCGCTACAAAAAAACCCAGCGTGAAATTAAAAAGGCCGAATCCCTGCTGCAGACCATCAACCACCTGCCCACCGTAACGGCGGACGGACGCCCTTTTAAACTGATGGTCAATTTTGACCCGCGGACGGACACCAAAGAAAACAAAAAACTCATTACCGACGGGCTGGGCCTGTTGCGTACGGAATTTTTATACATGAATATCCCCCAGCCGCCTACCGAGCTGGAACAATATCAAATTTATCTGGCTACGGCCAAAAAATTTGACATGCGTCCTGTTACCATCCGTTTGGCCGATTTGGGGGCAGACAAACTGCCGGATTTCCCACTGGACGAATTTGATAAAGACAATAACCCCTTTATGGGCTGCCGCGGTATACGGCTGTTTTTAAAAAACCCCGAACTGATGCACACCCAGCTGCGCGCCATCGTGCGCACGGCGTGCGAGGTGCCGGCGCAAATTAAAATTATGGTGCCCATGTTATCCTCCCTGGAGGAACTGCGCCATGTGCGCGCGGCACTGAATGAAGTACTGGCCGAATTTGAAAAACAGGGCAAAAAACCCGTCAATAAAATTGCCCTCGGGGCCATGGTGGAGGTGCCGGCGGCCGCCATTGCGCTGGACGGCATGATCGGGGAAATGGATTTCCTTTCCATAGGCACCAATGACTTGATACAATATTTAATTGCGGTAGACCGCGTAAACCCCGAAGTGGCGCATATGTACGACCCGTGCCACCCCGCGGTGGTGCGCACCATACGCCAGATTATACAGACGGCACATCAGCGCGGCAAGCAGGTCAGCATCTGCGGAGAAATTGCCTCGGATGTAAAAATGGTCCCCATGTTGCTGGGGCTGGAAGTGGATACGCTGTCCGTGCCGCCGCGTATGTTTTTGCGCATTAAAAACCGCATACGTAATTTAAATTTTGAAGCGTGCTCCGATACGGCCCAGGCCGCCTTGCTGGCCTCATCCTCGGAAGACATACGCAGTTTAATAGACCAACAAAATCAAGATGAAGATTCGTAATTTTTCCATCGTGGCACATATTGACCACGGCAAAACCACCCTATCAGACAGAATACTGGAAGACACGGGCACCGTGCCCAAACGCAAAATGCAGGCCCAGCTGCTGGACGGCATGGACCTGGAACGCGAACGCGGCATTACCATTAAAGCCAAAGCCGTGCGCATTCAGTACAAAGATTATATTTTAAACCTGATTGACACCCCAGGACATGTGGACTTTTCCTATGAAGTGGCCCGCTCCCTGCGCGCCTGTGAAGGCGTGCTGCTGCTGGTGGATGCGTCCCAGGGCGTGGAAGCGCAGACCGTGGCGCATGCGCACCTGGCACAAAGCCTGGGGCTGAAAATTATTCCCGTGATGAACAAGGTAGATTTGTCCCAGTCGGACGCGGACGCCGCCGAAGAACAGCTTTGGGATATTTTGCGCGAGCCCATTGAAGCCGAACGCGTCAGCGCCAAAACCGGCATGGGTATAGAACATTTGCTGGACCGCATTATTGCCGATATTCCCGCCCCGCAGGGCGACCCGAACGCGCCGCTGCGCGCCCTGATTTTTGATTCTTTTTATGACCCGTTCCGCGGCGTGATTATGTATGTGCGTATCGTGGACGGCGCGGTAAAGGCCGGACAGCAGATCCGTTTTATGGCCACGGGGGCCGGCTATAAAGTGGAAGAGGTGGGTTTTATGACCCCCAAACAGCTGCACAAAGCCGCATCGTTGAGTGCCGGAGAAGTGGGCTATCTGGTGGCCGGCATTAAAGATATTCATCAGGTCAAAGTGGGCGATACCGTTACGTTGGCCGACCGCCCCGCCCAAACCCCGCTGCCCGGTTACGCCGACGCCAAACCCGTGGTGTTTGCCAGCATTTTCCCGGTGGAAACCACTGATTTCCCGCTGCTGCGCACCGCACTGGAAAAGCTGAATTTGTCTGATTCTTCTTTCCATTACCAAAGCGAAACCTCCAAAGCGCTGGGCTTTGGCTTCCGCCTGGGCTTTATGGGCATTTTGCATATAGAAATCGTCAAAGAACGGCTGGAGCGTGAATTTAACCTCTCGCTGATCGCCACCGCACCCAACGTGGTGTACCACGTCAAATTTACGCCGCGCAAAAATCACCCGCAGGAACTGGCCGCCCTGCCGGACGCGCCGGACGACCCGGGCTATAAAATCATAGACAATCCGGCCAACTTCCCGCCGCACGGCGACATTATAGACATTAAAGAGCCCGTCATACACATCACGGTGGTTACCCCCGTGGAATTTATGGACGGGGTGATGACGCTGCTGAAAGAAAAACGCGGCACATTTATGAACATGGACCATTTGTCCAACCAGCGCGTGATTATTAAGTATGAAATGCCGATGGGCGAAATGGTTATTGATTTTTACAACAAACTCAAATCCGTGTCCAAAGGTTACGCGTCCTTTGATTATGAGGTGGCGGGCTTCCGCAGTGCCGACGTGGTGCTGATGGAAATCCTGCTGCACGGCACGCCGGTGGACGCCTTAAGCGTGGTAGTGCACAAAGACCGCGCCCAAAGCCAGGGCCGCGCACTGTGCGCAAAACTAAAGGAACTTATCGGGCGGCAGCAGTTTGAAGTGGCCGTACAGGCCGCCGTCAACGGCAAAGTTATCGCGCGTGAAACTATTCCCGCCTACCGCAAAGACGTCATCGCCAAATGTTACGGCGGCGACATTACGCGCAAACGCAAACTGCTGGAAAAACAGAAAGAAGGCAAAAAACGCATGAAGTCTATCGGCAGTCTGAACATTCCGCAGGAAGCGTTTGTGGCCATGCTGAAAATTGACGAAGAATAAGCCCGGACTCTCCGGAAAATATCACTAAAAACCCCGCTTTGAAAGCGGGGTTTTTAACAGCCTTTTCTAAAAAACATCAGTCCAAATACTTCTTGGCCAGCTCGTCGTAACGGTTAATGACCTGGCGCACAAAGTGGCGTTTTTCTATATAAGTTCCCGGGAAGAACGCCCCTTTAAAACCGGCAATAATGATGTTTTTAAATTCTTTGCGCGTCAGCGGAATATTTTTTACCAGCAGCTCCAGCTCTTTGCTGACATTGGTGTTGGACACCAACCGGTTGTCCGTGGCAATACTGACTGAAAGCCCGCGCGCAATCATTTCCCGCACGGGGTGTTTGGCCACGGAAGTAATCTGCGGCAAGGTCTGCAAATTGCTGGTCAGACACACTTCCACGCCGATGCGTTCGCTGGCAATGTAATTGGCCAGCGCCTCCACATAAGCGTTTTTGTCTTTGACTTTGCGGTCTTTAATCATTGCCGCGTCAAACAAATGCGTGCCGTGGCCGATGCGGTTGGCATAGCAGTCCGTAATGGCCTGAAAAATAGATTCGGGCCCGTACGCTTCGCCGGAGTGTACGGTTTTGCGCATAAAATGTTTATGCACGTATTTATACGCTTCCACATGGTCGGAGGCCGGATAGCCGGCTTCTTCCCCCGCCAAATCAAAGCCCACTATGGGCAATTTTTCTTCCCGCACCAGCTTGACCACCAGGCGCGCCAGCTCCAGCGACGCCGCGCCGAACACTTCAAACTTGGAATACTGCGACAGCACGCTGAACAGCTTTTTATAGTACGGGGACATGTTGGCGTTAAAACTGCGCATGGCACAGGTTATTACGCCGAAATAAAACGGCAAATCTTCCCCTTTTTTGACGGCGGGCAGGGCATTGTGTTCTTTTTGCGCGCGGCGCAGGCCGCCCACCACGGCGCGCACGGCGTCAGCCACGGTCAGCTTATCCCCCGCGTGCAGCTGCGGGGCAAAACGAACCTCTATGTAACGCACGCCTTCGGCGGCGGCGTCCTGCCCCAGCTCATAGGCGATACGCTCTATGTTTTCCGCCGAACGCATAACGGCGGTGGTGTAATCAAACCCCTTTAAATATTCCGTCAGGGAATTATATTGTTTTTTAAATACTTTTTCGCGCAGGCCCTTTTCGGTATATGCGGGCAGCTCTACGCCGTCTTTCTGCGCCAATTCAATCAGCGTGGACAGACGCAGGGAACCGTCCAAGTGCACATGTAGGTCCGCTTTGGGAATAAGGCGTATAAATTCGGCGTTTATTTTTTTCATTTGATTTTCTCCGTTTGCTGCCCCTGCGGCGTATCTTTGACCGCATAACCGGCGGCGGCCAGCGCGGCGCGCAGTTCGTCGGATTTTTTATAGTCCTTGGCCGCGCGGGCTTCGGCGCGGCGGGCCAGCAGGTCTTTTACTTCCTGCGGCAGTTCCTCATTATTTTCTTCCTGCGGGGCGCGGAATACGTCCAGCGCCAAAATGCTGTCTGCAAATTTTAAAAATTCCACTTTTTCCGCCGCATTCAGCTCCGCCCCGCGCAGCGTTTCCCAAACCACGGCCAAGGCTTTGGGCGCGTTTAAGTCGTCCTCCATGGCGGCGCGGAACTTGTTTTTTATTTCTTCCAAGCGTGCCGTCAGCGGCAGAGGCTGGCGCGCGGCGGTCTGCACGGCCTTGACGGCCTCCCGGCGCAAAGTTTGCAGGCTTTTGCGCGCCGCGTCCAAAGATTCATAGGTAAATTCCAGCTGGGTGCGGTAATGCGCCGTCAGGCACAAATAGCGGTAATCCAGCGGGTCATAGCCTTTGTCGCGCAGGGTTTGCAGGGTAACAAAAGTGCCGCCGGATTTGGACATTTTACCCGCACGCAGTACCAAAAACTCCCCGTGCACCCAATACCGCACATATTTTTGGCCCGTGGCGGCTTCGCTTTGGGCGATTTCATTGGTGTGGTGCACCGACACATGGTCTATGCCGCCGCAATGTATGTCCACCGTCGGCCCCAAATATTTCATCGCCATGGCCGAGCATTCCACATGCCAGCCCGGGAAGCCTACGCCCCAGGGGCTGGCCCACTCCATTTGGCGTTTTTTGTCTTTGGGAGAAAATTTCCACAGGGCAAAATCGGTCGGGTTGCGTTTTTCCTCACTCATTTCCACCCGAGCGCCGCCTTTTAACCCTTCCAGACGGCTGCGGCCCACCAGTGCGTCATAACGCGGGAATTTGGACGTATCATAATAAATCCCGTCGGAAGTGTGGTAGGTGTAACCCTTTTCTTCCAGCGTTTTGACCAGCGCAATCATTTCCGGTATATGCGCCGTGGCGCGGCTGATGACCGTAGGGCGGGTGCAGTGCAAAGCGTCAAAATCTTCAAAAAATTTCTGTTCGTAAAATTTGGCAATGTCCCACGCGCTTTTGCCTTCGCGCGCCGTGGCGACTTCCATTTTGTCTTCGCCCTCGTCGGCGTCAGAAACCAAGTGCCCCACATCGGTTACATTCATCACATGTTTGAGCGGCATGCTTAAACGCAGCGTGCGCGCCAGCAAATCTTCAAAAATATAGGTGCGCATATTGCCGATGTGCGCATAATTATACACGGTCGGCCCACAGCAGTACATGGTGGCTTCTTTGGGATTCAGCGGCGTAAATTCTTCTTTGCGGCGGGTTTCGGTATTATAAAGCTGCATTGTGCTGCCCCTCTTTAAGCAGGGTATTATATTGCTGCACTAACTCATCAAAAAACAAATCGCAGGTGGTCTGCCCTACTTCATTGGCGGCCTGCTCACCAAGAATGCAACTGACTTCAATGTCGGAAAGCGGGTTGACCGCCCCAACGCTGGAAATGGAATAGGTAAAACCGGAAGGACGGTAAGTACGCAAGGCCTTTCTATAGGCGCCGTCCAACGCTTTTTGGAACAAGGCCATATTTTTGGAATTGGCCGATGAACCAAGTTTGACGCGTTTTGTGGCGGCAACTACCGTTACATCCGTATAACGTCCATACGAGGCAGCAATTTCTTCGGAAGTAAAATCGGCACTTTCATCTACATTTTGCTCCGACGGGAACAAAGAACTTTCTCCCAATACGCTGGGTCCTGGCAACTGCCCATAATAATTGTCATCTACAGACATAAAAGCCGACGGATTTTCGTAGGCGGAATAATCAATGCCTTTTAATTTGCGGCGGGAGGTATAGTCCACGCTACTGCAGGCAGCGCACAACACAGCGCAAAGAGTGCAAAACAAAACAGTTTTTTTCATTTTTCTTCTCCGATAAACAAAGTTACCACGGCGTGGCACATGGCCGCTTCCCCGCGGCCGATTTCCCCCACGTGTTCGTGGCTTTTGGATTTAAAACTTACGTCTTTCTCATCTATTTCAAAAATGTCGGCCAGACTGGTGCGCACCGCCGCATAATGCGGACTGATTTTGGGCTCCTGTGTAACAAGCGTTGCATCTATATGCACGATACGGGCATGATGCTCACGCAGCAGCGCCAATACGCGTTTGGCTATTTTTTTGCTGTTTATGCCTTCAATAGTCGGATCGGTCGGCGGGAAAAGCAGTCCGATTTCCCCCAAACATGCCGCCCCCAAAGCCGCATCGCACACGGCATGCAGCACCACATCGCCGTCGCTATGGCCGGCAAAGCCTTTTTTATGAGGGATTTCCACCCCGCCTATAATAAACCGCCGGCCCTGCACCAAACGGTGCAAGTCAAACCCGAACCCCGTGCGCTGACATGCGCCCGCGGTTAAAAACGCTTCCGCCATAACCAAATCCTCCGGCGTGGTAATTTTTAAATTTTTGTAATCCGACGGCTCTATTTTTACACTCACTCCCAAACGCTCAACCAGCTGGGATTCATCCGTCGCGTCCTGTAAATGGGCAAATTTATCCAGCGCGCGGCGCAAAATATCCGCGCGGTAACACTGCGGCGTCTGCGCAGCCCACAGGCTGCTGCGCTCCAGCGTGCGTTCCACCGCGCCTGCGCGCACCTGTTTGACCGTATCTTTTACCGGAACGGCCAATACGGCCGCTCCTTCTTCAAATCCGCGTTTTAAACAGCGCGCAACCGCCTGCGGGTCCACCAACGGACGGGCTCCGTCATGCACGGCTACGACCTGCACGCGCGCGTCCAACGCGCCCACGCCGCTGATGACAGACGCCAAGCGGGTAGACCCCGGCAAGGCAAAAGTAAGATGAGGAAAATATTGCTTGAGGATTTCGCGGTTTTCGGACGCGGTTACCACCACGATTTGCTTAATACACGGCACTTTGGCCATCGCCTGCACCGCACGCAGGAGCACCGGTCTGCCCGCCAGGGGCAACATTTGTTTGGGGCGGCCCATGCGTTTGCCCAGGCCGCCGGCCACAATTACGGCTCCGGCAAAAGTCAGTTCGTCCTGCATTTCTGTCCTACTTTATTTTGGCGAAAATCATACGCCCCGAAGACGTCTGCAAAATGGAATAGACGGATACTTCGGTGCGTTTGCCGATAAATTTGCGCCCGTCTTCCACCACCACCATGGTGCCGTCATCCAGATATCCGATGCCCTGTTCTTTTTCTTTCCCGTCTTTCATAATGAACAGAGACATCGTTTCCCCCGGCAACACTACGGGTTTTAAAGCGGTGGCCAAATCGGCGATGTTTAACACCACCACATCATACAGCGCGCCTATTTTATTAACGTTAAAATCCAGCGTAACTACTTCCGCGTCAAAACTTTTAGCCAACTTGACCACGCGTTCTGTGTCGTTTTCAGCCTTAGGTGTTTTGGAAGTAATGCGCACGGCAATTTCCTTGAGTTCCTGCAGGCGGGAAGCCACATCCAGCCCGCGGCGGCCTTTGGCGCGTTCCAGCGGGTCTTTGGAAGCGGCCATCTTATTGAGCGCTTCCAGCACAAACACCGGGATAACGATAATGCCGGAAAGGAAATTGATTTCGCACAAATCCACAATGCGCCCGTCCATCAATGCAGTGACGTCGGCCACTTTCAAGTGGCGGCCTTTGTAAGACAGTCCCTCTAAATCCCGCGATTTAAACAGGCTGGCCAAGACGCCAAAAATAATTAGTCCTATTTCCACGCGCCGGCCGTAATCGGCCCACCAAGTTAAAGAATCCGCACCGGAAAAATTTTGCACAGCATAATCAGTAAAAACAAACAACAAATACCCCAGCAAAAAACCAGAGCAGGCAATCATGATTTTAATCAGCCTCAGACGCTTAAACACTGCTTCTGCAATGATAACAATCAACGCACACAAGAAGCCCGCCGCCAAAGACACGGGGTCTTTATCAATAAAATCATACGTCAGAAAAGGAAACGCGATCAGCGTGGAAAAACGGAAAATCCAAATAGGCATACTGCCCTCCGCATGGCCGGCACGACACCCCGGCCAGATTAAAGTATATGTATATTTTATCATTCCGCGGGCCGTTTGTCAGGACGGCAAAACAGTTTGTCTGAAAACCTCTTGCCCATATACACAAAATACCCCGCTGGCGGAGCGGGGTACGCTGTATAATTGAATAATACAGCATTCACGGGAAGTTTCTTTTAATCATCTAGACACGGAACCCTGTAATAACCAAGCCTGTCCAAATTGCAATTATATCCTTACGTGCATACAACCCGGGAAAAATAGTTTTTATTGCACAATTCTTATCCTTTCTCTTTGTATTCCGTCGCAATTTGATATGATATATATATGATTTTAGAAGGAAAAACCCTGGCCGCCGCCCTGCGGACCTCCTTGAAAGAACGAGCGGAAAAAGCACGCCAAAAACTGGGGAGGGCCATATCTCTTTTTGCCGTCGGGTCTACGGAAGATTACGGCGCATACGTCTATTTGAAAAAAGAGGTACAAGCCGCAGAAAACCTGGGGGTAAGCACCCGGGTAAAAGAAGTAAATTCCTCCACCCCGGCAAAAGATTTTTTGGATTGGCTTACACAAGCTTCCGCTGACAAAAATATAGATGCCATCTTAATTCCCCGGCCCTTACCGCAGGCACTGGCGCAAAGCGGATTTACCCGTTACATTGCTCCGGAAAAAGATATTGACGGGATGTCCAATGCGGCTATGGGCAATCTGTTTTTGTGTAAAACCTGGGAAGAAGTACAGGCACTGCCCACTTTTGTGCCGTGTACGGCGATGGCGGTTATCCGCTTGTTGGACGCGCACGGAATAGACCCCCGGGGATTAGAGGCCGCCGTCATCGGCCGCTCCCCCACCGTGGGCCGCCCGCTGGCACATTTACTGACGTGCCGCAACGCCACAGTCAAAATCTGCCATACGTTTACGCGGGATTTGGCGGCGTCGTTGCAAAATGCGGATCTGATTTGTTCCGCCGCAGGAAAACCCGGTCTACTGCCAGCACATCATGTAAAAGCCGGAGCAATTGTCATAGATATCGCCACCAATTTGGACAGGGAAGGTCACCTTTGCGGCGACGCAGCAACGCAGGAACTTTTGGAAAAAGGCTGTCGGGTTTCCCCAGTTCCTGGAGGAGTAGGCCCCGTAACGCTTGCGTGCCTGCTGGAAAACATTATATTATCAGGGGAAAGAAAGATTTAAGGAGAAATTATGAAAACGTTTGCTCACTTGACCGTATTGTCCGTTTTCTGTCTGACATTGTTCGCCTGTTCTTCCGCCGACAAAAAAGAGCAGGAACCGCAGTATCAGCGCAAAATTTATTTAACCGAGGAAGACTATCTGGAGGATTTAGACCGCCAGGCTTATGCCGAACGCAGGGAAGCCAAGCCGGAAGTAGAATCCGAATATATTTTTGATGTACAGCCCGATACGCAGAAAAACGTATATTTCTTCGATGAGCGTCAACGTCCTATGGTGCCTGGAGTGCCCAGCGAACGCGATTACCGCCGCACAAAACGTTTGTGGGAAAAACCGCGCCGCTACTCTCCGGACCAATACTATGGCACCGCGCCGGCAGAAACAGCACCTGCAGAAGAAACTTCTTCCGGATATGACGAATACTCCGGATACGATTATTAATTCGTCCGTTCGTTTAAAAACCCCGCGCATTAAAACGCGGGGTTTTTTAAAAAGAAAAACTGGTAGTAGTCTTAGAAAGTTTCAGCGGTGTATATTTTTGCTGAAGAGGCTCCGGCAAAGCCTTGCGGCGGGGCAGAAACAGCCCCGGATCATCGGTGAAAATTCCATCCACGCCAATACGTTCTAGAGAGTGGGCCGTATACTTGTCATTAACAGTATAAACAAATACTTTACGTCCCTCTACGTGGCACAGGTCCACAATTTCTTTGGTAATGCGCGTTTTGTTCATATGCACGCTGTAAGCTCCTATATTACGCGCTTTTTGTGGTTCAAATTCCCGTGTCAACAATCCAATTTGTGCTGCAGGGGCTATTTTGCGCAACCGCTGCAGAGTGGGGTAATCAAAACTGGAAAAAAGAATTTTCTTTACTGCCTCTGGACCGTGAGTACTGACTCTGTTCCACAAAACTTCTTCTATGCCGGAATAAACACCGCCGTCATTTTTAATTTCTATATTTAAAAGTTCCAACTCTTCCATAATGACTGGCAGCACTTCGCGTAACAAAGGGGGACGAACCATCAGACTTTTATCAAAAGTATGCAAAATGCGGCACTGCTTTAAATCATTCAGTGTAACATCTTTTATTTCTCGGTTACAGGAAGTATCCGTACCCAAATAATAATCGTGATGCACCACTAGACATCCGTCTTTGGTTAAATGGACATCCAGTTCGTAGTGCGTACACTCTTCCTCCCGCGCTAAAGCAAAAGCGGGCAAAGAATTGGCCGGTGCGTGTGCGCTGGCACCGCGGTGGGCAAAGTAAATCATACCCCTATTGTAACAAAAAGCTCAAAAAGTGCAAACATAAAAACGGAGCGAAACCGTACGTTCCGCTCCGTTTAAGTAAAATTTCCGAACTTATTTGCTCAAATCCGCTGTGCAGTTAGGGCATTTGGTGGCGCGCAGGTCAATGGTGCTGAAGCAGTGCGGGCACTCTTTAGTGGTCGGAGCTGGGGCGGCTTCTTCTTTCTTGCGGTTTAATTTGTTAATGCCTTTAATCAAAATAAAAATACAGAAGGCCACAATCAGAAAGCTAATGACCGCATTAAGCAGATTGCCTATGTTCAGCGTCGTTGCTCCGGCTGCCTGCGCGGCGGCCAGCGTGGTGTACGGACCGGCGGCTTCCGCACCTTCTTTAATGACGACAAACCAGTTGGAAAAGTCCACCTGCCCCATCAGCAGCCCCAACGGCGGCATTAAAATATCGGCCACCATGGAGTTGACGATTTTCGTAAATGCACCGCCGATGATGATACCGACGGCCATATCTATAACGTTTCCGCGCATGACGAATTGTTTAAATTCGCTGGCTATGTTTTTTATCATTTTTTTCTCCTTTGTATCAGTCCGCCCGCTTTAAACAGCGGCGCGTATAAATCCTGCTCCGGCGGATAGCTAATTTCCGCCGCATTCGTTTTTGAAACAAATTTTACCGGCGCCCTCTCTATGCGGCAGAGCGGTCTGCGCTCGTTGCGCTCCCCCATATTTACTGCCGCGGCCGCGGCCAGGGCGTCAGCCAAATTGACGAAAGTCATTTCCAGTTTTTTGCCGAAAATATCTTTTTTGCCGCGCTCGTCGCGCACGCCTTTAAAGCCCGCATATGCCGCCGCCGCGCCGATGACGCCGGCGCGCAGGGGCAAAATCATACTGTCGGTAATAATGACGCCCAGTTTTTTCAGTCCGTATGCTTGGCACAGCGCGCGGCGGATTTGCGCCGCACAGGCATATAAATCGTGCGGAAGCAAAAGCAGTTTGCCGTCTGCGTTGGATTCGTCTATTCCAGCATTGGTCATCACCATACCGCTTTTAACAGTCAGCCACGCCAGTTTGGTTTTCAGGGCGGCGTCACTCTCGCGCCGGATAAGCGCTTCTTTTTGTTTGCGGCTCTGATACGGCACGGACAGCCCCTTCCACAAACACACCAGTTTGGAAGACACCACCAACACATCTCCCTCTTTCAGTACGGGTACATGACGGCGAATAAAAGACGGCAGATCTTCTGCTTCTTTAAATATGGCGGTATGATAGGCGGTTAACTGCATGCTTCCTCAAACGGGCCGACAAAAGCCATAAAGGCCTGGTTGGCCAAAAACATCCCTTCAAAAGTTAATTTTATGAAATCCCCGTTTTGCTCCACAAGCCCGCGCCGGACCAAGTCCTGTATTTCCCCTGCAAAAAACCGCTTCTGTACATCGGAAAGCCGTACGCCGCCCAGCATACGCAGGCCCAGCATGACCGCTTCCCCCTCTTTGGCCTTGCCCGTAAGCTTTTCGGTAAATTCCGCCGGATTTTCCCCCGCGCCGATACGGCGCATATATTCCCGCACATCAGGCACATTGCCGCGCCGCACGCCGTTTAGGTAAGACGCGGCGGCACTGCCCAGACCCAGGTATTCGCCGTTTTGCCAGTAGTTCAGGTTATGCCGGCTCTCGCGGCCGGGCAGGGCAAAATTGGAAATCTCATAATGTACATATCCGGCCGCCTGCAAGAACCGATGTGTTTCTTCCAGCTCCGCACGCAGCAAATCTTCATCCGCCTGCACGCCCTCTTTATAAAAGGGCGTCCCTTCTTCCACCTGCAGACCATATACGGAAATATGTTCCGGTTTCAAATCCGTCAGTTTTTTAAGCCCCTGCAAAAACATCTCTTTCGTCTGACCAGGCAGGCCAGCTATCAAGTCCACACTGATATTGTCAAAGCCCGCCTCCCGCGCGGCCCCGTAAGCGGATAAAAAAGTTTTTACGTCATGCACGCGGCCAATGCGTTTTAAAACGCCGTCGTCAAAACTTTGCAGGCCCAAACTTAACCGATTCACTCCCGCATCTTTAAGCAAACGCAGTTTTTCTTTTGTCAGGCTTTCGGGGTTGGCTTCCAGGGTACTTTCCTGAAACATGCCCAGCGGTGCAAAACGCCTAGCAATCAAACTGCAAAGTTTTTCCAGTTGAGCCGCGGAAAGCAAACTCGGCGTGCCGCCGCCGATATACAGAGTATCTGCAGAAAAAGAAGGATAAAAAGAAGCCTCTTTCTCCAGCGCGGACAGATACCCGTTTATCAGGGCTTCCGCACCCGCAAAAGAGGCAAAATCACAATAGCGGCATTTCTGCCGGCAAAACGGAATATGAATATACAGCCCGCTCATGCCTTGCGCTCGGCTTCATGGCGCAGATAAGCAAAAATAAACGGATCCAAATCCCCGTCCATCACGCCAGTAATGTTGGAAGTTTCGTAATCCGTGCGCAAGTCTTTGACCAGCTGGTACGGCATAAACACATAAGAGCGGATTTGGTGCCCCCAGGCGATTTCGCCTTTTTGGCCGTAGCGTTTTTCAGCCTCGGCGCGTTTTTTGTCCATTTCCATTTCATACAAACGCGCTTTTAACATTTTCATGGCTGTCTGTCGGTTTTGCAGCTGGCTGCGCTCTATGCGGCAAGACACCACGATGCCCGTGGGTTTGTGCAGCAAACGGACGGCCGTTTCTACCTTGTTTACGTTTTGCCCGCCGTGCCCGCCGGCGCGGGAAGTTTCCAGCTCGATGTCACTTTCCGGAATTTCTATATTGATGTCTTCTTCAATATCCGGCAACACATCCACAGACGCAAAAGAAGTGTGCCTCCGCGCATTGGCGTCAAAAGGGGATACGCGCACCAGGCGGTGCACTCCGTTTTCGCCTTTTAAATAACCGTAAGCATACGGGCCTTCTATAATCATAGACGCGTTTTTAATGCCGGCTTCTTCTCCGGGCAAGGTATCGGTAATGGACACTTTCATCCCGTGCTGCTCAGCCCAGCGCGTATACATACGCAGCAGCATTTGGGCCCAGTCGCACGATTCGGTACCGCCGGCTCCCGCGTGTACGGTCAAAATGGCACGCAGTTTGTCATGCGGGTCCGAAAGCGTGATTTCAAATTCTTTTTTCTCCACCTGTTTTTCCAGCTCTTTGAGCGCAGCGTCCAGCGCGGGCAGTTCGTTTTCGTCCTGCATTTCGCGCGCCAGCTCATACAAAGTCTGCGCGTCCTCCAGCTGCTTGTTTAAAGAATGGTAGGTTTCTATGGAGCTTTTTAAACCGTCTATTTTTTGTGTAACGGCTTTGGCTTTTTGGTTGTCATTCCAAAAATCCGGTGCGGCGGCCAGGGTTTCCTGCTCGGAGAGTTCCTTTTGCTTGGCCGGGATATTTTCCATCTGCCCGATTTTCTGTATGCGTGCGGTCAATGTTTCCAGCGCATTTTCTATGTCTTTAAATTCAATATTCATAAGCAAACACCATAGTAGAAATCAGAATCGTAAAATAAATGGCCGCGCAGATCCAGGAAAACCACTCCCCCCAGCGCACATAAAAACTTTCATATGCCCCCAGCGGCAAAGGCACTTCGGCCGTCAGCATGGCGCGGGTGTTAAGCTCGGCGCGGGCTAAAATTTCTCCGGAAGCGGAAATCACGGCTGATATACCCGTATTGGCCGCGCGCAGTACGGGGCGGCGCGTTTCCGCCGCGCGCAGCACAGCTACGGCCAAATGCTGGTACGGGGCATCTGTATCAAAAAACCACGCGTCATTGGTAATATTTATAAAAAAGCGCGCACCGGCTTTGACCTGCGCCTTCCACAGGCGCGAAAAAACGGATTCATAACAAATAGTCTGTCCAAATGGGATTTGATTGATTTGCAACAGAGGCTGCTCCCACTCTCCAGCGGAAAAAGTGCCCAGCTCCCCCAACACTTCCACATTTGGCAATAGACTTCGCACGGTCTGTTCAAAAGGGATATATTCGCCAAAGGGCACCAAATGTGTTTTATCATACCAGGAAAGGTCTGCCCCGGAAGGAGAAAACAAAAATGCACTGACATATTGTTTGCCGTCCTCGGCGCGATTGGATCCCGCCAGCTGCCAGGCCCCGCTGTTTTTAGCTATACCCTGCATAAGAGATAAATACGGCTCTTCCTGCACCGGACCGGGCGTTACGCTTTCCGGCCACACTGCCAGCATAATATTTTTTCCGGCCAGCTGGGCGCCCATGTCGGAAACCGTATTTAATATCTCCTGCTCAAACTCCGGCGACCATTTTTTATACTGGTCAATATTAGGCTGCAACACCGCCGTATGCAGAGAAAGCAGCGAATGCGCCGGTTTGTGGGAAAGGACAAAAGCCCCGTATCCGTACGTCCCCAAAAACACTGCCGCCGCCAAAAGCAGCTGCCCGATACCGCGTCTTAAAGAGGGGGTGGCAAAAGCATACCCCACACTGACGCCACAGAAGGCCACCAAACAACTGACCCCAGCCGTGCCTGCCAAAGAAGCGACCTGAATAATCTGCGGCAAATTCCACTGGGAATAGCCCAGCGTAAACCACGGAAAGCCCAAGCTGTAGGAGGCCAGCATTTCATGACCCCACTCCAGCGCCGTCCAACCCAAGGCGGCCAATACCGGGAAAGCCCACTGTAAACGTTTAAGATAAAAACAACTCCCTCCGAAAACAGCAAACTGCAAGGCCATTACCGCCGACAGCCCCAGCCACGCCGTTAAAGATAACGCAGGCGTCATACCTCCGCCGTACAAACAGGTAATATATACCCAGTAATACAACCCCGCAAAAACCAACACCCCCGTCAGCCAAGAATAAAAAAAGCTGCTCCAGAAACCACGCAGGCGCACTACCGCCAGCGTAAAAGGGGCCAGCGCCAGCCACATCAGCAGGCTGTAAGAAGGTTTGGGATAAGAGATTTTGAACAAAAAAGCCGTTGCACAGGCGCAAACGGCCAAGAACAAAAACTTTGCCGTGCCTGTCCCCACCCTCATCAAGAACCCCCATATGCGAGAGGGCTCTTTGGAGGGAACTTCCTTCAGATAAGGGCGGAGAAAGGGGCTCATAATCAATATATAATCGTACAGGCGTTTTGCTGGCAAACCGCACGGGCCGTGGCGGAACATTCTCTTTCCGTAGATCCCACAGCGGGGCACACCGTTGAGCCGAATGTCTCCGACTGGACCAATTGTGAAAATTCCAACGACATGGCCGAATTAATCGCCGTCACTGCCTCCGGGCCTTTCAAACAGCCGCAGGGATCCCTGTCTACAATAATGCACTGATCATCGGCCGTGCACTGACGCACACGCACTTCCGTTTCGGCACGTTTGCGGGCAGCAGCGGCATTCTGCCGCTGTTCTTCTTCACTCTTCAGCTGGGCCTGGTTTTCTTTTACCATTTGGGTAGTAACTAACGGCATTTGTACTTCTATCGGCGTACTGCGGGAGAAAAAAGACAAAGCAAGAATTAACACCCCCGCCGCACACACCAACAAAAATAATCCTTTAATTTTTTGGCTCATAATTTGGCTCCGCAACATTTTTTATATTTTTTCCCGCTGCCGCAGGGACAGGGGTCATTGCGCCCGATTTTATGGTTGGCCGGCACCGCCTGTTGTTTTTCGTCAGCTTTCTGGCCGCGGTTTTCCGTTTGTGCGGCAGCCTGGCGCCTGGGCGAAACGGCCTGACGCACCGGCGGCAGTTGCAGGCGGAAAATGTAACCCACCATCAAATCGCGCACTTTGTTCATCATGGCGCTATAGAGTTTGTAGGCTTCTTTCTGATATTCAATCAACGGGTCCTTCTGGGCGTAACCTCGCAGGCTGACGCTGTTTTGCAGCTGGTCCAGCTCATACAAATTTTGCTTCCAGGCGCTGTCAATAATTTGTAGCAGCAACATACGTTCCAGCTCGGGAAAGTTCACTCCCTGGCTGGCAAAAAAGTCCGCCCGTTCATGGTACAGTTTTTCCACCAGTTTAAGGATTTCTTCCGACAGTACCTCGCGGGTTTTGCCTTCCGTATTTTCCGCATTGTAATCAAAAGCATACGGGAAGAGAGAACGCAAGGTAATGTTAAGCGTTTCAAAGTTGCTTTTGGCGGGATCGCGCGGCACATAATGCGTATGCACAATCTCTTCCACCACTTCGTCAATCATTTTCAGCACGGTGTTGGTCATATCTTCACCGTCCAAAATGGCGTTGCGCAGGCCGTATACGGCGGTGCGCTGCTGGTTCATAACTTTGTCGTAATCCAGCAAATGTTTGCGGATATCAAAGTTATGCCCTTCCACCATGCGCTGGGCGCTTTCAATCTGGCGGCTCATCAGGCGGGATTCAATAGCCTCTCCGGGCTTCATCCCCAGCGTGCTTAATATGGAGCTGATTTTAGCCGTATTGGCAAACAAACGCATCAACTCGTCTTCCAAAGAGATATAAAATCGGGAGCTGCCCGGGTCCCCCTGGCGGGCGCAGCGGCCGCGCAGCTGGTTGTCAATACGGCGGCTTTCATGCCGCTCAGTACCTAACACATGCAAACCGCCTTGTCCAATCACATATTCCTGTTCCGCTTTATCCGCCGGGTTTCCTCCCAGCACGATGTCGGTGCCGCGGCCGGCCATATTGGTAGCAATGGTTACCGCACCTTTGCGGCCCGCCTGGCTGATGATCTGGGCTTCCATCTCATGGTATTTGGCGTTCAATACTTTATGCGGAATACCTTTGGCGCGCAGCATATTGCCCAGTTTTTCGGATTTTTCAATGGAGCGCGTACCCACCAGTACCGGAGCACCCTTTTTCCATAAGGCTTCTATTTCTTCCACAATAGCATTAAATTTATCTTTTTCCGTTAAAAACACCAAATCCGGATAGTCTATGCGGCGCGAAGGCTTGTTGGGGCGGATTTCCACCACGTCCAGCTTATAAATCTGCCAGAATTCATTGGCTTCCGTCATGGCCGTACCGGTCATACCGGAGAGTTTTTTGTACAGCTTAAAGAAATTCTGAAATGTAATGGTAGCCAGGGTCTGGTTTTCTTCTTTAATTTGCAGGCCTTCTTTGGCTTCCACGGCCTGGTGCAGGCCGTCACTCCAGCGGCGGCCGGGCATCAAACGGCCCGTAAATTCGTCTACGATAATCACTTCGCCGTTTTTGACCACATAGTCCACATCTCTTTCATACAAATGGTGCGCGCGCAATGCCTGGTTGATATGGTGCACCCACTCCGATTCCACGTCATTATACAGATTGGGCACGTTTAAAAACTTTTCCGCCTTGGCAATGCCGGTTTCCGTCAGCGTGGCAGTATGATTTTTCTCATCCACAATGGCGTCATATCCCTGTGCAAGATCAATATGTTCGTACTTGGCTTTGACTTCGTCATTCTCCGTAATCATGCGCACTTTGAGCGACGGAATCAGACGATTGACGATATAATATTTATCCGTGCTTTGCTCCGAAGGACCGGAAATAATCAGCGGGGTACGGGCCTCGTCAATTAAAATAGAGTCCACCTCGTCCACGATGCAGTAATTCAGCGGGCGAAGGACGCGGTCCTGGCGGGTAATGACCATGTTGTCGCGCAAGTAATCAAATCCCAGTTCGTTGTTGGTAACATAAGTGATGTCTTTGGCATACATCTCGCGGCGTTCGGCATTGGGCATATCGTGGTTAATATATCCCACGGTTAAACCCAAAAATTCATGAATAGGCCCCATCCACTGGCGGTCACGGCGGGCCAGATAGTCGTTGACCGTTACCACATGCACGCCTTTGCCCGTCAGAGCGTTTAAATAAGAAGGCAATACGGCAACCAGCGTTTTACCTTCACCGGTACCCATTTCGGCGATTTTGCCTTGATGCAGCACAATGCCGCCCAACAGCTGCACATCGTAGGGTCGCAGGCCGATGACGCGTTTGGCCGCTTCCCGCACGACGGCAAAAGCTTCCGAAAGCAAATCGTCCAGGGTTTCCCCTTTGGCAAGGCGGTCTTTAAATTCCTGCGTTTTGGCTTTTAATTGCTCATCGGAAAGGGCTTCCATTTGCGGGGCGAGGGCATTGGCCTCATCCACATAATGCTGTATTTTTTTCAGGTCGCGTTCACTTTTGGTGCCGAAAACTTTGTCTATTACCATTCTAATCATAAATATACATCCTGTATCTTTGAAAAATAGGAGGCCGGGAGGCCTTTGGTTACATTAAATCAATTTATGCAACGGGACTGCAACTTTTGGACACAAAGAAACCGCGCCCGCATGCGGCAGAGTCGCCGGCAAGGCGCGGTTTATAAGAAAAGACTATTTGGCGACGGGTTTTTTATTATCTGCTTTCACATCGCGGGCGGCCGTCTGGGAGGCCTGCAGGTCTTCGGTCTGCGCCTGCAACAACTGTGCTTGAACTTGTTTTCCATATTCGGAGCGGATGTCTCCAAAATATACCAAAGCCGTATCTTGTATTTTCTGCTTAGAATTCTTCTTTAAAGTCTTAATTTCCGTTTTGACAGCTTTAATTTTACTCTTTAAATCCGCTACTGTCTGCTTTTTCTGTTCTTTGGATAGGGTGTCCTCTTTTTTAACAGCTTTAATTTGTTCCTGATAACGGTCAATTTGAATTTCTTTTACTTCCAGTGTGTTGGAAAACACCCCTTCCACCACTTCCTGTATTTCCGACAATACCCGCTCTTCCAGTGCGGCGAGTTCTTCTCCAGACACAGCCTGCAGTGTACGGCCATTAAAATACTCTTCACGAGCGGCCTGCAGACGGACGGAATTGTCAAAATTTTTCACCAACGCAATCATTTCGTTCTGCCGTTCTTCGGTACGCGGAGCGGAATACGCCGCGGCGACCTTGTTCAGCAAATCATTATATGCCGGATTTTGGGCCGCTTTCTCCAAAGCGGCGGGATTATATTCTTTAAACGCGGCTAATACATCTTCTCGTCCAAAATTCTGGTTTTCCTGTGCGCACAACGCCGAAGAAACAGCCAGCGCAGCCAAAAGCAACAAACCCTTCTTCATCGCGCTCCTCCCATAAACAAGATACTTTCATTGTGCTATTTATTTCGTCCCGCGTCAAGCCCCGCCAACGGCAGCCGTCTAAAGTTCGCTTTTTACAGCCAGGGCCCTGTCTCTGTTTTAAAAAATGAAGATATACTTAGACTAAAAAAAACACCTGCCCGTATAAGGCAGGTGTTTTGGAAAATTTCGCTTTTTGTTTAGCGCGCAGCGGTGCGGAAGAAATTACCGCGCGCATTGCGTGCCAATTTGGGCATACCGGTCATTTTGTCCGCCTGCACCAAAACATTTTTGGCATTGGGTTTGATTGTATCGGAGGCAGACCCAAAAATATCACCTTCTTCGATCACACCCAGCTTGCCGTGGTTGTTGATTTGCACTTCCAGTTTCAAATCTCCATCCACATCCGCCGCCAGCAGGTCTTCTTCTCCTAAATTAAACTCCAGAGGAAACTTAGGATTGACCACACGCTTGATGGCCACCGGTACATCAGCGGCGTTCTTCACAATAATAGCACAGGAATTATTATCTGCCTCTGCTACTTTGGACAAGCGATCCGGTACCGTTATGGTCCCCGTTACGTTAAAACGCCCTTCATTGACGCGGCGCGCGGCGCAAAGCACGCATACCGCCATACTGGCTAAAGCTACTGCCGTTAAAAGTTTTTTCATAATACCATTATATCTTTTTGCGCACACAGAGCGCAAACGGCAGATTATTGCTTAAAGAAGCCCCACAAATTTTGGTTATATACCCATCCGCGGCAAACGCCCTGGCTGGGATCTTCCGGGTCATCTTCCACTTCAATCCAGGAACCTTTTTTGGAAATATATTTAAAAGGATAACCCTTTTCCACCGTGCAGACAATGCTGTTGCTGGTGCCGGGGCCGCTGCGCACATTCAGGTCCACTTCAGCAGACATACCGCCGTTAGGGCTGAGCAAAGAAGCCGAAATCCAGCCGGTAAAACCTTCAAAATCTTTCACTTCCACCCATTCTTTGTCCGGGCTGGTACGTAACATCAACAGCGGAGTATATTTCCACGCGTACCACTTTACAGCACACTTGGTACCCGCACAGGTGCGGATATTGGCTTTTGTCGTGTTAACGCTGGCATATTTCTGCGCAAACGCCGGCGCAGAAACGAAACAAGCGAGCAAGGCGAGTACGGCAATTTTTTTCATAGCGAAATTCTCCTTAAAAATAAATACCTGCTTCTGCATTCAAAAGTATAGCAAATATACGGGCTGTTTTTGCAAGTCCCCACGCGCTACAAAGGCTGCCGTAAAAGAGTTATAATATAAAAAACCATTTTTGGAGAAGAATATGAAAGAACAAGTGGAAGCCGTCATTGACCAAATCCGCCCCATCCTACAGTCGGACGGAGGCGACATCCAGCTCATCGGTGTGGATGAAAAGACGGGTATTGTTACCGTAGGTCTGCGCGGCCGCTGCGGCGGATGCCCCGCAGCGCAAATGACGCTTAAAGCCGTTGTGGAGCGCAAAATCAAAGAAGCCGTCCCGGGCGTAACCGCCGTAGAACGCGTGTAATATGTTCAAGGCGGATCTGCATACCCATTCGTTTTATTCTGATGGCACCTCCTCCCCTGAGGAGGTGGCATACGAAGCATGGAAAGCCGGCGTAAAAATTTTTGCGCTGGCCGACCATGACACGACTGAAGGGGTTTTGCGCGCCAAAGCTGAGAGCGAAAAACACGGCATGGACTGGATCAGTGCCGTGGAAATCAGTACCCGCGAACACGACCATCTGCATTTTTTAGGTTATAACGTAGACATAAATAATGCGGAGTTCCAGTCCTTTTTAAAACAAAATCGTGAAAACCGCATACTGCGTATTAAAAAAATCATCAAACAAATTGCAGACAGCGGCGTAGATTTAACAGAAGAAGATGTTTTCTCTTTAGCCGGAAATACCGTGTCGCGTGCGCATGTGGCCGATGCATTAAAAAAGAAAAAAATCGTCCCCTCCCGCCAGGAAGGCTTCCGCCAATATCTCATTCCAGGAAAAATAGGTTATGTTCCCTCGGCAGGAGTAACGGTTGTGGAGGCCATACGGGAAATAAAAAAAGCCGGAGGTCTGGCCGTCATGGCACACCCAGGACTGGTACAGGATGTCTGGAATTTTCCCGCATGGGTGGAAGCGGGATTGGACGGACTGGAAGTATTCTATCCGGCGCACAGTTATACGCTTAAACAGGAACTGCTGAAAATTGCGCGCAAATACGATTTGTTCGCCACAGGCGGTTCAGACTACCACGGGCCCAACGCGGGAAGGACTGCCTCTTTGGGAATGAATATTCCCCAGCCTTACAGTGATATCCTGTTGCGGCGGTTGCTAAATAAATAATTTTTTCCATAAATTCTCCAAGTTACACCCTGTTTGTTTCAAAATATCAGCTTTTTAATCCTATCCGCAAGTAAAACTCTGTTCTCTGGCACCAGCACCATCCATTCCCTGATTTACACTTCCGGGATGTTCCGTTGGCTATCAATCAAAAACCCCCGCTTTTCTTAAGCGGGGGTTCCGTATTAATTATTAGGTAAGGGATCATTCATGTCTGGTCCGGATGAAGAGCCCGCCGGCGTACTGTTGTCCCCTTTATCTTTATGGAAATAGTTTTTAAACTGCTTCCACAGATTTTTGCCGAATTTTAACAGTGTGGAATTGGTCATCATACCGGTAGTTAACGCCCAGCTGCCCACCAGCATGACAGCGGCGTACAGCAAATCCAAATTGGTGCCGTTGAACCATTCGTTTAAGTGAGAGGCAGGCATCGTCAACGCACCGGCCAAAGCCATGGTAATAGCCAGGATGACGGAAATTTCACGCTGGAGTTTGGGGTTTTTCTTGGTTACATAATCATACATCTGGGAGAAGTAATTTCCCACCCCCAGGCTGGTAATGGCCGCCCCCAGAATAGAGAGTCCCGCATGTCCGGCTGAACCGAGCATAATCAATGTGCCCAGACCGGAAAGAGTATTGCACAGGATATACATCGTACCGGAGCTGATGCGGGAAGCCACCAAGTTACCGCCTAAGCGACCTAAAATAAGAGGTACATATAAAGCCACCGCCACCAGCAGGTTCGCCGTATCCCCGTTAGGAATCAACTGGTTTAAGTTCATGGCAAAAGCACTGGAGATGGTAAATTCATGTACCGTAGCCAGAGTCATTCCCAGCGTAACCAAAGCCACGGACGGCGCGTGCAGGAATACCTGCCAGGGAGTTACCGGATTTTTTTCCAAGCGGTGCAGCGTATCCGAAAAATCTTTTGCCACAGAAGCGCTTTTCTCTGCAGGCAACAACCGGGCGAATTCTTCAATCAAAGCCGATTCCAGCCCCGCTAACGTCTGTGTGCGAAGAGAAGACAGTTCCGTTTTTTGGACTCCTCCTTTTCGGTAAGCTTCCATAACCGTATTGGCGCTTTCTTGCAGCTTTTTGCCGCTGATTTCCAGAAAGTCCGCCAGCTCTTGCTGCGTCGTCTGCGGATCATTCAGAGCATCACGTACGGCTTCGGCAATTTCCACAACCGTGTTGTGGGCGGCTTTTTGAGCTTCGTCCACAGTAGGCACGCTGTATGCGTCACGCAAGTTGGCGTGCAGCGTCTGCAGCGTTACAAACAGCGCATACAGACCAAAAATTGGGAAGCTGATGGAATACACAAACTGGGCGTCATAACCGCTGACAAGGTATACCGCCTTATTAATCAACCATGGCAGAGCCAGGAACAGCAATGTGCCCATGTTTTTATAAACGAAGCTCAGGTTGTACATCAGCAGATTGCGAATATCCTCATTAGAAGAAGAGTGAGCCCAAACTTCTTTCATACGGGCTTTTACATCGCTCCAACTGACTTTCTTTTCCGTTTCCTCGGAAGCGGCCGCTTTATGCTGAATGGAAAGTTTCTTAGCGGCTTTTTTAATCTTACCGTTATTGGCTGCCACCAACATATTAGAAGTAACCTGTTGCAGCACGCTGGCCGCCGAACGCAGTACAAAGGCGGAAATAATCACCGTGGCAGCCACCGTGCCAGCCGAGTGGTCATGCGCCATTCCATAAAAACCGACCAGCGGCGGCAGAAAGTTGGCTAAACTGGTCATAAATCCAGCTATCACGCTTAACCGTTTCTCTCCCATACGGCGCAGCAGTGGATTTAAGAATGAGGCCAAACCCGGAATTACATAGTTAATGACCATCATCAAGCTGGTGGCAGAAGCGGAACTAATGCCCAGATCCTGATGGATAATCGGTCCCATAGTTTTGCCCAGCGAATTATTATAAATCTGCTGATTGCGGTACAAAATCGCCGCTTTTTCTTTGGTGGGCAATACTTCCACCGGGAATGTAACCGGACTGTCTTTTAAAATTTGCACCAAATTTTTAATCTGATGTTTAGGCAAACGAATGTAAACGCCTGTTAATGTCGAAGACTGTTCGGCAAACGGGCGCAGAATACCAATTCTGCCGTCTTCACGTTGCACCAGCCGCGCTTCCCCCGGCAACAGTTTCTTTTCCAGTTCCACCTCTATGGGCAGTTTTTCGCGACCGTCAGCTGTATACAAAGGCACTGTAACCGTCTTGGCGGCACGGTTGGGAAAACGCTGCAGCTTAATTTTTAACGGTTCAGACAAATTGGCCCGTATCGTTAAATCTACAAACTGCTGCCACTGCTCCGCCGAACCCGTAAATTTCATAAAGAAATGGGACATAGTATTGGGGTCTTGTGTGCCGTTGCGCAGCTGGGCATGGAAATTTTCGTTAAAAGTAATGCGATTATAGCCTTCTGTTTTAATGCGGGGATCAATAGACAGCGCCACAGGCAACACTTCTTCGCTGTTGGTGGCCGGGTCCACATAAGTGAGCCGGAAACCACCTACTGGAACCTTGCCTCCGGTGCCAAAATCAAACAATTCTTCCGAAGATAACGGATTCGGCGCTGCCTCCGCATCGGCAGAAGCCAAAAGGGGCAGGCCCAGAACATGTGATACAGAGGAATATATTCCTTTATTATCCACGGCCAGGCGCACAGACAGCCCGGCGGATATGTTTCTAGCAAACAGATTGAGAAAGGCTTCTCCCGTGCGGCGAGATTCGGACAGAGCAGATTCGTAGGAATCCTTCACTACAGCGGAAATCTTTTTCGCCAAACGGCGGGTGTTTATTTTATTCGTCCATTTTCCCAAACCGTTGGCACTTAACACACCACTCGTGCTCATTAATTGCGAGAACAGCGCATCTTCAAACGCTTTGGCGTTAAAAACACCTTGTGGGAAGAACAGCCTCCAACCCATCTGGCTCTGTTCCTGTGCAGCAGTTTCTTGCGTCTGTTGTACGGGGGCGGCGGCCTCCTCTCCTTTCAGCCCCTGC
>CALUVA010000012.1 GCA_944324105.1 uncultured Elusimicrobiales bacterium
GAATCCATGATTTTGCGCAGTTCTTCTTCGCTCTTGTCGCGCACTTCCACGGTTTTTTCCTTTCCTTTGGCCCCCTTGACGATGATGATTTGGTCTTCCCGCACGGCAAAAAAGTCGGCCAGGAAAGTTTTCATCATGGCATTGGCGGCGTCATCATCCACTTTTTTGTTTTTAATTTTCATGCGCAACACGCTGCCTATACGGCTGATGATTTCATTGCGCCCCGAAGTGGGAATAACGCGAACCTTTATAATCATAATTCCTCCGAATATCAGGAAAACAATTTACTTCCAACCCTTGGCAAAGTGGACCCCTCTTCCACCGCCGTTTCAAAATCTGCGCTCATGCCCAAAGACAAATACCTTTGAGGCAGAGAAGGGGAAAAATCCCTCTCAAAAGCGGTTTTTACTTCTTTAAACAACGGACGCAGCGTCTGTGGGTCGTCCGTCTGCGGGGCAATGGCCATGTATCCGCAGGGACGCAGCTGTTTAAACTCCTGCAACTGCCGCACCAACTGCGGCGCCTCTGCCAGCTTTACGCCGGACTGGGTGTCTTTGTCCGTCAGTTTTATCTGCACCATGACATACAGGACCTTGTTGAGAATCAGGGCTTGTTCGTTTAATGCTTGCGCGGTGCGGATATCGTCTATGGAATCAATAAAGTCAAATAATTTGGCGGCTTGGGCCGCTTTGTTCCTTTGCAAATGCCCGATAAAGTGTTTGACTGTGTCATAGGCTGCAAAGCGGGGAGATGTCCAACGGGCAACGGCTTGCTGTACGCGGCTTTCGCCTATGTGGCGTACATGGCCCGTATTCAGCAGGGTTAGTACATCCTCATCGGCGGCGTATTTGGTAACGGCCATGAGCGTTACGTCCTTTTCGGGGCGTCCGCTGCGGCGGCAGGCGGCGGAAATGGCCTCCTCTACGCTGCACAAATTTTGCTCTATTCTGTCTGCCGCGTTCATAAAATCCTTGACATATTATATCAAAATTTACTTAAATCCTCAATTTTTATATGGTAAATATCTCGTCGGAGAAACAAAAAAGGTAATGCGTCGCCGTCTGCTGGCACAAAAAAGAGCCCTTCGTATTGCGTAAATACGAAGGACTCTAGGTGCACTCGTTCATTTTTTTTCCTTCCCCGAAGGGGCTGGTTCGTAAGATCACGGGGCAGTGACATGCTCCGGCAAAGTCCGCGGGCCGCGGTCCGTTCTCCGGCCTTGTTGTATTCCCTTCCCGAGAATACGGCCAAAGCGTGCGCACCGCATCAGGCTGCCGCCAAAAAAACTCTGCAACTATCAAAGAGCACTTCTTTTCTGCTTCAAAGCCGCGTACTTACGCTTCACCGCTCTTCACGGTATCTTGCCGGCGCGGCCCGACCAGTTTTATGCGTCCCGAACCGCCTTGCATCACCGGGCAAAGCTGGAAGGAAACGCAAATTTTCTGTCCCGCATATCCCGGAACCCTTCTCCGGGGATACTATAAGTATAAAGATTTTTCATAAAAAAACAAGGGTTTATAAGCGACTGACCAAATGTAAAATCTCTCCGATGGGTTCTCCGGGAG
The DNA here is from genome assembly GCA_944324105.1 of uncultured Elusimicrobiales bacterium. Taxonomy (GTDB): domain Bacteria; phylum Elusimicrobiota; class Elusimicrobia; order Elusimicrobiales; family Elusimicrobiaceae; genus Avelusimicrobium. The sequence goes on from CALUVA010000012.1 coordinate 1,566, forward strand.
GTTGCGTGTCGCCCCTTTTGTTTCCGGGGCGGAAAAAAACGGCTATCCCGTTTTTGTATTTCACCCGGCGGCAGAGGCATTGCCCTGCGGAAGTACGGAAAAGGAGAAGTTTCCCTTCAGGCATATCTTTTCCCGGTTTGACGAAGCAGAGATCCTCTTGGGAGACCCCGTTTAGCCCCGCGTCATTGGCACGCAACAGGTATTTGGCCCCGCGTGCAAACCTGCGCGGGACGCTCCACCACTCCAGCACATCTGCTTCTGCGTATTGTCCTGAGGCGTCCGGTATCGTATTTAAGAAAGGGAGTAAGACACTGTTGGTCTGTTCCGGTTCGGGCTTGCCTTGGGGGGAGATGCGTCCGGAGGCTTGATAAGAACAGTCGGCCCCTTGTTTTTCCCGCAAGGTGCGTGCCGTCGGGCGGGCAGGGATCTCCGGATAAATAACGGAACGGGGAGCAAAGAGTTTGTATACGTCCAATGCGTCCATGTTGAACAATTGGGCCATTTGGGCCACGTATCCTTTGGAGGGGTTGCGCTTACCGGTAGCCCACAATGCAGCGGTAGCTGTGGAGACGCCTAATGTTTTTGCTAACCTGGCTTGTGCGCCGCGCAGCACGCCGTGATTCCATTTTTCCAGCTGTTTTTCAAATTTATTCATAATTTCTCCTGTGAGAACGGGGGTAAAACAGAAGCGCAAAAAAACGCTTGACAAACACTAACAAAACTTACTATGCTAACAATATCCAAAGCCGCTGACGCTTGGGATTACTATTCTTCGGACGGAAAAACGCCGCCGAGGCGTATGCCGGAGAAGGGCCGTCCACCGGCCCGGTATCACAGCCCCGTGATATGCAGTTCTCCGCCGTCCCGGCCGCATATTTCTTGCCCGATCTATGCGGTCTTATTCTAGCAAATAAAGAGTAACTTGAGTTAGCAAAGCGTCAAAATAAAAAGAGAGATGAGAGCGCTTTAACAAGCGGAAAGCTTTGCTTTTTGATTTTGTACGCTTTGCTAACCGTGTTAGTTTTTTATGGATATTTTCCTGCGTATAGTCCTGACAGCACTTCTGCTGGCGGCCGCTTACGGGGTGGCCGACGAATGGAAAAATATGAAATGAGTTTTGTTTCCGCGGCGCACGTGATAAAAGCGCGCGGACGCGGGAGGGGGCGTCAAACGCCTCCTCCCGGTTTTACCGCGGCTCAAACAGTCCCGCATAAGAGGAGGCAGCCCCGGATATCCGCCGGAGAAAAATGGGACAAAATCCGTTTGGAAAATGTAATTTTTCACGCGGCGGCGCGGAAAGGGCTCTCGGTAGCAGCGCGGCAAGGGTGTTTATGCTGTGCCGGCGGAGGAAAGTGTTTGCAAAAATTGCTGGCAGTCTATAACCGGTTTTTCAGTGCAGAAAACAGAAAGTCGTTACGGGAGGAAATAGCCTTGGAAAAGCGAGAATATGCACTTTTTATCCGGCTGTATAGGCGGGCGAGAAAGGAAAACCCTCCCTTTCGTTCTTTTCATCTTTCGGAACAAAAACATCATATTTAAAAAACGGTTGGGTAGGTGGGAGTGGGAAAAGATATTATTTTCGCGACATTTTCCATAAAAGCCGGATCAGGGAAACCGTGCCGGAAACGGGAAAAACGTGCAGTGGCAAGGCCGCATCCAAAGGCAGGGGGTTATTACCTATTTTATTGCCGATAAGCATGGCAAAGCACTGTTTGGCTTGCTGTAATACAACCGGCCGATGCGGGTTTTTGAGCGGGAAATAAACGGCGTTTGTGGGCAGTTTATATATGTTGTGCAGACGGGTTTTATTTTCCCGCAGTTGCCACAGAGCCCGTCCATCATCTTCCGGGTCAACCGGCCGTCCGTCCACGGTAGCGGAAATAAACTCTACCCGTCCGCTCTCCTTCATTTGTTTGATTTCCTGTGCCGTAAGCAAATTTTGCCAGGGGCCTTCTTCGGCCTTCTGCCAGGCGTCATACTGGCCGATAAGTCCTGCAGGCAGCGCAATACAGGCCCGGCAGTCATATTTTTCCAGCAAGGGGAGCAATAGATGATGCAAATTTTGATAACCGCCCGTAAATACCAGGCAGACGGGGTGCGGGGGCAGCGGGCCGGACAAAATATCCTGCGGCAGAACGGGGGTAAAGCCGTTGGTTGTGATAGCCGCCAGCAGCTTTTCCAGTTTCTTTTCGCACAGCCAGTATTTTTTGTTTTTAGAGCCCTGAGGCGGTTTGCCGATTTTGCCGATAAGCAGGACAGGCAGGACGGGCCTGCGGGGGCGCAACAGCGGCGCGCAGTAGAGGCCGATGCACAGGATGAGAAGTAAAGCCAAACAAAGAAACATAAAAGTTAAAATTTACTTTTCCCGCGGGTAATTTGTACGTAAAAGTCCGTCAGTGTTTCCCCGCCGCGCGGGAAAGCGCGCAGAATGGTTTTTTTGCCTTTCCAGGGCCAGGGGTTGATACCCGGCTTGGTGCTGAAATCAAACAAATAACCGGCCCGGAATACCAGTGGCCGCACGCGTTTGTCAAAACCGCCGGATCCAAACGGGTAACAGAAAGCTTCGCACGCCACCCCCAGTTTTTCTTCCAGCGTTTTTTTGCTTTGTGTCAGCTCACGCAGGATTTCTTCTTCTGACAATCGGCGCAGCCGGGCGTGGCTGGTGGTGTGGGAGCCGAACTGCACCAGGCCGCTCTGCTGCATTTGGCGCACCTGCTCCCAGGTCATGTACCCGGGTTCTTTTCCGATAAGATCCGTGATTAAAAAAATGAGGGCCTTGACCTGTCTTTTTTGCAAAATGGGGAAAAGATGTTGGAAATTGTCCGCATAGCCGTCGTCAAAAGTCAGCAGAACGGGTTTTTCCGGCAGACGCCGGCCGGAAGACGCGGCGGCTTTGAGTTCATCCAGACCGACGGGGGAAAACCCGTGCTTTTGCAGCATGTCCAGCTGTTCTTCAAAACGCTGCGGGGAGATGGTAAAAGGGTATTGTTCATCGGCGGGATCTGTTTGCCCGATATGATGGTACATCAGGGCCAGCAGGCCTTTTTTAGGTAAACGCCAAAACTGCCAGCGGCAGGCAGCCGCCAGGAGCAGAATCAACGGAAAGATCCAAAGCCACATCATTGTTTATCCTTTTGCTGTAAAGCCCAGAGTTTTACATATTTGACAGATACGGAAAAAGACGAAAAATACGCCCATAAAAAACCGCGCATTCCGTCCAAAATACCGAGCTTTAATACATAGCGTTTAAAAAATTCAAACGGGATGGTAACTATAACGAAAAACAGGTTAAAACGCCGCCCGTTTGCATACATCTGGCGGGCAGACAGCGTGGTATATTCATTAAATTTGGTGAAATAGCTTTCTATGCTGTTGTAGGAATGGTGCAGAAAAGGGGCTTTCAGCCGGCCGACGGGCCCGTCTGCGTGTAGACCTTCATGCACCAGCTTGCCGTCGTAGTGTGCTCCGTCGGTGCGCACCAGCCGTAAAATATATTCTTTGTCCAGGTCGCTGTGTTTCATGTGTTTGCCCAGGAAATAATTTTGGCGGTGCAACAGAAAACCCGCATACGGCGTACCTGGCAACACACGGCGTATTTCTTCACACAGCTGCGGGGTTAAAGTTTCGTCCGCGTCTAAATTTAAGGCCCATGGCGTGCGCACTTTGTTTAAGGCGAAAGCCTTTTGCGCGGCAAAATTGTCAAAAGGGCGCGTATAAACTTCGGCACCCGCCTGACGGGCGATCTGGACGGTTTGATCCGAAGACCCGGAGTCCACCACTATAATTTCCGGGTTCAGTTCCTGAACGCTTAAAATGCATTTGGCAATATTCTTTTCTTCGTTTTTGGTAATAATGAATACGGTAAGTTGGGCAGGCATGTCAGGCTCCGTTTTTCTTTTATTTTAGCATAGGAGAGGGATATATAAAAACCCCGCTGTGAAGCGGGGTTTTTAAAGGGGAACCGCTGCAGCAGGGTTTGGGACTGCAGCGGTTTGGGGGTAAATCGTGTGTTCCTGACACTTATAATTTAACATTTGCCCATAGAAAAAAACAGGGCCTTTAGGCCCAGGGGCGGGCCGTTTTTGTGCCTAGAAGGTTTTGGGCCTTTTGTGCTATAATTCTTGGAGAAAAGACCGGGAGGAAAAATGAAAAAAATTTTGTTTGTATTAACAGCGTTTTTGCTGGCAGCCTGCCAGACTTTGCCTACTTCTGCAGAATGGAAAATGCGCGGAGACGGCTATTTTCAAGATGGAAAAACCAAACAGGCTTTATTCTCTTATAACCGGGCGCTGAAAATCAATCCGGACAATGTTGCCGTGTATGCGGCGCGCGGTGCAGCCTATTTCTTTGCGGGGGATTATGTTTCCGCACAACAGGATTTTATGAAAGTACTGGAAAAGAATCCTTATGAGCCGGAAGGGTATTCCGCGTTGGGTTCTGTATTGGCAGCACAAGGACATTATGAAGAAGCTATGGAAGTGTTGAATATGGCTTTAGTACTGGCGCCGAACAAACCGGAAGTATTTTTTTCACGCGGCGGTATTAACTTTATGCTGGGGAACTACGACCAGGCTGTAGCCGATTATTCGTATGTACTTAAGCTCCGCCCTGCGGCTGACGTATATAATGCACGGGGTGCGGCATATTTAAAAATGGGAAATGCGGACGCGGCCAATAAAGATTTTGAAAAAGCCAAAAGTGGCAGCGTTCCGGAAAAATTAAACGATTACACAATGATAGACTGATTTTTCTCACCGGGACATAAAACTGTTTGCAAGGTTTGCCGTGCTTTTGATATAATATGTATATCTGATTTACGTCACCGTAGCTCAGTTGGTTAGAGCGAGCGTTTCATAAGCGCTAGGTCGGTGGTTCGAGCCCACCCGGTGACACATTTTAACCCCGCTTTTTAAGCGGGGCTTTTTATTTGAAAGTTCTGCTTTCTGGGTGTTGAGAGCCTTTTTCTTCGTCTAAATTTGCTATAGTAGCTGTAATGAATGATTCCTCTTCTTATGATGTGATTATTATCGGGGCAGGAGCTTCCGGGCTGATGTGCGCGCTGCAGTGTGCGCGGCGCAAAAAACGGGTATTGCTTTTGGAAAAAGAACATCAGGCCGGACGTAAAATTTTGGTCAGCGGCAATGGACGTTGCAACCTGACCAACGCTTATGTGTCTGCTTCCGATTACCGCGGTGCGCCGGAGTTGGCGGAAGCGGTGTTAAAATATTTTTCCTTTCAAAATTGCTTGGATTTCTTTCATGCTTTGGGAGTGTTGACTGTACAGGAAGGGCAGGGCCGTATATTTCCACGCACGGGCAAATCCACCGCCGTGGCGGAAGCCTTGCGCCTGGCCTGTGCCGAAGCCGGTGTAGAACTAAAAACGGACAGTGAAGCTGTTAAAGTAGAGAAGAAAAAACTTTTCCGCGTGAAGTTGCAGACCGGGGAAACCTTTGTTTCCAAGTATTTGGTTCTGGCCTGCGGTTCCAAAGCCTACCCTCAGGTGGGGGGAACAGAGAGTGGTTATAGACTGGCCTCTGCATTGGGGCATCATCTGGTACCGCCTACTCCTGCCCTGGTTGCTTTAAACGTCCGTGAAAAGGCTGTAGCGCGACTGCAGGGCGTTCGTGCACAGGTGCGTGCTACCGTTTGGCCCGGTACCCATCGGGTTTTACAAAATGAGGGGGAAGTCCTTTTTACCGCATATGGTCTTTCCGGTCCGGCGGTGCTTAATCTCAGCGGTCCCATTGGCAAAGCGTTGCCGGAAGGCCCGGTGCCGCTGACATTAGATTTCTTCCCGGAGATTGCAAATAAAGAGGAATTTTTAAAAGAACGCGTAGCGTGTTTTCCTTCCCGTACGGCCAAGGAGTTTTTTGCCGGTCTGCTGCATGAAAATATAGCTAACTTACTGATTGATTTTACGGGGCTCAAGAAAGCGCTGCCTGTGGCGGCCTGGACAGAAAATACCCGTAAGACGGTGTCTAAAACATTGGGTGCCTGGCCTTTTACGGTAACGGCTTTGCGCCCATGGACTGAGGCTATGGCTGCGGCAGGGGGTGTAAATTGCGCCGAAATAAACTATAATACTTTGGAGTCGTTGCGTTGCCCCGGTTTGTACATTTTGGGAGAATTGCTCAATGTAGACGGGCGCAGCGGAGGATTTAATTTACATTTTGCCTGGGGCTGCGGTTATACGGCGGCCCGGGCTATGCCGGAGGAGTAAGTTATGGCAGACATCGTACGCAAGACCGCCAGTTTAAACGATCCGTTACACGTGGGCTTTATACGCACATATTTGGTGGACGGCAAAGAGGTATACCGGGAAACGCTGGATAAGAATTTGGACATTGTGAGCCATGAAGGGACCTTGCCCGATGGTACGGTAAAGGAATTTTTTGATAACGGCAAGGTGTATTTTGAGTGTGAATTTAAAAACGGCGTACGTAACGGCTTATGCCGTATTTATTTTGACAACGGCAAGATCAGTATTGAGAAATCCTATGAGAACGGCCAGCTTCAGGGGTTGGTACGCGTTTTTCATCCAACGGGTCGCTTGCATAAGGAAATGCATTATGAAAACGACTGTCAGGAGGGCCGGCAGACGAAGTATTATCCCAATGGAAAGATACTGGAAGTTTCTGAATATAAAAAAGGCTACTTAAATGGTTTGTGCCGTGTTTATACGCAGGACGGAGATTTGCGCTCTGAATGTACATATAAAAACGATAAAATTATCGGGGATAAAATCATTTACCATCCTAACGGTACTATTGCGTTGATTTCCCCGCATAAGGACGGCAAACCCAATGGCGTAACCAAGAAATTCAGCGAGACAGGCGAGCTTATCGAAGAATGGTTCTTTGAAGACGGAGTACTGACTCTGAAGAAAGTTTATTAAGTGTTTTTTGTGTACGAAAAGCCCCACCTTTTGCAGGCGGGGCTTTTTTACGAATACCCTACAGAATCCCCTGGGGATAAACCCAGGGATGAGTGCAAATCCTGCCGCAAGAAAATGGAGTTTTCTTTTATCTGTCACGGCGGGCAAAATCAAGCAAAGCTGAGATTTTGAAATAAAAGAAACCCCGGGCCTAAGCCCGGGGAGTTTCATGAATGTCCAATAAATTTCCGGACAAAACGGATGCGGATGTTTTACTGCCAAACGCCATTATTGCTAACGGGGAAAGCGGAGCAATCTGCTGTTTCAAATAAAAAGCCCGCTTGAGGGCGGGCTTTGGAAATATATTACTCTTCAGAAGTTTCTTCTTCGGGCTCTTCGTTGTAATCGCGTACAAACAGCAGAATGTATGCCAGCAAAGACCCCCCAAAAAACATTAAAAATGCATATGAAAACCACCACAGCTGGTTAACCGGGTTATAGTCCAGACGCAGGCTTTGCCATACCAGCGATACTTGAATACACATCAAATACACCCATACCACGATGGTAAGTGCTTTTACAATAACATCCGTCAGTCCCCAAACAAAACCTTTGGCTGAAAACGGCTTGACGAAAAGAGTGTGTAATATATTCATAAATGTATTCTAATTCTCCGAAGGGGATTTTGTCAACTGGTTACGGCTGCAAGGCCGGATCGGTGGTGTTGTAACCAAAATTGTTTTGGTCCAACGCATTTCCTTCAAAGCCCGCCGGAACACCGGTATTATTGACTGGATTTTGCGGATCATTTGGTATGGCCTGGGCCTGCTGTATTTGTGTCGGAGAAGTTTGCTCGGCCCCGGGCTGCTGCTGGTATGCGGGGACCGTCTGTCCATTCCCATATACTACTGGAGCCTGATAGGCCGGTGTTGCCTGATAAGCCGGATAAGTCTGCCCATAGGAGGCCGTATCCGTTACTGCGGGGACCTCTGCCTGAGGCGGGACTTTCATCTCACGGCCTGGTTTTTTTAAACTTTTTTTACCGGTATTTTCTTTGGCAGATACAGGAGAACCCAGCGCTTCCAAAGCGGCGGTATGCGCGTCCTCGGGGCTGAGACTGGGCATAATGTCATTGCGAAAAGCGGGGTAATCGTCCCGATCCAGATATTCCATGGATACGGGAGCGGTGGTAAACACTTTGGTTACCTGCTGAACCGGCGCGCTCTGTTTTGTTTTTGGTTTCGGATACTGTACAGAATACACATCCGAAAGTACCACTTCAGTCGTGTCTTGTTCTTCCGCTGGAGATTCTTCGGTCAGACAGTATTCCACACGTTCGGAGGTGGTGGCGTTTGGATGTTTATCCACCCGGGTTTCACAGGTAGACGCGGCGGCAAACAACGAGCCGGCCACAAAAGAAAAAGCAAAAAAGCAGCCAAGTTTTTTCATGTTTACTCCGTAAGACGAAGATACTTTATTATACAAAAACTGGTTTTGTTGGCAAGGTATTTGTCTGAAGTAGTCTGGGAAATTGGAAGTATCTGTAAGATAAAATCTGCTCTAGATGTGTTTTTGGTAAATTTATTAATAATGTCATTCTGATATGTCATTAGCTAAAATCTTATCTGCTTGTTGCTGAGTAGGCCAGTTTTACGCATATCAAACTTTTGGTGGCGGTGCGGGTGTTGAGCATATTGATTATCTCGGTTTTGCCACAATGCGCTCATAAAGGCGCGATAGTACTGCCACTTATGGGTGTTCTTAAAGACGTCAGCGAGGCAAAAGAGCATATAGATCCAGTAGCTGCCAAGGAGACGCATTAATTCTGGACGAACGGCAGAGATGGAATATTAACAGATAAGATATTTGGCAGTGAAATCGGAAAGAATATGATCTGAGGCTGCAGCGGTTCGGATGAAAAATGTATGTTTAAAATGTGTTATGAATATACTACGCATCCGGGGAAAGAATAAGAAAAGAAACATTGTCAATTGGTATCACATTGGTAATCATCTAAAAAATGCAAAAATTTGTCGGAGTATGGTCCATTAAAAAACCCCCGTTTTTTGGAACGGGGGTTTTCTTTCAAAACAGCTTATTTGCTTCTTTTGTGTTTGACCGGCTCTCCGTAGTAAGCTTTCAGGTACAACTCTTTGATTTCGCTTACCAGCGGATAGCGGGCGTTGCCGCCGGTGCACTGGTCGTCAAAGGCCAGCACGGAGAGTTTGTCCAGGTTGTCCAGGAACTCTTTCTCCTGTATGCCGTATTCTTTGAGGGATTTGGGGATGTTGAGGTCGTTTTTAAGCGATTCAATCATCTCAATGAGTTTCTGCACTTTGGCGTCTTTGTCATCACCCATGCCGTTGTTGGGCAGCAGGAAGTCCACCATCTTGGCGTAGCGGCCGCGCACAAACGGGTATTTGTACTGCGGGTACAGGCCCTGTTTGGTGGGTTTGTCCGTGGCGTTAAACTCAATGACGTAGGTCAGCAGCATGGCATTGGCCAAACCGTGCGGTACATGATACATCGCGCCCAGTTTGTGCGCCATGGAGTGGCACAGCCCCAGGAAGGCGTTGGCAAAGGCCATACCGGCAATCGTGGCCGCATAGTGCATTTTTTCGCGGGCATTGATGTCCTGTGCGCCTTTGTTGTAAGAGCTTCTGAGGTATTTAAACACCAGGCGCATGGCTTCCAAAGCCTGTCCGTCGGTAAAGTTCGTGGCGAACACGGAAGTGTAGGCCTCAATGGCGTGGGTCAGCACGTCTAGGCCGGAGTAAGCCGTCAGGCTCTTGGGCATGTTCAGCACGAATTCGGGGTCAATAATGGCCATGTCCGGCGTTAAGGCATAGTCGGTAATGGCGTATTTGGTGCCCGTTTTTTCATCCGTGATAATGGTAAACGGCGTGACTTCGGAGCCGGTGCCGGACGTGGTCGGTATGGCCACCATCACGGCTTTTTTGCCCAGCGGAGGAGCCGCGTAAATGCGTTTGCGGATATCCATAAAGCGCATGGCGATATCTTCAAAGCTCGTATCCGGGTTTTCATACATCAGCCACACCATTTTGGCTTCGTCCATGGCCGAACCGCCGCCCAGACCGATAATCACGTCCGGCTGCCAGGAATTGGCAATGGTCAGCGCTTCGGTTACGTTTTCAATGTTCGGATCGGGGATAACGTTGGAGAACACGCGGAACTTAATGCCCACGTTTTCCAGCACGTCGGCCACCGCGCGGACGTGGCCCAGCTGCTCCATGGTTTTATCCGTAATAATGTAAGCGCGCTGTTTGCCCGCCAGCTCGGCCAGCGCCTGTTCCAGCGCGCCGCGCTTGAAGTAGATTTTAGACGGTACTTTGTACCAGTACATATTTTCGCGGCGTTCCGCGACGGATTTGACGTTCATAAGATGTTTCACCCCAATATTTTCGCTGACGGAGTTACCGCCCCAGGAGCCGCAGCCCAGCGTGAGCGACGGCGCGAGCTTGAAGTTGTAGACGTCGCCGATGGCGCCCTGGGAAGAAGGCATGTTGATTAAGGTGCGGGCGGTAGGCATGTCTTTGAAAATATCAATGTGGGCTTCGTTTGCCTCGTCGGTATAGAGTACGGAGGTGTGTCCGGCTCCGCCGTACAGAATCAGCGCGCGGGCAATTTCCACGGCGTGGTCAAAATCTTTGGCGCGGTAGAATGCCAACACAGGGGAAAGTTTTTCGCGGGCGAAGGGTTCTTCGTCGCTTACTTTTTCCGCTTCCGCGATTAAGATTTTGGTGTCGGCGGGAATTTTAATGCCGGCCATTTCCGCAATTTTTTCGGCGCTCTGGCCCGCAATGGCGGAGTTGAGCTTGCCGTCTTTTACGATGGTTTCGGCCAGTTTTTTGCGGTCTTTTCCGGTAACAAAGTGGCAGCCGCGGTCAATAAATTCCTTTTTGACTTTGTCGTACACCGCATCTTCCACGATGACGGACTGTTCGCTGGCACAAATGGTGCCGTTGTCAAAGGTTTTGCTCATAATGACGGAGCTGACGGCCATTTTAATGTTGGCGGTGGCGTCAATCACCACAGGGGTGTTGCCAGCACCTACGCCGATGGCCGGTTTGCCGGAGGAGTAGGCCGCTTTTACCATGCCCGGGCCGCCGGTGGCCAAAATAAGGTTGATATCCTTGTGGTGCATCAGCGCGTTGGAAAGCGGCATGGTCGGGTTGTCTATCCAGCCGATAATGCCTTCCGGTGCGCCGGCTTCTACCGCGGCGTTAAGTACGATGCGCGCCGCTTCAATGGTGCATTCTTTGGCGCGCGGATGCGGAGAAAAAATAATGCCGTTGCGGGTTTTTAAAGCCAGCAGGCTTTTGAAAATGGCCGTAGAGGTCGGGTTCGTCGTCGGGATAATACCCGCAATCAGACCAATGGGTTCGGCCACCTGGCGATAACCGAAAGCATCGTCATCAGACAACACGCCGCAGGTCTTGGTGTCTTTATATTGGTTGTAAATATATTCGGAAGCAAACTGGTTTTTGATTACCTTGTCTTCCATAACCCCCATACGCGTTTCATCCACGGCCATTTGGGCCAGCGGAATGCGGTTTTGCGCAGCGGCTATGGCCGCGGCGCGGAAGATTTTATCCACCTGCTGCTGGGTGTAATTTGCATAAATGCGCTGGGCCTTTTTTACCTTTTGTACAATCTGGTCCAAGTGGGCCAGCTCTTCGGCAGTAGCGACGGCCGGCGCAGCTTTTTTCTTATCCGCCATAACGGTTCTCCTTTTCAAAATATCTTTGTTAAAACAACTTGTAGATATTTTTATATCCATATGATACTTGTTTTCAAAATAAGTGTCAATATTTCCTCTATAAAAGAAGTCAGAACCTTGACAAAAAACACTCCGAAAGAGTATTATATGGATATCAAAATATCCAGTTTTCCCAGAGGAGAAAATTTATTTATGGGGCTGTTTTCCAAAAAAAAAGGCATTAGCGTACAGACTGTACGACGCCTGCCGCAATATCTGCGCGTGTTGTATGATCGGCATGCCTACGGACGGCTGCTTGTGTCCTCCACTGAGCTGGCAGAAGAAACGCAGGTGCCGCCTATTGTGATTAAAAAGGACTTACAGGCCGTCGGCGCCCCCAGCAAAATGCGTGCAGGATTTAAGGTAAAGGGGACGATTGCAGCTATAGAAACTTTTTTGGGCTGGGACAACTTGAATAAGGCTTTTTTAATCGGTGCGGGGCATTTGGGGGCGGCGCTACTGGGGTTTTCCGGCTTTAAAAACCATGGGCTGGAAATCGTGGCCGCTTTTGACACCCATCCAGAGCGCGTAGGCAATGAAATCAACGGTATACATGTTTACCATACCGCACAGATGAAAAGCGTGATAGAAGAGAAAAAACTGCAAATTGCCATTTTGACTGTTCCTGTCGCTGCAGCACAGGGCATTACGGATACTTTGGTGGCCTGCGGCGTAAAAGCCATATGGAATTTTGCCCCCGTCAAACTAAACGTCCCACCGGATGTAGCAGTACAGCAGGAGGATATCGCCTCCGGCTTGGCTGAACTGTGCGCCAGGCTGAAAGCCAAATAACCCCTGCATCTCTGCTTTGGCGAACAGGCTTTTTGTATAATGAAGAAAATACACACCGGAGAAATTATGATAATACCTACTATTATTGAAAAAAACGTTGGTTATGACATTTTTTCGCGCCTGCTCAAAGACCGTATTATTTTTGTGGGCGGCCGCGAAGGGGAAGTGGATACGGCCAGTGCGAATATGATTATCGCTCAGCTTTTATATTTGGATGCAGAAGACTCTCAGCGGGAAATTAATCTCTATATTAATTCCCCGGGAGGCATGGTAACCGCTGGTCTGGCTATTTATGATACCATGCAGTTTATCAAAGCTCCCATTACCACCATTTGTATGGGACAGGCAATGAGTTTCGGCGCAGTGTTGCTGGCTGCCGGCTCCAAAGGCCGCCGTTATGCCTTACCGCATGCGCGCATTATGATTCACCAACCGCTGATTTGGGGAGGGGGGATTTCCGGGCAGGTAACAGATATTGAAATTGAAACTAAAGAACTCAAAGACAACAAAGAACACCTGCTGGATATTTTAGCCAAGCATACGGGCCAGCCCAAGGAAAAACTCCGCCAGGATAGTGAACGCAACTATTATCTATCCGCTGAAGAAGCCAAAGAGTATGGTATCATTGATGAAGTGCTGAAACTGCGAGATAAATAGTTGTCAGTTTGGTATTTTGAAATCCCGCCCGTTTTAGGCGGGATTTTTTCTTTGTTTTCCGGTCGTTTCTAAATTCCCCCTTGCCTGAGGTGTGAAGGCGGGATATTTTAGCGTTAATATAAACCCCCGCCTTTTCAGCGGGGGGTTGTAGGGGGAGGGTAAATCTATATCTATTCCTCGTCTTCTTGCGGAAGAGCCTGCATCATTAAGTCCATGGTTTCGTTCATTAAAATTTCCGTAACGCGTTCATCAATTTTTCCACCCATGGCTGCGTAGCTTACGGCTGTCATGGCTGCAAAGCTGGATGCCATTGTCCAGTCCGTCGGGGCAGGATACAAATTTTGGTTGGCGATCACCTTACGTGCCAGGGTTTCGCAAGCCTCTGCCATTTCTTTTTCTATTTCAGAGGAGCTGGTTTGAATTTTATTAATAATGGCAGGAATCTTTTCATCCAGCAAGGCTATAATTTCTTTATCCTGTTCGGTTAAATTGCCCGTATATTGATGGGCATCCAAGGTTTGTAGCCCAGCGGAAAAAGCCATTTGTAAAGCGTAGAGCTGTTTTTGGGCGTCTTCTTCGGGAGTTCCTTGGTTTTCTACATAACGGACAGTTTCATCTGCTCCATCCGCATAGCACAATGCATACGAAGCGGGGGCAGCTAAAAATGCCACCAAAGTAAAAACGGGTACCAGCCAGCGATAAAGTTTCATATCTCCTCCAAACTCCTGAAATGTTTTCCTTCTCTAATAATTTATTGCTTATAGGAGCCTTTTTCAAGGACCTTTAGACCCAGAAAAGAATAAAAAATGGACCTAATAAAGCAATAGGTCCTATAAAAAGAAACGGCCCCGGTTTTCCGGGGCCGCCTGTACAATTTTGCTTACTGTTGACAAATGTGGTTTACATGATGGTAGCGCTCATCAGTAGTATAAACCTTGCCGCATTTGGGGCAAACGGCGTTTTCTGCCGCTTTTTGCATTCTTTCCTCTTCAGCTTGTTGCAAGGCGCGTTCCTGTTCGGGGCTGTTGGCACACAAGGAAGTGTAGCCGGTTTCACTGCAATGCTGCCCTGCGCGGAAGCTTTTGCCGCAGCGATAGCAGGTATGGGCTTTAGCTGTGGCTTCGGCGTTCGGCTTGGCTGGATTGCAGCGCACATCCGGATCGGAGGGGCATTTTTCATGGCAGTTTTCACTGTTTACCATGCGCCCACACCAAATGCATTTGCCGTATTCTTCCGCGGGTTGTTCCGAAAGGTTGAGATCCCGGGGGCTTTCCTTCGTGGTGGCTTTTTCAGAGGAGATGGAAGGAACCAGACAGCGTGCGTCCGGATCAGAAGCACATTTTCTGTTAATATTTCTGTCCGTTACGGTACGTCCGCAGCGGCTGCATTGACCGTATAAAGTGGTGTAGTTGATTTGTTCATCCTCTAACAGAGCACGATATGCGGCGGCATCCTCAGCCTGCTGGCGGAGCATGGCCTGTTCTTGTTCGGGGCTGTTGGCACACAAAGAGGTGTAGCCGGTTTCACTGCAATGCTGTCCTGCGCGGAAGCTTTTGCCGCAGCGATAGCAGGTATGGGCTTTGGCTGTGGCTTCAGCATTCGGATTGGCGGGATTGCAACACACGTCCGGATCTGCGGGACATTTGCCATAATTGTCATCCGTTACGATACGTCCGCACCAAATGCATTTACCGGCATCTGCTTGTTGGGCCTGCTGGGCGGCCTGTAGTGCGGCGCGTTCAATAGCTTTGGCAACTTTCTCCTGCTGGGCCTGGCTTTGGGCAAAAACCGGTGCGGCTAATGCTACGGCCAGGAGGGCAGTCAACATCCATTTTATGTTTTTCATATAATATCCTCTGATAATGTACAGCTTTACTTCTTTATTATACTTCTATTTGTAATTTAAAAAAAACAGCGGCATTTGTACAGGGCCATTGGACCTAGACGGATCGGTCTAAAAGACCTAGATGATGAACCTGAAAAAGCTGGAGCCTGCTCAAAATTAGCACTCAAATAAATGACTTGCTAATTTTAAGCGAATGTGCTATACTTTTTTAAACTAGCCCAAAAGCGCGCTTGTGCGCCGCGGGGCAAAGATTTATCCTTTTTGATACGGAGATGAAATTATGGAAGAGATGATGAAAAGAACCCTTTCCCTGCCCAAGGTGGTGCCGGCGGTGGCGATACGGGACGTGGTGATGTTCCCGGGGATGTCGCTTCCGCTGTCGGTGGACCGCGAAAAATCCATCGTCGCCATTGATTTGGCGTTGGAATCACCCGGCAAATATGTGCTGGCCCTGTCGCAGAAAGCGGCGGAAATTGAAGACCCCAAAGAAAGCGACATTTACCACTTCGGGGTACTCAGCGAAATTACCCAGTCGCTGAAAATGCCGGACGGCTCCATTAAGGTGTTTCTGCAGGGGCTGGTGCGTGCCCGCGTGGAAAAGCTGGAGCTCAACCCCATGACCAACACCTGGTTTGCCACGGTGGAATATATAGAAGAACAGGAGGATAACAGCCCCGTCGTGCAGGCGCTGATGCGCAAAGTGCTGGACGAGTTTGACCATTATGCCCGCGTGTCGCGCCGGATTGCGGTGGAGGGCGTGTCTTTCCTGCGGCAGATTGAAGACCCGTCCAAGCTGGCCGATACGATTGCTTCCAATATGGTGGTCAAGACGGAACAGCGCCAGGAAATTTTGGAAGCGACCGACGTCAAAGAACGCCTGGAGAAAATCTTAAAGCTCATTACCAGCGAGGTGGAAATTTTGGGACTGGAGGAAAAAATCCATTCCCAGGTCCGCGCGCAGATTGAGAAAAACCAGAAAGAATATTATTTAAATGAGCAGATGAAAGCCATTCAAAAGGAGTTGAGCCAGAAGGACGATTTCCAAAAAGAGCTGGACGCGATAAAAGCCAAAATTAAAAAGAACGGCCTGCCTCCCGCCGCCAAAGAAGCGGCCGAAAAAGAGGTGGAGCGCCTGCAAAAAATGGCGCCGTTCTCGCCGGAGGCCACGGTGTCGCGCACGTATTTGGACTGGCTGGTGAATATGCCCTGGAACATCACCACGCAGGATGTGCTGGATATTGCCGCGGCCAAGAAAATTTTGGACGAAGACCACTTCGGCCTGGACAAACCCAAAGAACGCATTTTGGAATACCTGGCCGTCAGCAAACTGACCGAAGGCCTGCGCGGGCCGGTGCTGTGCTTTGTGGGGCCTCCGGGAGTGGGCAAGACGTCTTTGGCCAAGTCCATTGCGCGGGCCGTCGGGCGCAAGTTTGTGCGCATGTCTTTGGGCGGCGTGCGTGACGAGAGCGAAATCCGCGGCCACCGCCGCACTTACATCGGCTCCATGCCCGGGCGCATCATACAGGGCATCAGCAAGGCCAAAAGTTCTAACCCTGTTTTCCTGCTGGATGAAATAGACAAAATGGGGTCGGACTGGCGCGGAGACCCCGCTGCGGCCCTGCTGGAGCTGCTGGATCCGGAGCAGAACAAAGACTTTGTGGATCACTTTTTGGACGTTCCGTATGACGTGTCCAAAGTCATGTTTATCACGACGGCCAACTCTCTATCCGGCATTCCGTCCACGCTGCGCGACCGTTTGGAAATTATAGATTTCTCCGGCTATACCGATTATGAAAAACACGAAATAGCCGACCACTATTTAATTCCCAAACAGATGAAGCTGCACGGGCTGAAGGAAGGGGCTTTGGAAATTACCAAAGACGCCGTGGCGCTGATTATGCGTGAATACGTGCGCGAAGCCGGCGTGCGCAATTTGGAGCGCGAAATCGGCAGCCTGTGCCGCAAAGCCGCCAAACAATATGTGGAAAACGGCGGTAAGAAAATTACCGTGGACGCCAAAAACCTGCATGAATATTTAGGCGTACCGAAGTATTCCAACTTCGCCGCCGAAGAAAACGGCGTGGGTATTGCCACCGGGCTGGCCTGGACCAGCGTAGGAGGGGAAACTCTGTCCATAGAGGCGGCCAAAATCCCGGGCAAGGGCCAGCTGATTTTGACGGGTATGCTGGGTAATGTGATGAAGGAATCCGTCCGCGCCGCGCTGACCTATGCGCGCAGCCGCGGCTTTGGCAAAGGAGTAAACTTTGACCATACGGACTTCCATATTCACTTCCCCGAGGGCGCCGTACCCAAAGACGGCCCGTCGGCCGGCATTACCATTACCACCGCGCTGGTCAGTCTGCTCTCCGGTCTGCCGGTAAAGAAAAAACTGGCCATGACCGGCGAAGTGACCATCACGGGCCGCGTGCTGCCGGTGGGGGGGATAAAAGAAAAATTCCTGGCCGCGTACCGTGAGGGCGTAAAGACCATTCTGTTCCCGCATACCAATGAAAAGGATGTGTCCGAACTGCCCGAAAAAGTGCGCAAAGAGCTGACGCTGATCCCCGTGTCGCATATGGATGAAGTATTGCCGCTGGCCCTGGAAGGGTATAAAGCCCCCAAAGCCTCCGCCGGCAAAAAAGCAGGAAAAGCCGCCCATAGCAAAGTGAGCAAGGCAGCAGCGCGCAAAACGCCTGCCAAAGCGGCCAAAAGCGGCAAAAAAACAGCGGCCAAAACGCCCAAAAAGAAAGGAGTGTCCTTCCGGCGGAAAAGATAAACTTTTCTTCCGGCGATTTAGCCTAAAACCCGCGTCCTTCCGGCGCGGGTTTTATACTTTTAGCCAGGAAGAATAAACATTAAAATAAGAAGGAAAATACATTGATTTTTTCAGTTTTATAGTTTATACTATGATAAGCGGATATCTTGCTGACAAAAGGAGATTTTTTATGAAGAAATTTCTTTTCGCCTGCTGCGCATTGGCTTTGTCTTTGCCGTGCGTTGCGGCCGACGCCAATAATATCAAAATGGTTACCTACTTCCCGGTACCTTATGCTTCGTACGGGGACTTGGTCGTTAATGGCACTTGCGACATCGGCCTGCTGGGCAATTGTACCCTGGACGCGGGAGCCGGACTGAATGTAGCCCGGATCTCTTCGGACAGCCGGGCCTTGAATACGGGCAGCGTTATTGTAAGAAACGGCACCCTGGCTCTGAATTCTTCCAAAAACGGTTCTTATGTGGAAGGCCGGACGCTGAGCGCCGGAAGCGGTTCATCCACGGGTGTGCTGGAATTTGCGCACGATTTAGCGGTGGGCAGGATCAGCGCTTCCTCTATGCAAAGCGCCCAGGCTCAGAATGTGGCTTATATGAACGGTCTGACGATGTTTGGCCACGATTTCCCTGCCTGTCCGGAATCAAACCGGGAAATTAACTGGCAAAAGTTGACCATTCGCGGGAATGATGGCGTATTTTTGGTCTGTGGTGCGGGAGATACATACGAGTGTGAACCGCCGGCTGGCGAATCTTCCACTCAAGCATGTCCTTCCGGCTACTCAGGTACTCAAACCCGCACATGGGACAAAGTTCAGTGCAAATGGAGCGCTTGGACGGGTACCTGTACGCCCAACAAAAACTATGTATTAAAACTGATAAGCACGACGGGAGGTAATATGTTGGGTAATTACCCCACGTCTTCGTGCAAGGCTCCTACTGGTAACTGTGACGGCCCGTGTCCGTCTCCTATATCTTATAACGGCCATTATATTTCTGCTTGTTCTGGAATGAGCACTGCTGTTTCAGAAGGAGATTCATGCTCGGTACTCGACGAAGAGTGTTTTGATGCTGCCAATTGTAGGATGTATGGCAACATGTCTGATATGCTCTATCCATACACCAAGATCTATAGATGTGTAGAAAAGTAATCGTATTTAGAAAATCTAGAAAAGAGGCCCGCTTTAAAAAGTCGGGCCTCTTTTTATGAATACCTCACAGAACACCCCGGGCGTAAACCCGGGGATGAATGTAAATCCCACTGCAAAAAAACGGAGTTTCCTTTTATCTATTAGCGTCGGGCAAAATCAAGCGAAGCTAAGATTTTAAAACAAAAGAAACCCCGGGCGTAAACCCGGGGAATTTTATGTTAGGAATCTGTTATTAGACAGGCAACTGCTAAGTTAGATAATATTGTACGGGAAGAGCCCCAGCTAATACATATATGTTCTGGTTTAATACTTTTATGCTGCAATAATAACAACCCATCCTCCGGTGGTTTTTCTGTGTTTTAGTGTTTATGAACAGTTATTTATATCCTCCTTATCTTCTAACTTTGATAAAATATATATAACGTTTTTTTGGGAGGCAGTATGAAAAAACTAGTCGTACCCCGCTGGATTCAGTCTTATTTCCTATTTATGCTGGGCAACTGGGTGATATTCGGTTTGCTCCGTTTGATTTTCCTGTATGTATACCGCGGTGCGCTGACGCCGCAGCATTATCATGAACTCTGGACCACATTTTATATCGGGGCCAAATTTGACTTTCGCCTGGCGGGCGCCATTGCCATTCCGTTGGGCTTGTATCTAACGGTATACGCGTTTTGGCATAAAGCCTCTTATATTAAGAAGCTGATGTGCTGGTTCTGTGCTTTATTGGAAGTGGCTGTTATGGCGGTGTACTTTGCCGATTTCGGACATTACGCCTATATTTCCATGCGTATCAATTCATCGGTCTTTACCTATTCGGAAAACGCCCTGATTTCCGCCCAAATGCTGTGGGAAACCTATCCTATTATTTGGATTGCGCTGGGGTTATTGCTGTGGGGAGTTATCGGCTATTTCTTTACCAAAAAACTGCTGACCTATGCTTTCAGCCGTGACGACAAATACCGCTGGAAAGGGAATTTGGGGTGGTTTTTTGTGGGGCTTTTGCTGACGGGTGCTTTGATGTTTGGCCAAGTCAGCCAGTACCCGCTGCGCTGGAGCAATGCCTATCACTCCACCAATAATTTTATCTGCAACCTGACTTTAAACCCGGCGGTAAACCTGTTTGACACATACCGTTTTGCCCGTGCCAAAGATTATGATGAAGAACTGGTGCGCAAGTATTATCCGGAAGTGTCTAAATACCTGCAGGTGAATGAGCCAAATGCCGAGACGCTGAATTTCCTGCGTGAAGTGCCCGGTTCGGCCGAGCCCAAAGATTACAACGTTGTGCTCATTTTTATGGAGTCGCTGGCATGGAATAAAACATCTTTTACTAACCCGGATTTGAACCCGACACCGTTTATTAAACAGTTGGCCGACAAATCCATTTTGTTTACCAATTTCTTTACCCCTACGTCGGCCACTGCCCGGGCGGTGTTTGCCACGCTGACGGGTATCCCGGACGTAACGGCTATAGAAACCAGCTCCCGCAACCCGATGATTGTGGACCAGCACATTGCGGCTAATGCGCTGGATGATTATGAAAAGTATTATTTCATCGGCGGCAGCTCCAGCTGGGGCAATATACGCGGCGTAATTGAGCACAATTTAAGCGGCGTGCATATGTATGAAGAAGGGCATTTTGAACACGAAAACCGAAACGACGTGTGGGGCATTTCGGACTTGGACCTGTTCCGCGAAGCCAACCGTATTTTAGAAGCCCACCAAAAGGAAACCGGCAAGCCCTTTTTTGCTGTAATTCAGACGGCCGGTTATCACCGCCCGTACACGATTCCCAAAGACAATGCCGGCTTTGTGCCTGATACGACCATTACCGAAGCACAGGCCAAAAAACGCAGTTTTGTCAGTGTGGCGGAGTTTAACTCTCTGAAGCTTTCAGACCACTTTTTGGCGGAGTTTTTCCGCATGGCCGAAAAGTCGGATTATTATAAAAACACATTGTTTGTGATTTTCGGAGATCATGGGCTTTCCGCGCCGGAATCGGAAAATATGCCGCGCGGGTATGTAGAGCTGAATCTGATTAACCACCAGGTACCGCTCATTCTGGCGGGGCCCGTGATTAAAGAGCCGCGTGTCATAGATGAAACCGCCAGCCAGGTGGATATAATCCCCACCGTGCTGGGTATTTTGGGCCGGCCATATTTCACTCGTTCCATCGGGAGAGATGTGCTCAATCACAATCACGAAGCCGGTGCATTCATCTATTCCTGGGCACAGACGCCGCATCCCATGGGCTTTGTGCAGGGGGAATACTATTACCATATTTTAGGTGCGGACGGCCAGGATGGCCTGTATAAATACGCGGATGAGAATTTCAGCCGCAATCTGGCCCAGGAAGAGCCGGAGCGTTATGAATATATGAAAAATATGACTCGCGGATTATTTGAAACATCCAAGTATTTGTTGTATCATAATCAAAAGAATAACGAGCAGAATAAATAAAAACGGCCAGTCGTGTGGCTGGGATTTCGAGGTTAGATAAAAGTATAAAACAGGAGAAATGTATGAGTGGGATTACCATTGCTGTAATTATTGTTGTGATCGTGGGGATTTATTTTGCCGTAACGTATAATGCTTTCGTAACGCTGCGCAACCGCATTAAAGAAGCGTGGAGCGATATAGAAGT
>CALUVA010000013.1 GCA_944324105.1 uncultured Elusimicrobiales bacterium
CCCGTGCATACGGCTTCCACCAGGGACACCACAAACCCCACCGCACACGCAGCCAGCACCAGCCGCCAGGACGAATCATGCTTCTCACGCAGGAAGAAATGCATGACCTTGTGAATGTACTGCTTATAACTTTTGGGCAGCTGCAACAGCATTTTTTCCGATTTTTTGGTGCGCTGGTACACAATGAAATCATACAGACTTAAAGCAAAGAATAACGCACACAGGGCGATGGTTACCCACTGTACAATCAGCGTCACATATGTAAAGCCTTTCATGGCATAGAGGAAACGAAACGCCCCAAATCCCAACAGCACATAAGCGGCAAATACGGACGCACAGTAGGATATCCCCACCAAAATCACTTCTTTGCGGTTATATTTATACACGGCCAGGAACGAAATGAAGAAAACAATTACTGCAAATGCGCACGGATTAATGCCGTCTGCCAGTCCCGCGCCGATAATGGCCCATACGGTGATTTGGCTGAACATGGCTTCATGCTGGGCCAGGGCCTGTTCCTCTGCGGAAGTGGTGTCCTTGTCCGGTGCCGGAGCAGCTGCGGTTTCGGAGACATTGTCATCAGAAACAGCTGTGCTTCGCGCCACAGGCGTTTCTTCGGGTTTATCCTGCGCGGCCAGCTCCTGTGCCGCGGGCGCCGAATTTTTCTCCGTCAAAGAGGTAACGGGGCCTTCCTGTTCGCTTTGAACGGCGGACTGTTGACCCTGCGCGGCTTTTTGTTCGGACAATACTTTTTCCAACACTTCTTCACAGCGGTTGATGGAACGGGGATAGCCCTGCAAGACTTCGTCTCCGATAATCACGGTCGGAATACCCATAGAAGTTACCCCGCGCGCTTCCATGGCTTTGATAAACACCAAATTTCCCTGTCCCTGCGTAACATCATAATGGACAATATTCACGTCCCCTTTGTGGCGGGCGGCGAAGTTTTCTATAAATTTATCTTCCTTTAAATGGCGGCAATGCACGCAATACGGCGAAGTAAACACCAAAATATCTATGGGTTTGGCCGCCGCGTACGTCCAGGCCAGACATCCGAGTACGGCAAACAAAATACCGCGAAACAGTCCCTTCCGATACATATTCTCTCCTAACACAATGTTCTGCATAATTTTAATTCTTTAATCTGCGACGGATATTTGACCGCACATTGTTTCAGCCGCGCCTGTTCCTGCGGCGAGCAGGCGGTGCAGGCCACACTTTCCAGCCCCTTGCGCAAATGCGACATGGTGCGCTTGTCATAACTGCTTAAATGCTCCTCACAGGGGCAGTTTTCCTCGCTGGCTATCAAGGCCTTGGCCAGCAGGTAGCGGCTGTTCAGTTCGGCGCAGTCTTCCTCCGTCAGCCCCGCTTCCGCCGCCGGCACCTGCTGAGGCGAAGGCAAACGGTTCACCACCACTGCGCCCAGAGCCAGCACAAACACCGCGCATCCCGCCCAGGCCAGCGGCCGCTTCCAGGCAATCACCCTTCTTTGGCTGACGCGCACCCATACGCGGTTTTGCGCCGATCCGTTCGGGTCAAAATCCAGCTTTTCCGCACGCGCCTGCCAGGTTGGCTTGCTCATAAATCCTCCATGTCGCGCCGCATTTTTTCCACGGCGCGGTGGGCCACGGTGCCCACATTGCTCTCGCTCATGCCCGTTACCGCCGCAATTTGGCGGTTGTTCAGGCCCGAGTAAAACTTTAACGAAATCACGTCCCGTTCTTTGGTTGACAATTTGTCCAAGGCCAAAAGCAGGCGGCGTTTAAGCTCGTCCTCCTCGGCCTGCCGGAGCGGGGTTTTATCCTGCAGCGGCAACACGTCTTCCGTATCCGTCAGCGAAAAGAAATGGCGCACCCAGTACAGCCGGCGGTACATATTGATTTCGTTGCGCGCAATGGTAAAAATCCACTGCGCAAAAACGCCTTTTGTTTCGTCATAGGAAGCAAATTTCTCACAGGCCTTGCGCCATGCGCCGGCGCATAGGTCTTCGGCCAGCGCCGCGTCTTTCACGCGCACAAACACATAAGCGTATACCCGTTTAAAATAAGCGTTGTATAACTCTTGAAAAGGCGCCATACACTATATACTATGCTCCGGCAGGAAAAGTATCACAGCTCCCTGAAAGTCTTGCGGCAGTTATACATATCATAATATTTTTTGCGCTTTCCCGTCCGAAAAGAGTTTTGCTATCATATATTTATGAGCAGCGCTTTACCCGCTTCCGACGCCAGCCGGGAAGAAAAACAATTTCTCATCATGACGCAGACCCCCGTGGGAAAACTCATCGCCAAGCTGGCGGTGCCGACGGTGATCAGCATGCTGGTGTCGGCCATTTACAATATTACCGACACCTTTTATGTATCGCACCTCGGCCCCAGTGCGGCCGGAGCGGTGGGCGTGGTATTTTCGCTGATGTCTTTGATACAGGCCTTCGGTATGGGAATGGGAACGGGGGCAGCCAGCATGGTCAGCCGCTGCCTGGGCCGCAGGGACGTACAGACGGCTTCACGCTATGTATCGTCGGCGTTTTTTGCGGGTGCGTTTATCGGGTTATGTATTTTAACGGCCGGAGAACTCAACCTGCACTGGCTGATGCGTCTGCTGGGCAGTACGGATACCATTTTGCCTTATGCCTGCGATTACGGGCATTATATTCTGATCGCCGCGCCCATAATGTGCGCCGCGTTCGTGCTCAACACCACCCTGCGCGCCGAAGGAAAAGCCGTGTTTTCCATGATTGGCCTGACCACGGGCGCCATACTCAATATTGCCATTGCACCTATTTTTATTTATGTATTGGATTGGGGCATAGGCGGCGCGGCGCTGGCCGTGCTGGTCTGCCAGTGCATCAGTTTATGTATTTTGCTTTCGTTTTTTATCCGCAAGAAAAGCGTGACGACCCTGTCTTTTAAACTCATCAGCCGTGACCGTCGGGTTTACTGGGATTTAATCCGCCTGGGCAGCCCCACCACGCTGCGGCAGGGCTTTGCCTCTTTGGCCATGGCGCTGCTGAACGTAAAATCTGCCCCGTTCGGGGACGCGGCCGTGGCTGCCGTCAGTATTGTGGTTAAAATTTACCTGGCTATACGAAGTATTATTTTAGGCATCGGCCAGGCCCTGCAGCCGGTGGCGGGATATAATCACGGGGCTAAACTCTATGACCGCGTACGCGGGGCGTTTTGGGTGACCACGCGGGCGGGAACGCTGATTTGCCTGTGTTTTGCGGGCGCGCTGGCCCTGTGGGCCACGCCGGTCATCGCCTCTTTTCAAACCGGCAGCCGGGAAGTAATAGACATCGGGGTGGACGCACTGTATTTATTTTGTATGGCGCTGCCTTTTTTGCCTTTTTCCACCTATGTGGACCAAATGCTGCAAATGCTGGGACGCAGCAAAAGCTCGGCCTTTTTGGCCAGCTGCCGCCAGGGCATTATGTTCCTGCCGCTGATTTTTATCCTGCCGCATTATTTCGGCCTGAGCGGGGTGGAAGCCACCCAGCCGCTGGCCGATATGCTGACGTTTTTTGCGGCGGCGGTTATTTTATACCGTTTCTTTAAGCAGTATCAGACGGGCCGCAAAAAAATCACTTCCAAACGCCGCCTGCGGCTGATGTATTTAAGACTCTCGCGCAAGCTCAACCACTGGACGGAGCCGTATCATTAAAATTTTCCGCGTACGCCCGTTTATGCACCGCCGGACGCCATATCGGCCGTGCCGCCGGGCCTTTAAAATCTCGGACCGATATACATTTGGCCATCTGCGCCAAAGTATTTTATATTGCCTTTAGAGGCACGGACAAGTGTCTCCCGTTGCTGTATTTGTGTAGCTATTTTGGCTTTGATTTTCGTGTCCTGTTCAAACACAAAACCGCGCAGCTCCACCCCCATATCCGCCCCGGCTTTATCCGCAGCTATAGTCGCTTTTTCAGCCGACGCACCGCGGCTTATCCTTCTGTATATGCCGTACAGCTTGGCTATCAGACGGGCAGGCTCCCCCACGTATCCGGCCAGCATGGTGCCAAACATATGATACCAGTCCCCGAATTTATTCGGGCTTCCGGCATACAAATCGGCCAGTTTGCGGTTAACCACCGTATTCTCTCTGTCTTTCTCAAACGTGGCGTCGGAAAGAACGTTTTCTATGGTTAAAAGCGTCAAATACACATTTCCGCCGTTCAAAATATAACTTTTGTGAAAGAGGGTCTCTATGGTAACCGAATTATCCGGGCGTTTTTTTATCCATTCAATAAGTTCTTCTTCGTGTCCGACGTACAAAAACCGGGAAGAAGAAGCCGTCGCCAAAGCCATGATAATTTTAGACAGCCCGGATGTGTGCCCTGCGGACCAGGTATGTATCCGGCCAAAAGAAGCATGCAGTCCCCTGGCCTGCTCGTCACGGATAATTTTTTTCAAATTGGATACAGTGGTCTGCGCGTCAAACAAAGGCCTGACACGATTGTTGTCCACCGTGCGGACTAGCGCATTCTGAAGGATAGGATTTTCCTGCAAAAAACGGGGCAGTCTTAACTGCGTTTCCTGCGGTGCAATATTTTTTTGCAACATGCATTTTTTCAGTCCGGTTTCACAAGTATCCCAAAACAACTGCAACAACAGCCGGTCGCCTTTCCTGTCCTTCAGCATCAGTTTTTCCTGGGCATATTGAACAAAAGAATTGGACTGGGCCAAAACCGGCACAGTACATGCGGGAAGCAAGACAATGGCCGATATGCTCAACATCACTTTATGGAACAAAGATATTCTCATATTTCCTCCGTACCGCGGGTAAACTCTCCCAAAAAATTATCAGCTCCTATATCCGAGAACAAAGCAAGGCAGCCGACATGGTATACTTCTATATTGTTTTTTTTATTAATTTATCCCATAAACAAACACTTATCAAGGGCCATAAGGCCTATTTCCGCCTGCTCATTGGGCCCAGATAAATACTATGGAACGTCCAATCGGCAGGCAAAAAGCAGAAAAAAGTCCGTTTCTTTACAGAAACGGACTTTTGCATATATTTTCTTATGTTAAAAAAGACCGCCTGCTTTTAACATAATGGATACATAGCTGTAGGTGGCACTAATACCGCTTTTACGAAACCACGCCATGTGATACCGGGCTTCTAATGAAATCAGGCTTTCTTCTGTCCTTTCCAATTCCACCCCCAAGCCGATGTAGCCCGCAGGGGCCGTATCTGAAAAATCATTCAATACAAATCTCTTCACTCCTCCTGTATAAATATCCCCATCCAGTTCCCCCTGCACAAATCCCACACCAAACGGGACATACACTAAATTTTTGTTATTTGGATTAACATATAAACGCCCGGATATCATGCCGTGCAAGGTCTGGCTCTTGGTTTTGATTTCATACCCATAATAGTTTTCTGTTTCTTCCGTCAGCACCGTACCGCCAAACTCCACGCCCAAAGCAAAGCGTTCATTCAGAAAATTTAAATATTGCAGTTCTATTCCGCCCCCGGGCCCGCCGGCTTTTACGTCTCCATCTGTTCCGGGGACAATATCTCCTTTATTTAGGGAAAGCCCGGCAGGAATAACCAGACCTGCCCCCAGGGAAAACAAATTCCGCTTCCGTACCGCAGGCGCCGTTTCATATTCTGCAGCAGCGGGAGCAGACGCTGCCGGGGCAGGAGCATACTGAGCCGGGACATACTGCACCGGCACATATTGAACGGGCACATACTGGGAAGGAGCATATGGCTCAGCCCAGGACGGCGCGGCTAGAACGGCCAAACATACAGCCCATAATACTTTTTTCATTGGATACCTCGTTATGTAAGTTGGCTTTTTGGGCCGATAAAAACGGCCGTTACGTTTGAGCACTTATCTCTTACCCAAAATGCAACAGCCGTGCCTTGCCGTGTATATACACAACAAGAACTCGGCAAACAGCAACCGGGTAATTAGGCCGTTTACTGTTTGCCTCATAACGAGCCGTTTTTGGAGAGATAAGTCGCCTTTGATTCCCAAAAGCTCTTCGCGCCGGAGCGCGATTCCAAAAACAGAACCAAATTGTATATAAGCCGCGTTTAAGGCTTACCCTTTACTGCACAACCTCCTAAACAAATATATTATTCCAAAAATTTCTTTTTTTATCAAACCCACTTTTCCATTTGTTAAAATATATAAAATGAACAAACTCAAAACGATTTTCTTCGGCACGCCGGACATCGCCGTGCCGTATCTGGAGCTGGCCCATGCGCTGACCGACGTGCAGCTGGTCGTTACACAGGCCGACAAACCGCGCGGGCGCGGTATGGTCATTACCCCATGCCCCGTCAAAAGCCGCGCGCTGGAGCTGGGCCTGCCGGTACGCTCGCCGGACAAACTAAAAGACATTTCCGAAGAAGTAAAAAACATTCCTTTTGATATCGGTGTGGTGGTGGCGTTTGGCAAAATATTCCGCCCCGATTTCCTGGCCCTGGCCAAGACGGGTTTTTTAAACGTGCATTTTTCGCTTTTGCCGCTTTTGCGCGGCGCGGCGCCGGTACAACATTCCTTATTTAATAACTTTTCCAAAACGGGCGTCAGTGTGTTTTGGATCGCCCCGGGCATGGACGATGGCCCGCTTTTCCTGCAAAAAGAAATTCCCATAGACCCGCAGGACGACGCCCAGAGCCTGTTTGGCAAACTGATTCCGCTGGGGCTGGACGCCTTAA
This sequence comes from uncultured Elusimicrobiales bacterium, assembly GCA_944324105.1. Lineage (GTDB taxonomy): Bacteria > Elusimicrobiota > Elusimicrobia > Elusimicrobiales > Elusimicrobiaceae > Avelusimicrobium. The sequence goes on from CALUVA010000013.1 coordinate 6,679, forward strand.
AAGAAACCCTCACGCGCCTGGAAGCGGGCGAAATCATCAAAATTCCGCAGACGGGCGAGCCGACCCTGGCCCCCATGATTAAAAAAGAAGACGCGCTGATTTATTTTGACACTATGACAGCTGACAAAATCCACCACAAGGTACGCGGGCTGGCCTGCGGCCCCAAGGCACGAACTAGCATCTGTTTGCACGGCAAAGAAGAAATGCTGCAAATCCTGCGCACGCGTCTGCCGGACGGGCCGGAACCCCCGGCTGATGCGGCCGCCCGGGCCGGAACGGTCCTGCGCGTTGAAAGCCCAAACGGAATTTTAGTAAAATGTAAACAAGGAAGTATTTGGATTACAGAAGTTCATCCGGCCGGCAAAAAGCCCATGCCCGCGGCGGCGTACGCCAACGGCCATGGCATTAAACCCGGCACGGAGGTGTTTATTTTTCATGGCTAAAAATACAGAAAGCAGTTTTGAAGAATTTATAGGAAAAGCAAGAAATTCAGCCCGCTCCAAATGGGTTATAGCTGGTGTAATCGTTGTTTTTTTTATATTACTTATCTTTATTTCCATTGACTGGGTAATGGGGGCCATGGTGCATACCCGCCAGGAAGTGCAGGTGCCCGATATTACCAAAAAACCCGTTACCGCAGCATTAAGCTCCCTGGCAACCGTTAACCTGGCCATGAAGCAGGCCGGGGTAGAATTTGCAGACAATGTCCCTCCAGGCTCCGTTCTGCGCCAAATTCCCTCCGCCGGCAGCACCGTGCGCGAAGGCCGCGTCATCCGCGTATGGATTTCCCAGGGAGATGAAATGGTGTTTGTTCCCTCTGTAGAAGGGCTGGACCTGCGTGCGGCGCAGCTGGCTGTACGCCAGGCGGGCCTGCAGGTGGAAAAAGTGGAAAACGCCTATTCTCTGACGGTGGAAAAAGGCCTGATTATTTCTCAGACACCTGAAGCGGACAGCATGCTTTCGCGTGGAGACAAAGTAACACTGACACTCTCTAACGGACAGCCGCCGGCCAGCGTGATTTTGGTGCCGGATTTCCGCAATAAAAAACTGGCGGAAGCAACCCTCTGGGCCAGTCAGCAGAATATGAATTTAACCGTCAAGGAAGATGCCCACTCACCCTTCCCATACGGCACGATTGCGGAGCAAAACCCGCCGGCCGACAGTGAGCTGGCCGCCGGCTCGGCGCTGGAAGTAACCGTCAGCCGCCGCGAGGCTTCCGAAGATGAAAAGATGTACCATTTGCATTATGAACTGCCGCAAGGTAAAAAAGCCATGCGCGTGCGCATTGTGCTCATTGACGACAACGGCGAGCGCGAAGTCATCAACGAAAGCAAACAGCCCGGCAGCAAGATAGATTTGGAAATCCCGTACAGCGGTAAAGCAACCTTCCGCATTTTGTCGGACGGCATCCTGGTGCGGGAGCGCGAAATACAATGACTTCCAAAATCGGCCCCGCAAATGGTAAAATAATTATTGCGCCTTCCATTTTGTCGGCCGATTTATGGAACTTGGGCCGCAATGTGGAAACCGTGCGCAAAGCCGGAGCGGACTGGCTGCATGTGGACGTAATGGACGGCCATTTCGTGCCGAATTTGAGTTTCGGCCCCGCCGTGGTAAAAAACTTGTGCGGCCGCGCGCAGCTGCCGCTGGATGTGCACCTGATGGTGCAGCGTCCGTTAAAATTTATAGAAGCGTTTGCCAAGGCCGGTGCGGACATGCTGACCGTGCACATTGAGGCCGAGGACGACGTAAAAGAAGCTCTTTTACTGATTAAAAAACTGGGCGTAAAAGCGGGCCTGTCCGTTAAACCGGATACGGATCCGAAACGCCTGGGGGATTATTTGGACCTGCTGGATTTGGTCCTGGTTATGACCGTGCAGCCGGGCTTCGGAGGGCAAAGTTTTTTGCCGCACAGCCCCGCACAAATAGCCGCCGTGCGCGCGCAAATCAACGCCGCAGGACGGCCCGTATGGCTGGAGGTGGACGGAGGGATTAACGCCCAAACCGCCGCCGAAGCGGCACGGGCGGGGGCGGACGCGTTTGTGGCGGGAAACGCCATATTCGCCGCGTCAGACCCCCAAAAGGCCCTGGCTGATATACGCCGGGCCGCCACGATTTAATTACACCGCCCTTTATAAGGGCGAACATAAGGAGAAGTTACACATGGCAGTCGTCATCAGATTACAGAGAGTGGGTAAAAAAGCCCACGCGCAGTACAGAGTCGTAGCGATTGAAAAGAAAACCGCCGTCGGCTCTGAAGCCAAAGAAGTGTTGGGGCAGTATGATCCGTGCAACAAAGAAACCGCCAAACAGATTAACCTCAAACTGGACCGCGTGGAGCACTGGATCAAAAACGGCGCCAAACCGTCCGAAACGGTGGCCGCGCTGATCAAGAAAGCCCAAACCGCCGCCAAATAAGAGGCGTTATGAAAGAGTTAGCCACTATCCTTCTCAAATCCCTCTCCGCTAATCCGGACAATGTGGTGGTAGAAGAAAAAGTTGAGAACAATAAAGTTTACCTGACGACCAAAGTGTCCCCCGAGGACAAAGGCAAGGTAATCGGAAAAGACGGCTGCATTATTAAGGCCGTGCGCACCGTGCTGAGTGCGGCGGCGGCCAAACAAAACGTAAAAGTTACGTTAAAGCTGGAAGACTGATGTTGAAAGTGGACGTCGTCACCGCGTTCCCCGATATGCTGGCCGGCCCTTTGGGCCAGAGTATCGTGGGCAGGGCGCAAAAGGCAGGGGTGCTCAAGCTCGGGTTTACCAACCCGCGCGATTTTACCGAAGACAAGCACCACACGCTCGACGACAGACCATACGGGGGCGGCCCCGGCATGCTGATGAAAGCCGAGCCGCTGTACCGGGCAATAAAAAGCCTTCGCAAAAAAAATTCGGTGGTGATTCTGACCAGCCCGCGCGGGCAGACGTTCACGCAGGCGCTGGCCAAAAAACTGGCCAAAAAGAAACACCTGATTTTTGTGTGCGGGCATTATGAAGGGATAGACGAGCGCGTGTATCCCGAAATGGATATGGAAGTATCGCTGGGGGATTTTATCCTGACCGGCGGGGAACTGGCCTCGGCCGTGATGATAGACGCAGTCACGCGGCTTTTGCCGGGGACGTTTAAAAAACAGGACGTAACCGTTTCCGAGTCGTTTGAAGACGGCCTGCTGGAAGCTCCGCAGTACACACGGCCCGAAGTATGGCGGGGCAAAAGAGTGCCGCAGGTGCTCTTGAGCGGGCACCACAAGCAAATGGAAGCCTGGAAACGGGAAAAAGCCTTGGAACTGACAAAAAAATACAGACCCGATTTGCTTAATACCTCTCAGGCAAAAAAGGCCGCAGTGAACAAAAGCGTCAAAAAGAAGGCGGTAAAAACCGCGGACAAACCCGCCGCGAAAACCGCCCGGAAAACAAAGAAACAGACGAAGAAATGATTTTCGGAGGAAGTAAGCGTTATGAACATCAACCAAATCAAACACAACCTCAAGACCAACGTGCCGTCTTTTAAATCCGGCGACACGGTGCGCGTAAAAGTCAAAGTCGTGGAAGGCGACAACGAACGCCTGCAGGCTTTTGACGGCGTGGTCATCGGCCGCAAAGGCAGCGGCATCAGCGAAACCTTTACGGTGCGCAAAATTTCGTTCGGCGTGGGCGTGGAAAGAATTTTCCCCGTGCACTCCCCCCGCGTGGAAAGCATTGAAGTATTAAAGAGCGGTAAAGTGCGCAGAGCCAAACTGAACTACTTAAAGAAACTCTCCGGCAAAGCCGCCCGTCTGCAGGAAGTAAAAAAACAGACCGGCGCCGCGGCTGAAACCGCCGCCGCTGGCGAAGAGGCCGCCGCTCAGCAGCCCGCCGCCGAGGCTAAATAAGAAGGCCACGGGCCGAATTATTTCCTCCAAGAATTCCCCCCGTCTTTGGACGGGGGATTTTTATTTTTTTCTTTCTTTCTCTTCCCAATTTGCCTGCCCCGCGTGCACCCGCAAAGGATGCCTGTTTTTTTTCCATCTAATCCTTTCGCACATCTTCCGCGTGCGAAACATTTTAGTTATAATAAAGAAAAGGGCCGGCGCCCTGCGAGAGCCGCCACACTTTTGGGAGGGGTTTATGGATATTACCACGCTAAACAAACAGGTACAAAATGAAAGCCTGTTTTTGCAGGATTTAAAACGCGAAGTAAGCAAAGTTATCGTCGGACAGGAAGACCTTATTGAAAAAATGCTGGTGGCCCTGCTGGCAGACGGGCATATTCTGATTGAAGGCGTGCCCGGCCTGGCAAAAACCCTGGCCGTTAAGACTTTGGCCGCGGCCATTCAGGCCCAATTTCAACGCATCCAGTTTACACCGGATTTGCTGCCAGCCGATATTACCGGTACCTTAATTTTTAATCCCAAAGACGGGCTTTTCTACCCCAAACGCGGGCCGATTTTTTCCAACTTTGTGCTGGCCGACGAAATTAACCGTTCCCCCGCCAAGGTGCAAAGCGCCCTGCTGGAAGCCATGCAGGAACGGCAGGTGACCATCGGAGAGCAAACCTATAAACTGCCCGCTCCGTTTATGGTGCTGGCCACCCAAAACCCCGTAGAGCAGGAAGGCACCTACCCGCTGCCAGAAGCGCAGGTGGACCGCTTCATGCTCAAAGTGCTGATCACCTACCCCACCAAAGAAGAAGAAAAGCAGATTTTGGAGCGTATGTCCTCTCACCAGGCCATCAAAATGAACACTTCCGTCACGCCGGAAATGATTTTAAGGGCACGCCAGGTGGTAGACGGCATTTATGTGGACGAGAAAATCAAAAACTATATTGTGGAACTCGTTTTCGCCACGCGCGAACCCAAAGCCTACAAATTGGATAAACTGGCCTCTTTTATCGCCTACGGCGCCAGCCCGCGCGCAACCATTTTCCTGACGCAGGCGGCCAAAGCCTATGCTTTCTTAAACGGCCGCGGATACGTTACGCCGGAAGACATTAAAGCCGTGGGGCTGGACGTACTGCGCCACCGCGTGCTGCTCTCTTATGAAGCCGAAGCGGAAAATATCACCTCCGATCAAATCATCAAAGAAGTTTTTGAAGCCGTGGACGTACCTTAATCGACGCGGGGAGCAGACGTTATGCGCATGGACACCGCCGACATTTTAAAAAAGGTACGGCAGATTGAAATACAAACCGGAAAACTGGTGGAAGAAACCTTTGCCGGGGAGTATCTCAGTGCGTTCAAAGGCCAGGGTATAGAATTTGCCGAAGTGCGCGAATATACCCCCGGCGACGATGTGCGCAGCATAGACTGGAACGTCACCGCGCGCAGCGGCACCCCTTACGTCAAAAAATTTAATGAAGAGCGCGAACTGACGCTGATGATTGCCTGCGACGTGTCAGCCTCCCAGCGTTTCGGCTCCTTTGATAAATTTAAACAGGAGGCCGCCGCGGAGCTGGCCGCACTGTTTGCTTTTTCCGCCTTAAAAAACGGCGACAAAGTGGGCCTGCTGTTATTCTCGGACCAGATAGAACTTTTCGTCCCACCCAAAAAAGGCAAAAAGCATATTTTGCGTCTGATACGCGAACTGGTGGCTTTTGAGCCCCGCGGCACGGGCACGGACATTTCGCTGGCATTAACCACATTAAGCAAAGTCATCAAACGCCAGGGCATTTTAATTTTTATTTCCGATTTCCTGGCCGAACCAGAATCTTTCGCCCAGCCGCTGCGCCTGGCCGCCAAAAAATTTGATTTAATCCCCGTGATTATAGAGGACCGCTTGGAGCGCGCCCTGCCTTTGGTGCATGCCTGTCTGGATGTAAAAGACCCCGAAACAGGCGAAGAAAAATTCTTATCGCTTGCTTCTTCGGATTTGAACCGCCTGCTGGCCCTGCGGCGCGAAGTGTGGAGCCAGCAGCTGCTCCACCTGTTCAACCCGCTGAAAATAGAGGCCATTTTGGTAGACACGGCCCAGCCTCCGGCGGACCCCGTAATTGAATTTTTCAAACGCCGTGCACGGAAGTTACGAAGATGAAAAACTTATATTTGTTTATTTTATGCTTATTTCCGCTGACAGCCATGGCCCAGCAGCCCGCCGCGGCGCAGGCCGCGGACAACCGCATCGGCCTGACGGCACAACATGTGCCGCAGCAAACTCCTTTTGCTGCGGCGTTTGATACGCGTTTTGAAATTTCCCACACGCCCGGCTATGTGGTGGAGCTGGACAAGGAGAGCCTTCCGGAAGGCTTTGAACTGACGGCGGAAAAACAGGAAAAACTTTCCCCGGGTACAGTGGCCTATGATTTGACTTTTATACCCTTTACGCTGGGAGTATCCACATTTACGGCGGTAACTTTTAATCTCAAAAAACAGGCCGGCGCACAACCCCTCGCGTCTGCCCTCTCCGAACAGGTGCAAATTGACGTTAAACCCGTCAAATATTTTGACGAACAGACTTTGCGCGACATCCGTCCGCCATATATTCCCTCCAGCCTGCTGATTTGGCTTTTATGTCTGCTGGTGCTGGGATTGATTATTTATTTCGGCCGCCGTTTTTGGCTGGATACACGTGCTAAACGCTTGTCCGTACAGGAAGAAAAGCTGGATAACCGCCCCGCCGACGAAATTGCTTTGTCCAAAATAGAAGCCCTGCTGCAAAGCGGCCTGTGGGAACGTGCTCAATATAAAATGTTTTATATTGAACTAGGCGATATTCTGCGTGAATATTTTTGGCGGCGTTTTAGGCAGGATGTTTCATCGGACACATCGGCTGAACTATTGCGCCGCGCACGCAGAATTCCTCAGCTTAAAAACCTGCTTCTGCCGTTGCGCGAATATTTAAATTCGTCTGATTTGGTGAAGTTTGCCAAAGTCATCCCCGCCCAGCAGACCATGCGACAGGATGTGGGTACCGTACAGAAATTAGTTAAAGAAACCTCACCGCGCCCCGAGCAGGCGCAAGAGGAGGCACGTTAATGTTTTCCTCCTGGTTTTTGATCTCTTTAGGCTTATTGATGCTTTCGCTGGTGGCCTCTGCGCTGCTGCGCCGTTTCCCGCGTGTCACGGGCGGAGCCGTGCTGGTGTTTGTTTGCACCACGCTGCTTTTGGCCGCAGGCATGTTAGCCCAACGCGCAGCAGGCGGACGATTCACGTTTTTAAATCCATATTTCCTGTTACTGTCCCTGTTACCAGCCGTATTGCTAGCAGCTCATGTGTTTTGGGGCGGACATTTTCGCCGTACGGCTGATTATCCGATGGCTGGGTTTCTGCAGCAGCCTTATTCTTTGCGCTCAGCACTGACGCGCCGCCTGCCGCTGGGCCTGGCACTGGGGGCACTGTGCCTGTTTATCATTGCGTTGGCGCGGCCGGTAAGCGTCAGCACCTCAAAACTCCCCCCCACCCAGGGGATAGACATCATGATGATTATAGATGTATCGGCCAGTATGAATAACCAGGATTTTTATCCTTCCCGTTTTGTCGCCGCGCAAAAAACCGCCATTAATTTTATCGGCAAGCGCTTTAACGACCGCATAGGTCTGGTGATGTTCGCCCGTTACGCTTCTTTAGCCGCTCCACTGACATTGGATCACGACGCGGTACAAGAATTGGTGGCCTCTTTGTATCTGGGCATTGTAGACCCGAACTTAACCGCTATCGGCGACGCGTTGGGTGTGGCCTCCAGCCATTTAAAAGACAGCACAGCCAAAAGTAAAATCATTTTGTTGCTGACCGACGGCTCTAACAATGCCGGTTCCCTGGACCCGCTGCTGGCCGCCAAGGCTGCTGCGGCCTACGGTATTAAGGTGTATACCATTGCCACAGCCAGCCCCCCGGGTACGACCGTTTTTTCCAGCCGCGAAGAAGAAATTGACGAAGGCCTGCTGATGGAAATAGCTAAAGCCACGGGAGGAAAGTTTTACCGTGCAAAAAACGAACTGGAACTGCAAAATATTTACGACGAAATCAACCGCTTGGAAAAGACCGATTTTACACAGGCTGCGCGCGTGAGCCAGCACGACGCATACCGTCCTTTCCTGCTGGCGGGACTGGGGCTTTTGTTGCTGGCCGTCGTATTGCGCAAACTAATTTTTATTAAGGTGCCGTAGTTATGGAACTGTTTGAACAACCCATTTATTTTTTATATTTTTTGGCGGCCCTCACACTTCTGTGGGTGGTATACTGGCTGGGCGGAAAACTGAAACGCCGAGTTGTGTATGCCCTGTTTGGACCCTCAGCCTACGCACGTTTAAACGGCGGAGGGGACCGATTTAACACGCTGAAGACCGTACTGTTTCTGTGTGCCCTGTTTTTCCTGTTTGCCGCTTTGGCAAAACCACAGTGGGGTCTGGAAGTCGTAAAAGCTGAAGGAGAATTTGCCCAAACGGTTATTGCGGTGGATGTATCAGCTTCCATGCGCGCGCGGGACGTGCATCCCGACCGCTTAGACAGCGCAAAAAATATGCTGCGCATGCTGGTGAGTAATTTAAAAGACGAGCGCATCGGCCTGATTGCATTTACGTCGCAGGCGTATATACAGTGCCCCATTACTACCGATGAAGATGCACTAAAATATTTTATTTCTTCTCTGCAGCCAGACATGCTGCCTGTGGCGGGTACATCTTTGGCCGCGCCGGTCAAATTGGCCGCGCACATGCTGTCCAAATATCCGGGCAAAAAAGCCCTGATTATTTTGACCGACGGGGAAGACCACGAATCTGCCCAGCTCAAAGAAGCCCAGACCGCCGCGCAAAAAGAAGGCATACGCGTGATTGCCATCGGTATCGGTACGCCTGAAGGAGAACTGATTCCACAGGAGATAGACGTATCGGGCAAAGTCGTGGAATATAAAAAAGATAAAGACGGTAAAACTGTTGTTACCAAATTGGACGAACCCAGCCTAATAGCATTGGCGCAGGCCACGCAAGGAGTATACATTAAATACACCACGCCGGCCCAAGTGGCCTCCAAAGTAGAAGAAAACGTCCGCGACTTGGACCGCAGTCGTTCTGCCGCCTCCTCCCGTGCACGGTACAAAAACCGCTATCAAATTCCGTTGTTGCTGGCAGTGCTGTGTCTGGGTTTGTGGCTGGCTTTGCCCTTTAAGGCGCGGGCGGTACGGACGGAAATGGAAGAAAAAAGGTAGAATAAAATCATGAGAAAAGCCGGTATTTTCCTATGTTTTTTGTTTTTGGCCGCGGCGGCTCAGGCCGGCGTGCGCAGCCAGTTGCGCCAAGGCGGCAAATTTTATAATGACCAAAAATACGGCTCCGCCTTAAACAGCTATCAGGAAATTTTAAAAGAAGACCCCACAAACCAACGGGCCCTGTTTAATGCCGGTAACGCCTATTACCGGCTAAATGATTATACCCGCGCCGAAGAAATCTACAAACTGGCTGCCGAAGAAACAGGTGACTTGAGCCAGGATGCGCTCTTTAACCTAGGAAACGCCTATTACCGCGCCGGGGACCGCCAAAAAGCCATAGAAAGTTACAAAGAAGCCATACTCCGCAATCCTAAAGACAAAGAAGCCATTCACAATTTACAGCTGGCTATACAGCAGGAGCAACAGCAAAACGACAATCAAAATAACAATAACAACCAAAGCCAGAGCTCCGACAACCAAAGCCAACAAGACCAGGACAATAAAGGACAGGCTCCGCAGGATCCACAGAAGAAAGATCAGAATGAACAATCAAAAATGGATAAAAGCGCCGCCGACCGGGTGATGTCCATGGCCAAAGAAAACGAATACCGCCGCTCCGCGGCCTCCAACCGGCAACCGGACCAGACGGTGGAGAAGGATTGGTAATTATGTTTAAACGTTTTTTCCCGTTATTTTGTCTATTTTTCCCACTAGCAGCTCATGCTGCACTGGACTTAAACGGCGTTACCATGACCGCTTCGGTCAACAAAACCAGTCTGACCACGGAAGACGAACTGACGCTGACCGTAACGGTGGACGGCGCAGCAGGAAATTTCACTCCACAGTTGCCCAGCCTGCCAGCTTTTAATGTTTATGCACGTTCCACGGCAAAACAAATCAACAATTTTCATGCAGTCAGTACCTTTGAATATATTATGCTGCCCCGTTTCCCTGGTAAAGCCGTTATCGGCCCTATTACGCTGGAATATGGTAATAAAACCTATAAAACCGATCCCATTACCATAACTGTATACCGTGCCGGGGCAGCACCTAAAAATGCTTCTTCCACTCCCAAGCCCAATGGAAGTTCCTCTGCCTCCTCCGCTGCTACGCGCAAAGCCGCCCCCGCACAGGCTCCGGCTGATATGCCTCCCTTAGAACGGGATTTGTACAATTTGGCCGCACGCAACGGGGACAAAGACTATTTTATGGTGGCCGCCGTCAGCCAAAAAAACCCGTATGTAAACCAAACAGTAACGCTGGGCGTGCGCTTTTACTATTCCCGGCCGTTCATGGACAACGCCCCTTATACCGACCCGAACATTTCCAACCTATTTATGGAATCCGTTTCCTCTTCGGAAGGCCGCCAAACCATTGACGGTAAAACTTATGGCTACATTGAGCGGCGTTACGCCGTGTCCGGCGTAACGGCAGGACAGGCCCAGGCAGGGGCAGCCTCCGTCAAATATGTGCCGACGGGCAGCGTACGGTTATCCGTATTTGACCGGATGTTTGCAGCCGTATCCCAGGAAGCACAGACCGTTAAATCCAACACTGTCAAACTAAATGTACGCTCCACTCCAGCCAACGGCAAACCAAAAAGTTTTTATGGAGCGGTTGGCTCCGGTTACAGCATCTCCGCTTCGCTAGACCGTAACGAAGTGGAAGCCGGTGAAGCCGTCAACCTAACAGTAAACGTCAACGGACCAGGTAATTTAAAACCCACTTCCGATTTAAAACTGCCTGCACTGCCCGGTTTTAAGGTCTATGATGTGGCCTCCAGCGCCGGTACTGTGCCGAATAACGGCGGACTGAAAAGTTATAAAATTTTTAAAACCGTCATTGTACCTGTTTCCTCCGGTACCTATACGATTCCCGCATTGGACTGGTCTTATTTTGACCCAGCTGCCAAAGGTTACCGCACTATCCGCACCAAACCGCTGGAAATAAAAGTTATCCCCTCCTCAAAAACAGATACGGGCTTTGATTTCGGCGCGCGGATGGATTTGGGCAACGGATTCCGCCAACTGGGACAAGACATACGCTATTTAAAATCCGATTTAGCCCAAGACGACGCTACCTTCTTGGCAAAACTGGCGGCCTTGAATATAGTCAGCTATCTTTTTATGGCTCTATTGCTGTTCGCCGGCATTTTTGCCCTGCTGGATAAACAAAGTCTGGCCGGCAAACGGGCTTTGGCACGGGCCAAAGCACAGCTGAAAAAAGCCTGGACGGAAGAAGCGGTATCGGACGCATTGGATACGTATCTATATGTGCGTTACGGAGTGCATACAGCCAGTTTGCCGCTGCGTGATATTTCGGCCGCGCTAAAAAGACGCGGCTGCCCGGCCGACCTAGTCCAGCGTTTTGAAAACTTATGGCAGCGGTTAGATGCGGCACGCTTTGCTCCGGCAGAATTGCAGAACCAAAATACGGCCGAATTGGCTCAGTTGGCTGCGGAATTAATGAAGGAAATGGACAAAGGAGGCCGTTCATGAAAAAACTGTTTGTAACGCTGGGGCTGATATTGGGAACGGCCCTTTGGATTTTTTCGGCGGATATGCAAACGGCTGGGAATCTGTACCGCGAAGGAAAATTTGCCGCCGCACTGGGTGAATACGAACAGTTGCTCTCCTCCTACCCAAACAACCCCCATCTTTACTACAATATAGGAAACTGTTATTTTAAAATGGGCAGCACGGGGCTTGCGGTAGCCAATTATTACCGGGCTTTCCGTTTGGCTCCGCGCGACGGTGATATACGCCATAACCTGACGTTGGCTTTGCAAAACGCAGGTGAACGCCTTGTCCCCGCCGGCATGCCTGAAGTGTTGCACAAGTTTTTCTTCGGATTGCGCACCGACGAGTTAAAGGGACTGTTATTTTTGGCCCTGTGGGTTTTTTGTTCACTGGCTTCGTTGTGGCTTATCAAACACCGCCTGGGCCGCACAGCCATAAGCGCATTAGCCATAGTGGTGCTGTTGGCTGCATGGTACGGCTGGCGCAGTAAAATAGAAAAGGTGCAGCTGGCTGTGGTGGCCGCCCCGGTGGCGGAACTGCGCAGCGGCCCAGGAAGCAATTTCCCTGCCAGCGCTAGTATAGCGCAAGGTCATTTGCTGACAATACAGGACAGCAAAGATGACTGGTATGATGTGGTGGTTAAATCCGAAGGATTGCAGGGTTGGATACAAGCGCAATCTCTGGAAAAAATTTAAAATAGGGAGTATTTATGTTTATTGAAAAAGAAGCCGATGAACTGATTGCCGCCGTAACCTACGTAAAAGAAAACCTGGGTTCACAAGTACAGCAGCTAGCTGACCAAATTATTAAAGCTTTTCAGAACGGAAACCAGGTTATTTTAATGGGTAACGGCGGCAGCGCCGGCGACGCCCAGCACATCGCGGCCGAGTTTGTGGGGCGGTTTAAAAAAGAACGCAAATCTTTCCCCGCTTTGGCTTTAAACACTAACACTTCCACCGTAACCGCAATAGGCAATGATTATGGCTATGACGTGGTATTCTCCCGCCAAATTGACGGTTTTGCGCGCAAAGGGGATGTGGTCATCGGCATTTCCACCTCCGGCAACAGCAAAAACGTACAGTTGGCGCTGGAGCTGGCCAAAGAACGCGGCTGCTACACGGCAGCCCTGCTGGGCAAAGACGGCGGTACTATTAAAGATGTGGTGGATTTGCCCATTGTGGTCAAATGGCCCAACACGCCGCGCGTGCAGGAATGCCACATTTTCATTGGGCACAGCGTTTGTGACCTGGTGGACCAGGCTTTTTAGGAGTACAAGTACAATATGAAAGTAGCCGTCGCCTGCGACCATGCGGGCTTTGCACTCAAAGAAACAGTGCTGAACAAAATTAAAGAATTGGGGCATGAAACACTGGACTGCGGCTGTGACGGCGCGCAGCGTGTGGATTTCCCAGATTACGCCGCCAAAGCCGGCGCTCTGCTTACCCAGGGCAAGGCTGACCGCGCGGTGCTGATTTGTGGTAGCGGTATAGGTATGTGTATAGCAGCCAATAAAATACACGGCGTATATGCTTGCGTCTGCCACGATGCCTATTCGGCCCACCAAGGGGTGGAACACGACAATATGAACGCCCTGTGCTTGGGAGCGCTGGTCATCGGCAAACATACGGCTGAAGAACTGGTGGAGCGTTTTTTGAACGCCCGGTACTTTAACGAAGGCAATTATAAGAAACGGGTCGACAAGGTTTTGGCTCTGGAAAACCAGCTGCCGTAACCTGAAAGTAAATTTGTAAACTTGTAAAAAGGAAGTATGATTGATATGAAAACGAAAGTGAACCCCATGGCGGAAGGGATTATCCGCGAAGGCATTATCAAGTTGGAAAACCTGGATTTTAAAAATAAATTCTGGGCCAAAGATCCCAGCCTGTGGAAGCAGGAGCCGCAGCACCAGGAACTGATTAAAAATTTCCTGGGCTGGCAAACAGTATACAACTGGACATTAGAACACATTGATGAAGTGCTCAAAGTGGCCGACGAAGCCAAAAAGGAATTTAAATACTGCGTCGTCATGGGTATGGGCGGCAGCAGCCTGGCACCGGAAGTTTTCCGCGCTCTATTTGGCAAACAGGCCGGCCGGCCGGAACTTTTTGTGTTGGATACCACCAATCCGGACTGGGTGGGTTATGTACGCAGCCAAATCAATCCTGCCGAAACGCTGTTCATTTTCGCCAGCAAGTCCGGCGGTACGGTGGAGCCTTCCTCCCAGTTTGCGTATTTTCATGAAGAAGTCAAACAGGCCGGCGTAAAAAACCCGGGCCAGAATTTTATCGCTATCACCGATGAAAACACCGGCTTGCAGGCTCTGGCTAAAAAGTACAAATTCCGCCATGTGTTTACCAACCCTTCCGACATCGGCGGCCGTTTTTCCGCGCTGTCGTTCTTCGGTATTGTGCCGGCGGCCATTATGGGCGTGGACGTGGTGCGCATTCTGAACGGAGCCAAAGAAGCGGCGACTTCCTTCGGACCGGATGCTTCCGTTAAAGACAATGCCGCAGTACAGCTCGGCGCATATATGGGCGCCTGTTATGCCAATCACAGCAAGGATAAGTTGACCATTCTAACCCCGAAAGAAATTGCCGCGTTCGGTCTATGGGCTGAACAGCTAGTGGCCGAATCCACGGGTAAAGAAAGCAAAGGCGTGGTGCCTGTGGTGGGTGAAACGCTGCACCGAAATTTTGATTACCGTGAAGACCGTTTCTTTGTCTATATTTCCGCGGATACGGATGACAATAAACGCGTGGAAGAAATCGCCGATGATCTGGCCGAACGGGGATTCCCTGTCATGAAACTGTCGCTGGAAGATAATTATCAACTGGGGGCCATGTATCTGTTATGGGAAATCGCCACTGCGGCCGCCGGTGCCATTTTGGCCATTGACCCCTTTGACCAACCCAATGTACAGGAAGCAAAAACCCTGACCAAAAACGTGTTGGCCAAACTGGAAGCGGGAGATATTCCCGCCGAAGTGACGGCTCCTCTGTTGGTCAGCAAAGATCTCAAAGACGAGGTAAAACTGGATACTCTGTCGCAGGATTTTTACTCCCTGCTTGAAAGCAACGATTATGTGGCCATCTTACCCTATCTGTGGCCTTCCAAAGAAATTGATGAAGCCTTGGAAGGATTGCGCGACAAAATCCTGTGCCGCACCAAACGCGCCGTACTGTTTGGCTATGGCCCGCGCTATCTGCATTCCAGCGGACAGCTGCACAAAGGCGACGGCAACAACGGGGTATTTCTGATCCTCTCCGCCGAGCCCGCCAAAGACATCCAGATCCCGGGCCAGCACTACACCTTCGGACAGCTGTGCAACGCCCAAGCGCTGGGTGATTTCCAGGCGCTGGAAAACAAAGGCCGCCGTGTGGTAAAACTGCATCTGCAGCAGCCGGTGGCGGAAGCGATTAAAAAACTCAGCGAACAGTTCTAACTTTCGCAAGATAAAGGCGGCGCATACAACGCCGCCTTTTTTATGTATTTATGAAAAAACTTTTCATTCAAACGTACGGCTGCCAGATGAATTTGGCCGACTCCGAAGAAATGGCCGCGCACTTGCTGTTGCGCGGGTATTCCCTAACGGATAACTTGGACGAGGCGGACCTGGCCCTGGTCAATACCTGTACCGTGCGTGACCACGCCGAACACCGTGCCTTGTCTTTCCTGGGACGCCTGCGCCAGTGGAAGAGGGAAAAAGAAGGCCGGCATATTATTTTCGCCGGATGCGCGGCGCAGCGTTTGGGTGAAAAACTGAAAAAAACCTTTCCATACCTGGACCTGGTGTCCGGCGCGCGCGAAATAGATCATTTCGCCTCTTTGCTGGACAACAGCGGCCTGTTCAGCGCGGCACGAGGCGGCAAATCCCAGCTTCACGGAATAACGGGATATGTAACGATTATGCGCGGCTGTGATTTCGCCTGCACATACTGCATTGTCCCTTCCGTACGCGGGCCTGTGCACTGCCTGCCTTCGTCTGACATATTAGCCCAAGCCGCCCAAAAAGCCCGCTCGGGCTGCCCGGAAATTATGCTGCTTGGGCAAACCGTCAACGCCTGGAAAGAAAATGGCAAGACCTTTGCCGATTTATTAAACGAAGTATCCACTTTGCCCGGTGTACAGCGCGTGCGGTTTGTCAGCCCGCATCCGGCGTTTATTACGCCTCAGTTTCTGGCCGCGGTGGAAAATAATCCCAAAATCGCACGCCATATACACCTGCCCGTGCAAAGCGGTTCCAGCAAAGTCCTGTGCGAAATGAAACGCGGCTACACGCGGGAGACGCTGCTGGAAAAAATAGACGCCTTAAAAGAACGCGGTTTTGCGCTCAGCACGGACTTGATTGTCGGTTTTCCAACGGAAACGGAAGCGGATTTTGAAGAAACGCTTTCGCTAGTGCAGCGCGCCGGATTTTCTGCCGCGTACTGCTTTAAATACTCCCCCCGGCAGGGTACGCCAGCAGCGCAAATGAAACTTCTTCCCGAAAAAATACTGGAAGAACGGTTGGATATTTTGTTAAATAGAGTGAAAGGGCTGGCCGAAGCCGCCTATGCGGCGCAGGTGGGCAAAGAAAAAGAAGTGCTCATGGAAAGCCCGAATAAAGGGCGCACGTCAGATAATTTTTGGGCACAAACGCAAAAAAGTTATACAATAGGTACAGTGGTGCGCAGCCGGATTGCCAG
>CALUVA010000014.1 GCA_944324105.1 uncultured Elusimicrobiales bacterium
GCGGCGGCCTCAAAGGGGCTGACGTCCACGCCCAAACCCAGCCCGCTGATACCGCTGATTTCCCCGTTGGCCCAGGCGGACAGGGCGTCTTTTACACTTTGCTGGATATCCGCCGTGACAGAAGTGCTGGGCGCGGTAACCGTTACGTTTATCTGCACCGGCTGGTAATCGGGCCGGTTAAACGCCACTTCATACGGCGTGCCGAAAGCGTCCGTAACGGTCACTTCTTCCGTGCCCGTATAGCCGCAGCCCAGGCTTTTGTGTTCAAATATGGCCTGTGCGATATCCGCGTCCTCTCCGCCGTCCACCACGATGTAAATAGAATGCGGCTGTATGCTTATTCCGTCTACGGTTTGTATGGCGTTTGTATAATTTTCATACCCGTATACACTTAAAACGCCCTCCACCTGCCTGACGGCGGAAATAATGGCCTGCAGGAGCGCTTCGCCGCGGTAAAGCTGCTGCTGGCGTTTGGCACGCAGGGAGCTGTCGCTCTCTTCTTCCGTGCCCAGTACGGCGGCAGTGGGGTTATTGACGGTTTCCCAGCCCGTTACAGGGGTGACGATTTGGGTAAGCGTATCCACCTGGCAAGCCACCGCTCCTGTTTCCGCGGCTTCAAAGTACGACTGAACAGAGCCGGAAGCAGGTATGGTGGTGTCATTAACCAAAGAAAACATATCCCCTGCCTTCGTGCGCGCCTGGGAGCCGGCCGGCACCAGCGTGCCCGGGCTGCCGGTCAGCGTGCACAGCACGGCGGTGCGCGTGGCGGTGGCGCGTACGGTGCCCGTCAGGGCGCAAAGGGCGTCCAAAAATACGCCGAAAGAGGTATTGGGGTTTAAGGTATTGGCGATAAGGGCATTATTGTCCAACACCGCTTTGCGGCAGAGCGTCTCGGCTTCTATAAGCCGGCCCTGCGGCGTTTCGGGGGACAGGTCCAAATCGTCTCCCAACGCGCTGACGTATTCCTGCTGCACTTCCTGCTGCAAATCGGAAGTGTCGGGGATAATGACCCCTTCCTGTGTGGTATATCCTGTTAAATCAGCCATTTACAGTTGCCTCCCCTAAATCGGTGGTTAAGACGGCGGAATAAGTCAGCACGCCGTTTTGGATTTCATAGTTATATTGCGTCACTTTTTCGGCCCCCGGCACTTCCATAAGCGTTTGCCGCAGGAACTGCTCAAACAGTTTCGGGTCAAACTTATTAAACACAACGTCAAAAAAAGGTATGCCCGCCTGGGCAGCCAGGGGCACTTCCCCGTACAGCGTACGGGTTTTATTGGTGGCTATGGCGGCCTGCGCGTCTATATCCTGCGCAAAGGCCAAAGAGCCGGAGGCGTCCAAAAAAATATCGTTGTTTGCGTTTAAAGCTAATGTGCGCATAAATGCCCCTTGATGCCGGTATATTCTTTTCCTAAAAATTCTTTTACGGGCGTTGTTCTCTTTTCTCTTTGTGTCCCGCCGCCCTTGCCGAATTTTCCGTCCTCATTACGGGGGTGCTTGCTTTCGTCCCATTCGCCCAGCGCGGCGCATGCGGACTGGAAGTGCGGCCCGATGGCCTGGCCCGGGTATTTGGCCTTGAGTCCCCTGAAAATCAGTTCGTATATCTCTGCCGTCATTGTGGCGCCCCCGTGGTGCCGCTGCCGCCCTGCACGCCGCCGTGCACATGGTTTTTAAGCGAAATGCTGCCCGCCGTTACGTCCCCCGACGCAGACACATTGGCCGCCGTTATATTGCCGCTGACGGACAAATTCCCGGTAATGCTGACATTGCCTGTTACTTCCACGCCCTCCGTGCCCAGCGCCACTTTCACGCCGCCGGAAAGCGTCTGCCAAACCGCCTTTCCCGCGTCCTGGGCCGAAACGCTGATTTGCCCCATCACGTCCGGGTAAAATACCGCATCTGCTAAATTGTGCAGGCGGTTGGTATTGGCGGGGGATATAACGCGCGAGGCTTTAAAAAGGCTGATGTCGCGGTCGCAGAATAACAGCCAGCCCGTATCCCCGGCCTGCAAAGGGAAAGAAGCCCCGAAGCCGCCGCCTCCGGCGGTGCAGACGGGAATATCGGCCAGCTGGGGCAGCGTAAGCGTCTGGCCAGAGCCGGACAGGGAGGTAACCGCCGGCGTTACCGTTACGCGGTTGGCCGCGCGGTCATAACTTTGCACCACGGCGGGCAAAGCCACCCGCAGGGCCATAAACAGGCTTTTGCGCCACACTTCCAGCAGCCCGTCCAACCCTTGCAGGTCGGCGGGGTTTACGGAAGGGGCGGAAGGGTTAGTTTTTTGTGTCATAGGTTCTGCAAGACAGCTCCGAGTACCACGTTTCGGCGCGGAGCTCCCCCCTGTGTGTAATGGAATAAATGTAATACAGGCCGCTGGCTGCCGGTATTTGCGCGCTTTCCAGCCGCACCCACTGGCCGCAGCGCAGGGACGGGTCTAAAAGCACTTTAAATTTAACGCCGAACAAATCCGGCTCCGGCAGGCCGATCAGCCCGCTGTTTAGAGAAAATTGCTTGACACTGTCTCCAACTGCAGGAGGCTGCGGCTTTTCATCTTCTACAACTAAGCGGTCATCTTCCTGGTATACGCGAACATCTTTTAAATCGTTAAGCTGTTTAATAATATCTGTCATGGGGCCCTGATACACAAACTGGTCTATGGTTTTTTTCAGGGTGCAGTTCCAATCTAGGCTTAAATTGAGCTGTTCGGCGACGGTGCGGAATATGTCTTTTATATCCACACCCCCGTGCAGGGCCAGCGTGACCATTTGTAAATTATTGTGATATCCGCTTAAACACTGCGCCGTCAGCCATACGTCCGGCGGGGCGGAAGGCAGGGCGCGGATAATGTCCCCTTCAAAAATCCGGCCTGTTTGGCCTTCGTATCCGGCAAAAAGGCGTATGACTTTGCGGTTTTTTTGAAACTGTTCCAGCGCGTTAATGGTGGTCAGGTAATCTACCGTACTCTGCTTTAAGTTGCAAACAGCCACTTCCGCGCGGTTCATGGTGGCGCCGGCGCGCTTAACAATATCAAAGCGTACGTTTAAGCCCTCAAACGCCTGCAGGGAATGCGTGATTTTTCCGTCTGCCGTTGTTTGGCTGACTTCCACTTCCACGCGGGCGTAGCGTTTAGGCAGCTGGGTTGGCATTGGACAGTTCCTCCGCGCTGATAAAGTAAAACCGGCAGGAGCCGCCGAAATCCGTATAAGACGGATAGCGTCCGTCTGCTGTGGTAAACAGGAAATTACCCCCGCGCGCCTGATACGGATAAGGCAGTAAAAGCTCATTGCCGCGGCAAAGCAGCCCACGGACCAGGGGTTCATTGTCTATTTCAATATCGGCCAGCGTGGCGCCGTTTGCCAGCGTGCGCAAAGAAATCACATACGCCGCCCCGCCGAGGCTGATGCTGAACTGTTGATTAGGCTGGTTTTCCAATGTTATTTCCTGCATAAATTACCCATATGTAGAAACGTATAAATTGGCAATACTCTGTATACCTTCCGCCAACAGGCTTTTTTCTTTGCCCTGTTTTAAGCCGCTTTTGACCGTAGACGAATTGGCCGGCTGCTGTACGTCCGCTTCCGACAGGCTGACGTTTTCCCCGGAGGGGTTTACCAGCATGGCCTGGCGCAGGGTGCAGTCAAAGCTCAGGCGGGAT
The DNA here is from genome assembly GCA_944324105.1 of uncultured Elusimicrobiales bacterium. Lineage (GTDB taxonomy): Bacteria > Elusimicrobiota > Elusimicrobia > Elusimicrobiales > Elusimicrobiaceae > Avelusimicrobium. The sequence goes on from CALUVA010000014.1 coordinate 3,653, forward strand.
ACGTTTTCGGCCCGCTCATTGTGCGGGATGTCCACAAACACCATATCGGTATATACTCCGCCCCGGCAGTGTACGCTGACCAGGGTGCCGTTTTGTTTGAGCCGGCGCAAATCTTCCACGATATCGTCATAGAGGTAATACGGCATGACGATTTGCAGGCGTATTTCCACGGGCATTTGCACCTGGTGGTCGGCCACGACGGAGCCGTTTTCCAGCGGGTGCTCCATGACGCGGCTGCTTTCTTTGACCTCTGCGTACATAACCACGCTGTTAAGCCCCGCATATTCGGCGGCAAAAGCCAGGCCTTGCTGTTCGGAGGACAGAAGTATTTCGCGCGGGTCGTCTTTGTCATTGGTGGCAATAAATACGTTTTTGCCGTTATTGGCCAAAGACAGCGCCCCGCCTACATTTAATGCCAGGTTGGTAACGCTAAAGCCGCTTCCGGCCATTTGGTCTATTTGCTGTTGTATGGAAGCCATATCAGTTTACCTGTGCCGTTAAAAGCGCGTCCTCCGCATCGGTTATGCCGGCCCTGTTTAAGCCGCTGCTTACGGCGGATACCGTTTTTTGCGGGTCGCCGCTTTCATTTACGTTGATTTCAATTTGGTTGTTAAAAACGGGTGCGAGCATGCCCCTTGTCAAATTGTCCAGTGGACTGCCGCTTCCCGGGGACATCCAGGAAAATATATTTTTTCCTTGTTGCACATGTCCTTTTTCGTCAATTTTCGGCATTAATCCAAACAAAGCTCCCTCTTGGGCTCTTTTTACCGTTTTATCAGTTTGTTCGGCGAAGAATGCTCCTATGCCTTTTAATGCCTCCCATATTTCCATGACCATTTTCCAAAGAGGTTTCAGAGCGCTTTCCCCGCCGCGGGCAAAGGTGGCAAAGTCGTCAACCAGCAGTACCAGCAGGGCGCCCAGAGCAGTCAAAGGCCAAAACGCGACCAAAATGGCGGCTCCTATGCCCGCCAGGGCCAGCTTGACTGCGTCCGCATGGTCTATCATCCAGTCAAAAGCGTCTTTGCCTATTTCCGTCCAGCGCTCAAAATGCGGGATTAAGTCCCTTAAAAACTGGCCCGCCACCATGGTGAACGCGGCCTTGAGCTCGCGCAGGCTGTACTGGAACTTCTGTATGCGCTCCAGGGTTTTTTCGTCAAAAGGGTTGTATTTCTGTGCCAGGGCCATTTCCTTGCGCAGGCCTTCCACGCCGCGCTGTAAAAGGCGTATGGTGCCTTCGTCCAGCCCCAGCATGCGCCCCATGTCCATTTGTTCGGCCACGCTGCGGCCTTCCATGGCGCGGGCGATGTTTTCCAACATTTGCTCGGGCGTAGCCAGCCCGTTGGGACCGGCAAACTGTACGCCGTAATACATAGCCGCCTGCGTAAGGCCGTTTTCTTCCCCTCGGCGTATGCCCTGCAGGGCCGAACTTAAAGAGCCCAAAGAGCCCGCCATGCCGGCGCGGCTGCCGCCTATGCGCTCCGCCGCTAATGCCAGGGCGTTAAAACTTTCCGCCGCCACGCCTGCGCTGTTGGCCATAAACAGCAGGTCTTCGCCCTGCCGGGCAAAATTAAGCGTGCGGTTAATAATGACCCCAAACGCCGCCAAGGGGGCTATGGCTTTTAACACGCCGTTTTTAAGCCCGATAAAGCCCTTTTCCGACTTTTGGACGGATTGGGTATTTTTGTCGGCGGATTTGGCGGCAGAGTCCGACGCGTCCTGCATGCGCTTAAACTCTTTGACCACGGCTTCTGCGCCGTCGGTTTCAAACACCAAAGAAAAAGTATCGGTAATGGCCATTATTTCCTCTTTGCCCGCTTTTGGGCGGCCTCTGCGGCCTGTATTTCGTTATAGCGGTCTACCGCTACCACTTCCCACAGCTGCATGGCATCCTGCAGGGTGTATACGGTCTTTAATTCCCAGAGCGTGGCTTTGCCCGACGAGACGATGTCTGCAATAAGCCAGTCAATATTTCGGTAACTTTCTGCTGGGCAAGAACTCCTAATTTTGCGAGGAAAGCGGAGCTCTTGCCATTTTGAAAAAAACTGCAGTTGTGCTCCAGCGCCGCCGCTTCCAGCTTGACCAGCGTTTCCCAGGAAGGGACGTGATTGTTGACCAGTTCTTTGGTAGCCAGGCGCACGGCTCCTCCGTCCGGCAGCACCCGCTCCACATAGCTCATGAGTTTGAGCATAATCTCTTCGCTGACGGCATAGTCCCCGACGCGCGGGATATTGCTTAACGGGTATTTGGTGATAATCTCCCGCCCCGCCACGGCGGGGAACTTGCCGATTTTATAGGTAATTCCGTCTATCGTTACGTCTTTGGGCTCCAAAAGTTCCATAGTCTATTCTCCGGTGGTGATTAATTGATTTTGTTTTCAAAGACGAAACGGTACTCTTTCGTCTTAATACGCCCGCTGGAGGCCACGCCTCCGGCCGGTACGCCGGACACCAATTTGCCGTTTGAGAGGATTTTGCGGGTGCCGTCGGGGTACGACGCCACCAGCGTAACTAAATCCTGCGCGGAAACTTTGCCCTTGGCGGCGCGGTTCATGTCGTACAAAATAGACAGGTTTTTATCCGCGTCGGTGTTGGGGATGATATTCAGCGTTACTTCCAGCGGCACGGGGCGCGTCCAGGTGACCAAATCCCCGTTTACCCCCATGCCGTAGTCGGCAATTTGGGCGGCGGGGAAATCAAGCGGGTCTGCGTCGTCTGCAAATTCGCTGATTTCAAACCCCTGCGGGAAAGTGGGCACGGATATAACGGTTACTTTAACGCCTGTTGCGCTTACGTCTTGCATAGGTTATCCTCCTAAATCAAGGTATGCGTGCCGGTTACTTTGCGCACGCTGTCGCCTTTGGAATAGACCAGGGTGTACTGGTATTCATAGACGGTATTGACGCCGGTGGTAACGGGCACGATTTGGGAGGATAAATAATATCCTTCCGAATACACACTGCGCCAGGCGTCCTCTTCTCCGGTCAGGCTGGTAATGTATGCCTTTTGCGTGCTGGTGAGCTCTTTGCCCTGGGAAATGGTGCCGTTGTTTTTGGCGCGTTCTATAACGCCCTGCAGCAGGCCGTCCCCCACGGCTTTGCCGGAGGCATTAGCGGGCCATTTGGGCACGGAAAGCTGGTAGTTTAAAAATTCCACTGCGGCGGCGTCTTTAAGCCACAGCTCATTCATATAAACGCCCATATCTTCCACTTCGCCCTGCAGGCTGCCCGGCTGGAAAAACGCAATCGGCGTGCCGGCCTGCTGCGTGCTGCCGTAAAAATTGACGCGCACGGCGGTTAAGGCTTCATAATCCGCGTCCGTGGTGACGGAAGGCTCCACGCCGGAAAGCTGCTTGTACATGTAATTCTGCGTGCCGTTTACGCGGTTGAAATTGGTAGCCGCGGCCACGCACGCCGGCACCAGCCACGCGTCCGAGTACGGGGTAAACGCATCGGCAATTAAAGCCGTGCCGGTGTAGTCCGCCACCAGCGGCTGCACGGTGCTGTACGTTCCTTTGGCAATGGGCTGCAGATACATACCGCCGAGCAGGTTTTGCGTTTGTGTCCACTGGGCGATTTCCGCTACGGCGTCATTGTCCGGCTGGGTTAAAAATGCAAACGTGCCGTAATTGTTGGACAGGTTTAAACTCTCAGAGAGCATTTGCCCGTAAGACGTGGCCGCAACGCCCTGCGACACTACGGGGCTGGACGCTTCGTTGAGCCCCAGCTGGCCGCTGATGTCCGTGCCGGACTCTCCTGCGGTGAGCGGCACAATGGCGCCGGCCTCCGCCGCGCCGCCGGTCAGCACAAAACCGCCGCTTTCGGAGTCAAATTCAAAGGTAATGTTCTGCCACATCGGGCTGGAGCTCTGCGCGGCGCGCAGGGCCGTCTGTACGGCAGAGGCAATATCGGCGTATGCCGCCGCGGAAGAAAAATCAAGCCCCGAGACCGTGCCGCTCAGGCCGCCCAGAGACAGGGTAAAGGAACCGTCCGTTACGGCCTGGAAGGCGGACAGTTGGCCCGGGGCCGCGGTGGCGCGCAAGAAAGGCGCTTTGCCCGCGGAAGTGTCGGCGCAGAAAGAGATTTTGGAAGGGCTCTGCTGCTGCGCGCTTACAAAACTGAAATACGTCTGCGCCAGGGCGTATTCACGGCTGTTAAAGCCGAAATATTCCCCCACGGCATTGGCGGAGGTAAACTCCAGCACGGTGCCGGAAGGCATTTGAGACGCGGAGGTAAACACGCGCAGGATATGCTCTCTGGCGCTGGCCTGTGCCTGGCCCCCTACGCCGGACGTAATGTCCACATATTGGCTTTGGCTAATCATGTTTTTTATACTCCTTTTATGTTTGGCTGCGCCGAAGTGATATCCGGCGTTTGCTGCTGATATGGCTGCTTATAAATCAAATCCAGCGTGAAATTGGGTAAAATCTGAAACGTTTCCGTTTCGGTTTCCACCGGCGGGGTAACCAGTTGGCCTATGCGCAGCACGTTGTATCCTTTGGCGCGCAGGGTTTGGGCCGCCGCATCTGACATAAACCAGTTGCGCAGGCGTTTGAGCACGTCCCCGGCGCCTAGGGTGGCGGTGTCGTCATTGACCGAAGTGTACCGCACGGCGTCTATCTGCCAGGTGCTCTGCACAATTTGGCCCCCGTTTTCGGGCTTAAAAGAGCAAACCTGCATTTGCCCGATAAGCGTTTCCCCCAGGCGGTGTATCAAAATATACGGGCGGGCGTAATTGCCTTTGGTGGGCTGGTAACTCTGCAATACCGGCCAATCGGCATACCCGTCCAGGCCCGTTTTGATGAATGCAATTAAATCAGCCGTTACCTGATTGTCCGTCATCTTGCGCCTCCGGCGTTGTATTTTCATCGTCCGGCGTAACCACCACGCCGCACCAGCCGTCCATAGCAAACCACGGGGTATTTCTGACCACTTTCCACCGGCGCCCTTCAAAAATCAAAATGTCCGGCGTGGGCTGTTTGTCCAGGCCCTTCATTTGTACGCTGGCGTAAACGGTGCGGTATTCCCGCTCAAAATTAAGGCCCAGCTTTTCGTACTGCGTCTGCTCCAGCGCCTGTATGCTGCCAAAGCACTTTACGGGGGCAGCGTACTCGTTTACAAATACGCCCAACGCGTTGACCGTTTTTCCCACAAAAGCGCAGTATTCAAACTCCTGCGTGGGAATAATGTGAAACGCCTGTGCCAGCAAATCCCCGAAAATCATTTAGAACGCCTCACCGTAACTTTATAGTCCACCGCGTCGCGCAATGCACCCGTGTCAATCAGCGGGGTGTTTTTGCCCTTCTTCTTAACGGTAGCCGGCGCATTGGGCTTGTACAGGGACGCGTTGCTTATGGTGCCTTTTATGTCATCGGCTATCAGCATGCCCAGGGTTTCATACGCCCCGCGGCCCTTTTGCTTTCCGTTTAACACATTCTTGGCCAGCTCCCCCGCTTCTTTGACCCACTCTTTGCCTTTTAACCGTGCCGTAAAGCGCAGCATCGGGCGGGGCGGGATATGCGTTTTTTTACCCGTTACGGCCCCGTATTCCATTACCTGCGCCAGCTGGGCCATGGTTAGTTTAGTGTCCGCGTGTGCTTCCCCGGGGTGTATCCATCCAGCCGCAATGCGTACATTTCCCAAGTCGGAAATACTCTTCATAACCTGCAGGATTTTGTTTGTCCGTTTCACTTTCATCGGAACACGTCCTCATTGCTTCCGCCGACATAAAAGCCCATGGGCGTAACGCTGCTGAGCAAAAACAGCAGCTGTGCCCCAAACGGGGTTAAACTGAGCCAGTAGTCGTACTGGTCTTTGACGGGCGGCGGGGTAAGCGTTACGCTTACCTGGCCCACGCTGGCCCCCGTCTGCAGGCCGTTGCTCATATTGCCGCTGCCCATGCGGTCGGTAAGTACCTGCAAATGGCCGGCCATCAGATACACGGCCCGGGCACGGCAGTCCCCCTGCAGGGGACCGCAGGAAAGCGGGGAAATATAGCACTGCGCCTGCTGCAAATCCGCAGACAATACCTCATCGGGGTATTTGTCCGTATCTTTAAAATACGGCAGCTGCGTGCGCATTTCTTCCACGGTGACAGTAACTATATTTCCCGCCATAAACTATTGTCCTTTTTTGGTCCGGGGGGCCTTTTTGCCCTCTTTTTTGTAATCTTCCGCGGTGCGCTGGGCGGATTTGTCTTTGCTGTCCATTTTTTCCGCCGCTTCCTCGGCTTTGTATTTATTGGAGGTTTCCACGATTTTTAAAAACCCTTTTTCCAAATGGTTTTTAAAGCAGATGTTTGTTTTGAGCAACTCCAAATCCTCCGCCGACACTTCCGTCACCGCCCCGTTGGGGGCAAGCAGCGTTTTTTTGTTGGCCACGTGCGCGCCGCCCTTGATTAAGATTTCTTTTTTTACGCGCAGCACATTGCCGCTGCTTTTTTCATAAAAAGCGTAGCGGTTGTCTGAGCTTAACGAACTGACGATATAAGGCATACTATTCTCCTTTCCCTTCCCCGGGCGGGGCGGGTGTCCGCCCCAGGCCCGGAGAATAGGGGCCCAAATATTAGATACCGCTTAAGCGGTATACGCCGACGGGCTGGCGGACCATAACCCCGGCGGTGGCGTTGGCAAAAAACTCTTCGTAGCTTTTGCCTTTGTTGAATACGCCCAAAAAGCGCAGCACTTCCGGCACATACTGCTCAATGACCTTTTTGCCGTTGATTTCGTCGGCCACCAGATACGCCACATTGGCGTCGCCGTTGGCGGCGTTAAAGAACACGGTGGATTTGACCGTAATCAGCGGGTAGGTGTCAGAGAGCCACTTGGCCACGGAAACGCCGTATTCGCTGGTTTTGTTGAGGTACTGCTCCGCTTCCAGGGCCACCACCAGCGTGGCGCGTTTGGTCTTGGGGTTATAGAGCCCTTTGCTGCTGTTCTGCAGGCCGGCAATCATGGAAAGCACGTCCGCCTGGATTTGCAGGAAGGTTTTGTCCGCCCACTCGGTGGAAGGAGAAGTCGTCGCCCCGTTGGAAGCGGCGGACACATAGGCCGGCAGGTTGGGGTCGTTAAGCAGGCCGTAGGTTTTGTTATCCCCGTCCGAAAAGCCGTTATAGGCCACCAGGTTGCGTTCAATTTCCAGCGCGGTGGCGCAGGCGGCGCGTTTTTCTTTGGCCGAGCTTAAGCGCATTCTGGCCGCGCGTTCTTCTTCCAGCGTGCCTACTTCCATGGACTCTTCAAAGCGTACGATGGTGCGCGCTTCAAAGTTGACGTTCCAGGAAGCCAGGCGCGGGTTGGCCAGGTCTCCGTACGGGTGCGCCTGCCCGATGTGTTCCACAATGGGCTGGACGATTTCTTCGTCAGCAAAGGTGCCCGCCGTGGTTTTGCCGATAATTTCGTCGGCGTCCGTGGGCACGGTGGCCACTTCCACGATTTCGGGGTTCCACCACTGTAAAAACTGCACCGGCGTGGCAATGGACGGCGTGGTGATGCCGGCGGGCGCGGTGTCATCCATGGCAATGGCCCGGTAATCGGCCAGCGCCTTGGCGGATACGGCAATGCCCAGCTTGCGCAGGGTGCTGTCTTTGGTGCCCGCGTCCATGGCAAAAGGCCGGCACTGGGCGGGGGAAAATCTTTGAATAATTTGCGTTTCTTTCATTTTCTTACTCCTTACTCACCGGCGGCCGGAGCGTTGGCAAAGCCGTTAAGTTCCAGCACGGCCAGGCCGTCCGCAGCGGCGGAATAAAACACGAATTTGGCGTTGGGGATAAACGCATTGCCGGCGCCCGCGGAGGAACTGCCGGCAGCTACGCCGCTGATGGCCCCCGTGGTGGTGTTGTACACCGGCAGGGACGTGGGCGTAACGGCAGCCGCCACCGTGACCAGCACGCGGCCAAAATCGCACAGCGTGCCCACCGCGCCGGCGGGCAGCGTCAGGTTAGCCGTCAGGCCGCCGCGCAGGGCGTGTTCCTTGGGGTTGACCAAAATGCCCAAAAAGGCGTTGGAGCCTCCGGGCTGCGCTTCCCCTTCATTAGATGTAGCGGTAAACGCATAGCCGAAAGTGGGCAGCGCTTCCCCGTTTAAGGCCATTTTAAAGGTGTGGGCTCTGCGCGGGCTGTCGTCGTAAAACTCACCCGGCAGGCCGAAGGCCTGTTTATTGTTTACTGTTTTCTGAAAAGGCATATTATTTTTCCCCCTTCATGAAGGCTTCAAATCCCGCGTCTTTTTCATCTTCCAGCGGGGCCGCGTCCATGCTGAGCACACGGGCCGGCTTCTGCGCTTTTAGATAGCCTTTAAGCACGTCCACGGCTTTGTCGGCCGGGGTGCCTTTGAGGTCGTCTAATTTGTCGCAGGCGTATACGGCCATGTCTTTTTCGGTCATGGCCGCGTGGTCAAACGTGCCGACCAAGCCGCTGACCTGTTTATAAAGCGCTTCGCGGTCGGCCAGCATGCGCAGGATTTTGGCGGGCATGGCGTCTACGGCATTTTCCACGCCGTTGATTTTTTCGGTCAGCGCTTCGTCGGCTTCTTTGACGCCGTCTTTATCCGCTTCTTCGTCGTCTGCGGTGCCGGCGTCGCTGTCGTTGTAAGCGATTTTTTCGGCCTTGCCGATGACGGTGCGGATAATCTCGTCGCTGACTTTATCCTTTAGAATGCCGCCGATTTCATCAATGAGTTGGCGTTTGTCCACGTCCTCATCTTTGGCCGCGCAGGCGTCACCTGCCGCCGGAGCCTGGCCAAGCGCGCCGAGGATTTCGGCCAGTTTGCCGTCTTTGTCACCCGCTTCGGGGTCGGCGAACAGGGCCTTAATTGCCTCAATGGCTTGTTTTACTTTGTCCATTTCGTTCTCCTTTTCGGGGGCGGCGTCTTTACCGCCAACCCCGTGAGTTGTACTGCTTAAATCTTCCTCTGTACTGGTGTCAGGTTGAGAATACCCTTTAGACGCCATCCATTTTTTTGCGCCGTTTAAGGTTTTGAAAGTTTTAGAAGCTGACCATGTTGTGGCAATAAATTCCCCGCTTCCTATTTGCTGTATCCCCATTCTATGACCGTCTGCGTCTTTTTTATAAGTAATAGAAACTAATTTTTTAGATGCAGATTTTTTGGGGTCTTCGCTTTTTTTGTTTCCGCCTCCGCCGCCGGAGCTAAATTTGCCGTCGGCGTCTCTTTTGTGTTTACTTTCTTCCCAAGCATCATTGTTATACATGTGTTCTTCCTCAACTTGAAAATCGCCCACTATGTCCATGGCGTCGCAGGCCAGGGCTCTGTCCATGACGCGCACTTCGTGGCCCATGCGCCCGTTGTCCACCAGGGCAATGTGGTTGCCTTTGAGGTCTTTCTGCACGGCGTCATAGTGCATGCCGTTGTACTGGCCGGGTGTCAGGTCATAGCGGCAGAAGTACCCTAAAGACAGTTCCTTTTTACCGTCCTGTATTTCTTTTTTAAGCTGTTCCGAAAATATCTTCACATCGGCGTATAGCGTGCCGTCTTTTTCTTTGATATCTTCGCCCAATACCCCGTGCACGCCTTTTTCCTCTGCGGGGGTAAAGCCGGGCCCCAGCATGGTGTGGTCGTCCACCAGCGGGACCAGCTTAAAGGTATCGGCGGCCTTTTTGATTTCACCCGCGGGCCGGTATACCTGATAAATTTTGTCCGGCTCCAGAGAAGGGCTGATTTGCCGCCCGAAATACGGGAACACGCCCGCTTTGGTAATCGGGTTGTCTTTAATCAGCCAAAATTGATTGTGGTCTACCTGTTTCATATTCAGTCAAACTTAATCACGGGGCGCATGCGGCAGGTGCAAAAAGGCAGTTCGCCGGGCAAAATGCCGCGCCGTATCCCTTTGGTGGGGTCAAAGGCCTTTTCTCCTATCTTATGCACCGAGTGATTAAGCCCCCCTTTGCTTACGTCTAAAATGTGATAATGGCGCACCGTTTTGGTGCCGCCTCCGTGCTCCCATTGCCAATACTGTATGCCCGCCTGCTGCATGCGGGAGCGGGACAAGGCTTCATAGGCCTTATGGCTTTGGTCGCGCGCTATGTTGCGTGCGCGGCGCTTGCTGTCCGCCCCGTATTTTAACAGCTCGTCACGCAGGTATCCCTGCCCCTGCCGGTCTATAATGGCGCGGAACACGGCCCCTTCTATGCGCTCAAAATATTGGCTGTGCAGGGAGCGGATAAGGTTTACGTTCTGGCTCACGGCGGCCTTAAAATCCTGCAGTACCTGCCCCGTAATGGTGTTTGTCTTAACAGGCACAAACGCCCCTTCCCCGGCAAAGCCCGTTATGGTGGCCCGCAAGGCGGCGGAAACACTGCGGTTTTGTTTGCTGACCATAGACTGCGCCAGCTCTTTGGCCTTGCGTTTGAACAAATCCCCGTAATACTGCCGCAGTTTGTTAAGCAATATGCGCTCCTGGCTCTCCACGCTTCCGCCCTTTTGCGCCACGGTGCGGAATATCTCCAGCACTTCCCGCCGCGTGCGCGCGTCCATGCCGGATACTAATGCGTTTAACTCTTTGCTGTACCAGGCACGCACGCCCGCATTGGGTATCAGCGGACTGCCTAAAATGATTTGCTCTTTTTTCTTTTTCGCCATAAATTAATTTTTATGAATTATCGGCTCATTACCCACGTTAAATTGTCTGTTAGCCTTGCGCGGGGCTTTATTCTCTTACGCCTCTTCCTCGTCCGTTGGGCCAAAAGGGGGCTCCTGTCCGCCGTCATCATCCGGCAGTTCCAAATCTTCCGGCATTTCTTCTGCGGGCAGCTCTTCTTCTATGTCGGCGTATTTGCCGCCCTTTTCGGCCCGCAGGGCTTTGCGCACCTCTTCGGGGCTCAATATGCCCGCAGCCACATACGCAGACGCCGCCTGCGCCTGCTGGCTTTCCACCTGCGCTTTTTCCAGCTCGGTGGGCATGTCTATGGGGTTAAATTCAGTAATGACTTCTTTTACGCCTTTTAATTGGGACAGGTCGGAGCGCAGCACCACCCCGTTGACCCGCTCAATCAGCGGGCGCAGGGATTTTTCCTGTAAGGACTGTAATTCCTGGTTATAGTCCTTTATCGTATATTCGCCGTTATTGTTTAAGCCCTTGGGGTCGGTTTTCAGCAGTTTATGCGCCGGTATACGCGCAATGGCCGCCACCAGTTGATACTGCGACATAATGACGGCGTCAAAGTCCGACAGGCTGGTATCCACCTGGTGCACCTGGTTTTTTTCGCCCTCTTCGGTAAAATACACGCCCTGGTTGTCCCGCCCGAATACAAGCATTTTCATTAAGTCCCAGGCTATTTTGGGCTTGGCCGCTAGGGCTTTTAAATTGGTGGGCACCACCAGCAGGCGTTTTGTAAGTGCCAAGAGCGGCGCTTCGTTGGCCGTGCGCTCCGCGGCGTAGACGCGTTCGTAAATCTCCTGCGTCAAAGGAAGGCCGCCGAAGTAATATGACGGTTTAAGTAAATCCGGCACTTCTTCGTGCACCAGCTTAATAATGTGGCTGGCGTGTATGCGTCCGGCGCCGTTGGTCTGGTAATAGGTGGGCTCGTAAAAATTAGGGCTGGCCGGATTGTTCAGAGCCCCCGCACTCCACTGCGGGGTAATCCACACGGGGTCAATAATGCTGATGCCTTTAAAGCTGCCCGGGCGCACTCCGTCCAAATTAAAGGGCTGGCTGTAGTCTATCCCGTCAATGCACAAAAGCGCATAAGACACCCCGAATACGCGGGAGTTTTTGGCGTGCTGGCGGCACTTTTCGGCCAGGCGGTATTTTTTAAGGGTCAGTTCGGTCAGTTCGGCAGGGTCTAAATCTTCCCCGCTTACGCTTTTAATGATGTTTTTCCAGCCGGGGCGTACGGCGTCATCGGCAGGGATGGAACAGGCGTTGGCCACCAGCCAGTTTTGGCTAATCAGGGCGCATAACTGCCAGCCTATAAAAGAGTGTTTGCCGTAAAAGCGGAAAATGCGGTCGTCGGCGCGGCCGGCCTCGGTAATCAGGCCGCGCATCTGGGAAAAGCCCAAATCGGAGTCCATGGCAAACTGCCCCGTCTGCGCGTCACAGAGCCTGGCGCTTTGCACGGGGAAAGCACGCTTTAAAATGGCGTCTTGCTCCTGCCGCGAGAGCTTCTCTTCCTTTACAAAGGTATGCCGCGTGCTCTCTTCCAGCTCCAAAAAGCGGTCAAAAGCCCGCTCCTGCTGGGGCGCAGGGGCCGGCTTTTGCTCTTTCTTTTTAAACCAGTTGCGTATGTTTACCATGTTAATGTGTCTTTGCATAGTGCATAGCGTGCGCTGTCTATGCTGTGATTGTCCTTATCCGGCGGCTCACGCTTCCATTCCCCGTTCCTGTCCTTTTCCAGTTCGTATAAACTAAACTCGCGCCAGGCGTTGGGGCAGCGGTCGGGGTCAATGTAAATATGCGCAAGCCCCTGCAAAAACTTAATCCCGTATTCTACGCTTCCCGGGCCTTTGTCCGCCGCTTTGACATACAGGGCAGCGTCTTTAAACTCTTTAATGCTTTTAGGCTCTGCGCTGTCTGCGTATATCGGGGTGTACGGGTCGGCTGCGGCGTCCACTTTGGCTATGGCTTCGCGGTTGCTGATACCCGTGCCGTAAATCTCTTCAAAAATGTAAACGTCCCGCCGCGTGCTGTCATAATGCAGCTTTAAAAAGCAGAACGGGTCATTTACAAAACCCCAGTCTATCCCCTGGCGCAAATTGTCAAACTGGGCGATTTCCCCGTCCGTTATCCGGCGGCTGCAAGCATTGGGGAATATGGCCCCGCCCGTGCCTGTGATTTCGCCCAGATAAATGTGCCGGTACAGCATTTCGTTGGCCTTTTGCTGGTACTTCGCTTCCCGCAGGAAGGCTTCCCCCAGCCACTCTTCCGGCACGTCCAAATAACTGCTGCTTACCACCAGCCGGTCAGCGCGCGGGGTGTTGGCCTGCGCGTTGACCCAGTTGCTGGTTTGCGGAGGAGGGTTGTAGGAATAAAAGTATAAAAACGGCCTGCCTCCGCCGCCGCGCATCACGGACAAAATAACGTTGCTTACTTCTTCCATTCCGGCAAATTCGGACAGCTCCTCAAACCAGGCCAGCTTAAAATACCCTTTGGCTGTTTTAAGCGACTTGATTTTCAGCGGGTCGTCCACCCCCCGGAATAAAATCTTTTGCCCCGTGGGCCGGTATGTTATTTCCATGGGGGAAACGGAGCATTTAAAATACGCGTCCACCCCCAGTTTGTCTATGGCCCACTTTACCTGTTCAAAGACCGAGTCCCGCAGCGTTTCCTTTACTTTGCGGAAACATACCGCATTGGCCTGCGGGTCCTGCATAAGAAGCAAAATAATAAAGAGCGAAATGGCCGAACTTTTGGTACTGCTGCGCCCGCCTTTAAGCCAATAATGCGTATGAGCCTGCTTTTTTACATCCGCCCATACAGGCCAAAATACGGGGGCTATTAAATCACTTAACCTTACGCTTGCCACGCTTCGCGCCTTGCTTCGCGCCGGTTGGGGGGCGGCTTATCAGGTCGTCCACAATCACCGGCAAAGACACCGTGCCCATGATTTCTTCTTTGGGTTTCTGACCCATGGTGTCGCGGCACCAGGCGGCGGCATTGGTGTCTCCCTGGGCGGCTTTGGACACCTGCGCCAAACAAATAGCCTCATCGGCGGGCAACGGCGTCCTGCTGAAAGGGGAGTTTATTTTGCACGCCATGATGTCTTGCAAAATATCTTTAAACAGGGCTTTGCGCCTGCGGGCAACGCCGGAGGAGAGCCCTCCTTTGCGGCCCTTTTCCCGTGCTTCGTCCGCCGTTTGCACGGGCTTTAGATTTTCGGGGTGCGGTATCCCGCGGGTCATTTGGATACCTCCGTCCTCATCAGATACACTTCTTTGAGGCGGCGTTCGTCTATGTCCCCCAGTGCGTTTAAAATCCCCTGGATAAAGGGCCCCGGGTTTTCCGTATAAAAAACAATGCCCCGCTGGAGCAGCTCATCTGCGGTCTGCTCCAGTACGAGGCAATTTTTAAGCATTTGGGAAAAATCAGAAGTAGGCTCCAGCGCCCGGATATACTGCAGGGCGCCGGTGAGGGAGGTTTCTGCGTCTGCAACGGAAGCATCCCCGCTTTGACCGATGACCAGTTCTTTGAGGCGGTCTATATCTTCCGAAACTCTGTCATAAATGTCATTTAAAAGAAGGTGGGCGGCGTAACCCTTATCCCGGGCGCATAAGTGCGCCTGGTGTAGGTATTGCCGTAAAGCGGTTAAAACGTCGCAGATTTGTTTTAACACCAGAAATCCCCTTTGGTTGGGACTTCCAGTTAAGAGAGGATAAAAAAAACGCCATCCTCCGCAGGGGGCCTCCTGCTGTTGGATAGCTTATACCATAATATAAACGTTTTTTGACAAAAAGTCAAGTCAAAAACGTAAAAATAAAAAGGCCCCTGTTTTGGTGTTTTTAAAGCGCCGAAACCAGGGCTTTTTTTAAAGTTAGTTTGCCTTATAAAAAAAAGACTTGACAAAATACTTTTAATTTCTTAAAGTAATTTTAAGAAGTAATTTGGTAGGAATATTCCTATACTGCGATTTGTCAAAGAACAAAATCCGGCTCGGGTGGCTCCCAAGAACGGAGGCTTAAAAAGCCACTATCCAACCGTATAAAAAATTTGACTGGGCAACCAGTTAGGTTGGATAGCAAAGCAAGTACCGCTCCTCGCCAGAGCATTAAAAAGGTACTTGCTTTTTTATTGCAGCAAAAAGGAGGCGCAAATGTTCGGGCTGGATAAAGACGACTGCATGCAGATTATAGAAGCGTTTGTATTTGTTTTTGTGCTGATGTTTATCAGCGCTTGCGCCGTAGGGCTGGCGGTCAAATTGATTTTTTAGGAGGCGGATATGACCAAAACAGAAATCTTCATTTGCGTGTTCGGTGTGGCGTACTGGCTGGGGCATTTTGCGGTGTATTTGTGGAGGTAGTATGGCGGACAAAAAAATTATTGCTTATAAGGGCTTTGACAAAGATTTGAAGTGCCGTGGCTTCCAATACAAAATTGGAAGCAAATACATACATAAAGGCAAAGTGGAGCCGTGCAAAAGCGGGTTTCACGCGTGCGAATATCCGCTGGACGTTTTCCAATATTATAACCCCGCAGGAAGCCGTTTTGCAGAGGTGGAAGCAGCCGGAGAAATCGTGCCTCACGAAGATAAAATATGCTGCGAAAAAATAAAAATAAAAACGGAATTGACTCTGGGCGCGCTTATCCAGGCGGCGGTTAAGTTTACTTTTGACCGTGTGAAATGGACGAAAAAAAATCACGTTGAAAAAGAAAAAGAAGCGGCTTCGGCTACGGGCGACTGGAGCGCGGCTTCGGCTACGGGCGACTGGAGCGCGGCTTCGGCTACGGGCGACTGGAGCGCGGCTTCGGCCACGGGCGACCGTGGCGCGGCTTCGGCTACGGGCAACTGTGGCGCGGCTTCGGCTACGGGCAAAGAAAGCATAGCCTGCGGTTTAGGGTTTAGATGCAAGGCCAAAGGAGCAAAGGGCTGCTGGTTGGTAATTGCCGAAAGAGATGATTACGGCCGCATCCTTTTGGTTCGGACGGTGAAGGTAGACGGTAAGGATATAAAGGCGGATACCTGGTATACGCTGCAAGACGGGCAGTTTGTGGAGGCAAAGGTATGAAAAAAGGCATCTGCCGGCATTTAAAACGGATTTACATAGACGGGGATAACACAGACTGCCGGTGTATGAAGCAGGGCTGCAAGGTGGCAAAGAAAGACTGCAAAGAGTGCAAACAATGGGAGGGCGCATGACGGTACAGGACAAGATAAAGAGTTTGAAAGCGCGGCGCGCGAACATTTTGGGGCGTGCCAAGGCGGAAACGAAAAAGCTGGAAGCGCAGTTTAAGCTGGAAGTGGCGCAGGGGAAGGGTAATTTAACGCAGCGCATTACCAGTTACACGGGGCGGTATTACGCCCAGGTGGGGCCGCTCTTAAAGAAGGCCAAAGAATACCAAAACGCGATAGAGTTGCTGGGGTAAATATGGCGGTAGAAACCAAAAGGCTGATGGCTACGCTGGTGGCGCTGGAGCACCTTATAGGCGGATTTGAAGGGGCGCTGAAGTGCCGGCATCAGGTAATGGTATCCAGCGGGTATGTGGACGAGATAAAAGCGGCGTTGGATAATGAGTTTGCGCGGCTTAAAAACGGGCAGCTGACTAGTTTGCAGGAAAATCATGCGCACACCTATCCGCAGGCAGGGGACGCGCCTTTCTGCGGGGATTTTAACAAGTGCAATAACGGGGAAGGGTGCGACTGCTGCAGGGAGTTTGACCTGTGGATGGAGAAGCTGAAAGAAAATTTTAGGTAGTTATTCATGCGTCTCCTACCGTCGGGCGGGCGGACGTAAAAACAGCCCGCACAGATTTGAAGTGTCAAACGCCGGAAGCCTGAAGCAATGGAACCCCGACCACCCCCAAAGGCGCGGATAAACGGGCCGCGACGGAAAGGCCAAAGGCAGGCGGGAGTAGCTACCCCGCACGGGTGCGCCCGTTACAGCGCACAGATTTGGCAATTTGCAAACAGAACCGTTGGCAACAATGCGAATAATTGTTGCAGGCAGGGTAAATGAGTAACCTTAAAACGCGCGGGGTGGGCGCGGCCGATTACCACCCGAGAGATTTGTAAGAACCGAAACCGCGACGGCGTGAAAGACCGCCGGAGCCGTGCCGAGAGGCACCGAAAGTGTAGTACCCATACAAATGCCTTACCGCTGGGTGTAAAAAAGCGGCTCGCCCCGAAAGGGGCCAAACGGTAAATCAGAAAATGAATTGGGGGCGGATTTTAAGCCGCCCCTATAAGAGAGGTTAAAATGACAAACGAAATTGTACAGTCGGCGGCGAATATACCTGCCGCGTTGTCAAAAGAAAAATTGCTTGAGTTCTTGAAAATCAGCGGCGTTGCGCAAAAATTAAACGATGAAGAAAAAATCCAATTTGTGGAAATTGCGCAGGCTTACGGCTTAAATCCCTTCAAACGGGAGATTTATTGCAACACATACGGCGAAGGGCAATACCGCCAGACTTCCATTATTACAGGCTATGAAGTGTATATCAAGCGCGCGGAACGCACGGGCAAGTTGAACGGCTGGACGGTAGACGTGGACGGTGAAGGGGATGATATGAAGGCTACCATTACCATTTACCGCAAAGACTGGGATAAGCCGTTTAAATATGTGGCCTTCTTGCCGGAGTGTATTCAATACAGCAAAAAAACGGGCAAGCCCAACGCCATATGGGCCAAAATGCCGCGCTTTATGCTCCGTAAGGTAGCCATAGCGCAGGGTTTCCGTTTGTGCTTCTCCGACGAACTGGGCGGAATGCCATACACCGCCGACGAGTTGCCGCAAGAGGAAAAAAGCGAAAACAAAGCCAAAGCGGCCAAAGCGGAAACGGTAGAGGCTGCCGTCGTGGAAGAAATCTACGAACTGCCCGCCGACGTGTTGCAGGCCCTTTCGCAGGCGCAGACGCGCGCGCAGCTGAAAGCGACGATATACGATGTTATCCATGCACTGGGCGACGCTTACAAAGCGACGCTGAACGATTATTACCGCAAACACGCGGGCGCATTGCCGGAGGCTTAATATGGAACTTCAAGTTACAACGCAGGCCCTTGAGCCCATCAAGGCCAATTTAGAAGATATACGGCAATATGTGCACAATATCACCGTGCGCTATCATAACGTGCAATATAGCGACGAGGATATGAAGACGGCAAAAGCCGACCGCGCGGATTTGCGGCATTTAAAAGAGGACATAGAGAGCAAACGCCGCGAGGTCAAAAAGTTATGGAACGCGCCGTATACGGCGTTTGAAAACGAGATAAAAGCCATTACCGCGCTTATTGATGAGCCTGTGGCTCTTATTGACGGGCAAATTAAGGATTATGAAGCGCGCAAAAAAGAAGAACGCAAGAATAGTCTGCGCGCGGTATTTAATAAGTGGAACACGCTCGGCGCGCTGATTAACTTTGACGACGTTTTGCAAGAAGAATGGCTGAAATTGTCCGTTAAAGAAAGCAAAGCGCACGGCGAACTGCTGGGCAAACTGGAGCAAATAAGCAAAGACATAGCCGCGCTGGAGGCCAGCATAGAGCCGGAGTACCGCACGGAGTGTTTGGCGGCGTATTGCAAGACGTTTAACCTCGCCGATGCTATGGCGCGGCAAATGTATTTAAAAACGGAAAAGGCCAAACAGGAAGCGGCGCTGGGCGTGGTGGAAGCGTTGCCCAAAAACCCCGTACATAACGCGCCTGAAGAAATTGAAGAGGACTTATTCGCAGAGCCCGCGAAGCCGGACCCGACGAACTACCCCGAAACGCGGCGTTTCATTTTGACGGGAACGGCGGCGCAGATTGATGAGGTTAGACGGTTTGCAAGTGAGCGCGGCGTTAAAATGCGCGAAATATTTTAACGCTCTTCACCGCCCGACCACCCTACGGGCGGCGTAACCCGAGGGGGCGGACAACCTCCCCGCCCCCCTTTAAGGAGGTATGAAAAATGAAATACAAACATTGCGCAAAATGCGGGCAGATTAAACCCGCTACGGAATTTAACAAACGCTACAGCGGATTACAGCCGTATTGCAGGGAGTGTAACCGCAAGTATCCCAGAGAGCGGCAGGAGCAGGCTGACAGCCACTTTAATTTAGTGGTATTGCCCAACGGCGTGCGCGCTTTCATTTTAAAGAAGGAGTATAAAAATGCCTAGAAAAGAAGAAGCGCATTTCCAAATACAGGTAG
>CALUVA010000015.1 GCA_944324105.1 uncultured Elusimicrobiales bacterium
AGGAGATCCCCGTAAAGGGAGCTTTGGGCTTGTCGTTTTTGTCATCGTTGACACCGATAATGACCGTGCCGCCCAGCGCATTGGCAAAAGACGCAATGGTCTTGGCGAATTTTTCTTTGTTTTTGGGCAGGAAATACTTGTAGTCCAGCTGTTTGCCTTCCGGCTGCTGGGTTTGGCAGAACTGTACGACGTCTTCAAAGGTCAAATCGTTTACGGGTTTGTCAAAAAACATACGTCCCCCTTGGGTTGCGGCGGGCCGCGTATAATATTTATTATAATAAAAACAGCCTGATTTTAAAGACCCGCGTTTTGCGGAAAAAGAATATTATGAACGGACCCAATGCCAATCTGACCCCGTGGGTGACGGAAAAATTTATTTCCGCCGCGCCGGCCGCCGCGGCCAAAGCGCTGGGCGCGTTGGCCACACACGAGGCTGTGTTGCTGCTTAAACCCCTAAAGGCGGAGTATATTATCGCGTGTTTAAATCCCATGGAGCCGGAAAAGGCCGCCGCCGTGCTGCGCCGCCTGCCTTCGCGTCAGAGCGCGTATGTGCTGGCACGGCTGGATTTGCGGCAGGGGACCAAGGTTTTTGCGGCGTTTTCCGTTCCGCAGCGGGAAAAGATGAAAACCCTGTTGCCCGAGTCTGTCTTGCGTGCGCTGCAGGACAGCGCCTCCTGGCCGGCCGGCAGTGCGGGTGCTTTGATGAATACGGATTTTTTGGCTTTTAAAACGGATGCCAGACTGACGGAAATTATTGAAAAGCTGAAACTGCTGCCGCGCAAAAAACTGCCTGTGGCCTGTTTGGTAACGGCGCGAGACGGGAAACTGAAAGGATTTATCCGCACGGCGGAACTGGCCTTTTATGCGCCGTCAAGCACGGCCGGATCGGTAATGACCGACGCGCAGGGGGTGGCCCCGCAAAGCCCCGTCGCACAGGCGCAGGGTGTTTTGGACGGAGGGCAGCCGCTGGTGCCGGTTATTGATGAAAATAGCGTGCCGCTGGGGGTGGTGACGGAGCAAAACCTGCTTTCCGGCGCGTCGGAGCGCAAAAAACGTTTTGGTTGGTTTTAAATCAGAAAAATATCTAAAAAGGCCCCCGCGAAAGGGGGCCTTTTTTGCCTTATCCAAATCACTAGTCCGGCGGAGTGTTGGTGTTGGAAATAAAACAGGGCGGGCCCCGTGAATGGCCCGCCCCTGAGGTTAAACTAATTGTCTTAGAAGTCTAAAACAAGAAGTTTAATTGCCTTTCGGCAAATTTGTCTTTATATTTTTTGGCCCCAATGGGCGCCTGTACCGTCCCGCGCTTTCCCGCGCGGGACAGACAGGATAGCATTTTAAGAATTATTTGACAACCGCTTCTTTTTTCAGGAAGTCAAAGACTTTGCGTTCGTTAAGCGTGGCCAAAATGTGATCCTTGCGTTCCTCAAAAAACGCGCGGATTTTCTTTTCGTCTTCCTTGGTTTTGGCGTTGGCTGTCAGGCTTTTGTCCAGCTCGGCCTGCCAATCCGCTTCCGTGGCCTGCAGGTTTTCTTTTTTAGCGATGGCGTGGATAATGTAGCCGATGCGCAGGTCTTTTTCCACCGTGGGGCGGATGCGTTCCTCAAAACTCTTGCGCTGTTCTTCGGACAGCTGCTCGGGCTTGAGCTGCGTGACATTGCGCACGAAGTTATTTAAAGAATTGTCGGTGTATTCCTCTACCAGCGTTTGCGGCAGGGGGAAATTGTTCATTTTGACCAGGTGGTCTTCAATCTGGCGCGTAAAATCACGCGCGGAGTTTTCTTTGGCTTCGGCATTGAGCCCTTCCTGAACGCGTTTTTTCAGCTCGTCCAGCGTTTCAAAACCCATATCTTTGGCAAAGGAATCGTCCAGGTTAGGTACGATTTTGGTTTTGATGTCGTCCAAAGTAACATGGAAAGAAAGGGTGTCATTGCCTTCTTTGGTTTCAAAGTCTTTGCTTTCGCCTTTTTTCATACCCAGCACGGCTTTGGCCAGCTCCGGCATGGTTTGCGGCGCAGCCATGTCAATTAGTTCGCTTTCGGCGCTGAGTTTGTAATCGTCGGCTCCGTTGCGTTTGCCTTTGTACTGCACGACGGCGTATACTTTGTCGTCCACTACGGCACCTTCGGGAGCGCTTTCCAGCCGGGCGTTGGCCTGCAGGATGCGATCCAACTGGGCTTTGACTTCTTCTTCGGTTGCCGTTTCGGCTTTTTTAGTAACAGGGATGCCTTTGTAATCTTTTACGTCAAATTCGGGGGCTACGTCTACCGCCAGTTCAAAAGAGAAGGCCTGTCCATCGTTAAAAGTGGAAAAATCGGCCTTGGTCAATGACGGCACGGCCACGGGGTTTAACTTGCTCTGTTCCAGCGCCGAAGCAATGGCACTTTTAATGGCCAGGTCTAAAGCGCGTTCTTTAATGTGTCCGGCAAAATTTTGTTTGACTAAATCCAAGGGTACTTTACCGGCGCGGAACCCCTGCATCTGCGCACGGGACTGCACCTGCACGGCGGCGTTTTGGAAGGCCTTGGTAATGAGCTCAGGCGACGCCTCCACGCTCAGGTTGACGCGGCAGCCTTCTTTATTTAGTTCTTTGGCTTTTACTTCACCCGCCGCAGCGGTTTTGAAAATGGACATGTTTCTTGCTCCTTAAATATAAATAAAATTTTGGACGGAGAGGGACTTGAACCCTCAAGGGTTACCCCACACGCTCCTAAGGCGTGCGCGTCTGCCGATTCCGCCATCCGTCCTATTTTTGTGTTTAAAAAGTGGGCCATGTGAGGCTCGAACTCACGACCTTACGCTTAAGAGGCGTCTGCTCTACCAACTGAGCTAATGGCCCGAAAACCGGATATTAAGTAGATTATAGCAAAAAAGAGCGGCGGGGTGGGTCCCGCGCAGGAACCGGTATCAAACCGGATAAATTATTTTAACATATTTTCCGTCCAAGCGCAAAAGGAGGCCCGTGCAAGTTGCGCGGAGCAAAAAATTAGCTATAATAATTGGGTTGGTTATTTTATGCTAAGAGGTTCCGCATGAAGAAACTGCTTTGCGCACTCATTAGTTTTTCCCTTTTTGTTTCACCGGCGGTCCAAGCCGCGGATTTTGCCGGGTTTGACGATATAGACGCCATTATGGAGGACAACGCTCTGACGGATGTGGCCAACCGTTACGGTGCGGTGCAACTGTCCTTTTTCCCGGAATATGCCACACGCTTAGGATTTGAATCGGCTGACGGGCGTTTGGACCAGCGCGACGCTGAGCGTGATGCCAAAGCCCAGCGGGCTTATACCATCGTGGAAGAAAGCCTGGACGAAATTAACCGCAAAGCTCTTTCCGAACCCAAAAAGACGGATTATGACGTGCTTAAAGGCCGTTTGGCCGTGGATCAGTGGAATTTGCGGCGCAACCGCACAGCATTGGATCCGCTGTTGTATTCTCAGGTGTTTGAGTCCGTGTATGATTTGACGATGAAAACGCTGAATTTTCAGGATTTGCAGGACCGTGATTTGGCCGCGCGTTTGCGTGGATTGCTCCGCGTAGCCGAAGAGGCTCAAAATAATCTGAGTGCTCCGGCGGGCTTCCTGGCTCAGCTGGCTATGGAAGATGCTTATTATGCCTACTTGGCTTTTGATGCAGTGCCCAACTATTTAACTTCCCGCGCGCAGGATGATGTCAGCCGGGCGCAGCTGCGCGCTGACGCCAAGGCTTCCAAAGAAGCGGTGCGTACGATGTTTGAATTTTTTAAACAGCTGATGCAGGACAACCAGGGACAGGATTTCCGCCTGGGGGCGGAAGATTATGCGTTTCTGCTGAAAAACTATTATTTTATTGATGAAAAACCCCGCAAGCTGGAGAAACGCCTGATCCAGAATTTCCGTGATGCCCAGGAAAATTTATCCAAAGCTTCGGAAATGTTTGCCTTGCCCGTGCCGCAGCAAGAAGCGGAAACGGTAATGGCCGATATACAGGTGCCCGGAGAAGAAACAACGGAAGGCGTAACGGTCAGCTCGTTGGAAGAAACGACTGAAACGCCGGAAAAGATGCAGGAAACTTCCTTGCCGGAAAAAGCGAATAAGAAAAAAGACAAAAATGCTCCGGCAGTGCGCGCTTCGGACTTTAACGCCCTGGCCAATCGCCTAGCTCAGAATGTGCGTCCCCAGGATTTTATGGTTTCACTGTCCCGGGAAGCGGGTAATTTGGCCAAGTTCTTTGCCCAGGATGACACACTGCCCACTTCAGAGGTAGAATTCAGTATTTATAATATGCCCGGTTATTATGCTTACAGCCGCGCTTATCTGTTTCTTCCGCCGTTCGGTACCCAGAGCAATCCTACCAACGATTTGTTTTTGCGCCTTCCTTCCGGGAATGAGCTGACCCGGCAAGAAATGTTAAACCGGGATTTTAACGGCCCCACGCTTAAATTGATGTTGTCCGGTCAGCTGGTGCCCGGTTTGTATTACCGTTCAGCCTACAACGGCAATAATCTTTCTTCTTTCCGCAAAATGTATCCCGTTCCGACTATGCGCAACGGCTGGGAAGTATACGCCCAGCATTTAGCCAGCGAGCGCGGATATATCATTACCGATGAAGAATTGTTGTATTTAGCCTGGGCCGATTATGTGCGCGCCGCCGCCGCGTTGACGGATTTCCGTCTGCACAGCGCAGAGTATACTTATGCGGATGCATATGATTTTCTGACGATAGACAATGGTTTTGACCAACAGCAGGCCGAAATCCTGCTTAAAGACATGGTCCGCCGGCCCGGAGAAGCTGTCAGCTATATTTACGGTTATGACGCCATCAAGGCGCTGCGTGAAAAATATGAGAAAAAAGAGGGTAAGAAATTTTCGGCGGCAGACTTTCACGCCAAGCTGATGAACCTGGGAGATATTCCTCCGTATCGTTTGGAAGATGAAATGGAATATGCGTATGAGGTGGAAAAAAATAATTTGACCCAGGCTTTAAGCATGCCATTCTATTTAAACTGACAGACCGTTTTAAAACAGCAAAAGCCCCGCGGAAGCGGGGTTTTTGTTTTTTGGGAATTCTTATGAAGGCTATCTTGTGGAAAATTGAATATAAAAAATATTTTGACTCGGCGGCGAAAAAAACTACAATATATAAAATTTTGGGTGTTTTTAATTCACTTTTCAGAGGGTTTTATGTTTCCCGTTACCAAATCTTCCAAAGAAGGTCTGTTTATTAAAGTGATGAGGGGCTTGTTGGCAGCCAGTTTTTTGGCTGTGCCGTTATTGTTTTTTACCAATTTAACCTCTAATCCGTTTACGGTGCAAAGTGTGCTGCTCTACTTGCTTTTGGCGGCTATGTATGCCGCGTCTTCGGTGCGTTTTTTGCGGGCGGGACACATTAATTTTACCCGCACATTTTTTGATTTGGCGTTTATGGTATTTATCTTAGCCTGTGCCGTCAGCTGGCTCTCGGCAGTTTCGGCCGCGCCGCAATATATGCGTCAGACACTGTTTTTTAATTTATTGGATTACGGAACCCTTCTTTTGGTGGTGGCGCTGGGGGCATATGTAATCAGTAAAAATGTGGTGTTCAGCGGCGTGATAGAGAGTAAAACAAATTATATATTGCTGTTTATCGGATGGGGAGCGTTATGGTTGCTGCTGCCTCTTTTAAAGACCAATCTGGCGGGGGAAGGATTTTTTGCCAATGTATTTGATGTATACGGCCTGATTTTGTGGTGTGTGGGACTGTGGCTGGGAATGCGCGTGCTGAGCAAACTGACACAGGAAAACGTGCTGGTTTTGAGTTTTGTAGCGTGTGCACTGGCATGTATGTACGGCGTATTCCAGAGTTTCGGGCTGGATGTGCTGTGGCCATTTGATATGCAGCAATTCGCAAGCCGCGCTTTTTCCACTTTTGGAAATCCAAATTTTTTGTCTTCGTTTGTAGTAATGCTTTTGCCGGCGTTATTGGTGTATTATATGCGCGCCGCCAGCCGTAAAGACATTTGTGTGTACGGTTTTCTGGTGCTGGTGTTTTTGTTTTATTTATCAGCCAGCCTGTGCCGTTCTTGTTGGATTGCGGCAGCGGTGGGGCTTTTGATGATGTGGATGTTCGGTACGTTGCGCGCGTTGATTTTAAAACGCAAAGCACGCGTTTTTTGGCTGGTAGTGCTGGGGGTAGCAGTGTCTTATTTGCCGGCTTTTGTGCAAAGCACCCGTCAGGCGGTGGAACAGCGCGTGGCCGAAGTGGCGCAGATTACGCCATCTTCTTTTACGCTGAATATTCCGCGGGAAGACATTTTTGAATCCTTGCATCAGCGTTTATATATGTGGGATGTGTCCAAAGAAATTTTTTTAGACCGTCCCGTTATGGGCGCCGGACTGGGCAATTTTGCTACGGCTTTTGCACAGACACAACCGCAGACTTTGCTCCATTATCCTAATTTGCGCGAATTGAAAACAATGACCCAGTCGCCTCACAATGAACTGTTTTTTCAGTTGGCTCAAGGTGGCATGGTGGGGTTGGGGCTTTTCCTGTTTATGTTTATGGTCTTGTTTTTGGAAGTGCATGATTTTGCCGCGCGCAAAAAAGAAGGGGACAAAAAACAGTTGCTGCAGGCTCTGTTCTGCGGCATTTTGGCCATGCTGGCTGACAATATGCTGAATATTTCGCTTCATACCGTTGTGCCCGCCTTTATGTTTTGGTGGATAGTGGGAGCTGAAGTGAGCGGCGTGGGACGGGAAGAAAGCCGTGTGGAAATTACGGCAAATCCTGTAACGAAAACAGTTGCGCTGCTTTTATTGGGCGGATGCGCACTGGTGGTGCTGTGGCAGGGCGTGGTGTTGTCCAGCCAGTATTTGGCTTTCCGCGGGCAGAAACAAATCGCTCATGGAAATGCCACGGCGGCCCAAAAAGATTTAATGCAAGCCTTGCACTTGTATCCGGCGAACACGGAAGCGGGATTTATGTTGGGCAATTCTCTGCTTGCAGAAGAAAAATATAACAAAGCGTTGGCCGTTTATGAAAAGACCATTGCCGCCGCTGCTTATTACGATCAGGTGTATTATCATGCCGCGCTGGCTGCCCTGGGGGAAAATGACCATGCCAAAGCCGTGCGTTATCTGCGTGCCACTTTGGAGCTGGATCCGTTTAATGTGGGGGCTTATGAAACCTTGGCCGAACTAGCCAAAGAAGACATTATTTACGCCGACGTGGACACGATGAATTTATTAGAGCGGGGGGTAAAACTTTTCCGCTATGACGCCGGTTTATGGCATGCCATTGGAGCGATATATTTAAAACGAGGGGAAACGGAGTATGCCAAAACCGTCTATAAAGACGCCTTGACTGTAGATACGCTGGATAAATCCCTGCGCCGCAGTTTGGACAAACTTTATAGCGATGGGGAAGATGAACCGGAAATCTTATCCCAAGCCAAGCTTCTTCAAGGATATTATGACCAGGTGCAAAATTTACGCGGTACGTCTCGCAGCGGCTTGCGTCAGTTGCGCAATCAATTGGAAGATTACATGAAGCAATATCCTGATGATCCCAACGGGGCTATCCTGCTGGCGCGTTATTTTTCGTTGACGGGAAATGATATTAAATCCAAAGAATTGTTGGAAGGCGTGCTGGCTAAGGAACCTGATAACTTGTCGGCCAATTTGGCACTGTCTTCACTGCTGTTGCAGGCAGAAGATGTACAGGCAGCAAAAAAATATTTGCAAAACGCGTTGTTTTATTATCCGGGAAACCGTACAGCGGAAAGCCGTCTGTCCAAATTGGAAAACAAATAAAAAACAGACAGACCACAGGCGAAAAAAAGAAAAATAAAATTTCTGCTTGCCAGACGGTATAAATTTATGCTTGAATAATTGCTGTAATTTCGCGCGCGCACGTGTTTTCCCGTGCGTGAAAAAACTTTACAAACAGAAGGAAATTGCTATAATTATCTGTGGGTTGTGCCATTTAATGCAAGGGGCAATGACAAATCTATGAGAATATTTAACATGACGAAGGTTAAATTTTTGGCGGCGCTTTTGGCCGTGTCTTTACTGACGGGGTCCAGCGCTTTATTTGCGGCGTCTTCTCCGGCGCGTCAGTTGGAAAAAGGCATAGAACTCTACAATGAAGAAAACTACGACGACGCTATGGATTATTTTATTGATGTTCTCGTCAATGGTTCCCGCGCCGAGGTCGACGAGGCCAACCGTTACATTAATTTAATCCACAATCATATCGGAGGCATACAGGATCCGATAGAAGTGGACATTAACTTTAAAGAAGGCGAAGCCAGACGTTTACAGCCGGGCCAGGATCCGGCCGTGCTGGAAGCCCAAATGGCTGCGGAAAACTCGTCCATCACACAAGAGGTTTCTTCCCTGGGACTGACCGCTACGGCGGAACAGGACGCCTTAGCCATGCAGGGCCAGGAAGAGGCAGAAGCGCAGGCAGCTCAGCAGGCTTTGCTGGAGCAGCAGGCGCGGCAAAGTGCCCTTCGTGCCCAGGAAGATGGAATCCAGCCGGAAAAAGCTTATTCTTCTACTTTTACGGATTTGACTTCTGCGGAAGCTTTAAAAGCCCGTCAAATTTATACCAGTCAGAAACTGGAAAGCATGAAACAGTCCGCCATCGCCAAATTGCAAAAGGCCGAAGGAGTGCGCATTTATTTCCGCGACGGCTTGCCTGACGCTATCGATATTGACAGCGATGTTTTGTTTGATGGATATAAGTTTCGCACGGATGCTTTGCCCGTGTTGGATGAGGTCTATACGCTGATGGCGCTGACGCAGGGAGCTGGATATATCATTCTTCCTCCGGGTTCTTATACCGACAATATTACGTTAGCCGGTATCCGCCAGGCCATGGCCCTTAATTCTTTTCTGGTGCACAAAGGTCTTTCCTCGGGGAAAATCAGCTACAATATGGGGCTTTTTGACCAAGAGCCTCCGGCCAAATTTGCCAATTTAGATGGTATATCTATTGTCTTTGATTTTAGTGCGGACCTCCCTGCCTCCATGCCTCAGGCGGCTAGCGTAACCAAATTGCCGATGCTCAGCATGGCGGTAGTGCCTGTGAGCAATGAAATCGATCCCTCTGCCGGTGAAGCTTTTGCCATTGATTTTTCCGTAATTGAAACGGCTGAGCCGTTGGATAATTGGTTGTTCCAGGTAGTGCAGCATGCCGCTAACGGCGGTTATTATGTAGTGCGTCAGCTGGAAGGATTTGCGCCGGTGTATCACCAAATTGTTTGGAACGCACGCAAGGGAATTATCGGGCCCGAACTGGCCTGCGGTACCTACACGCTGGCTTTGACAGCTACGGATATGATGGGCGGTAAACGCACTGTCCGCCGCCAGATTGAAGTAGCTTGCACTAATCAGACGGCTACGAAAAAAGAAACGGCGGTTTCTTCCTCCGACAAGAAACTTAATTACAAGACGGCGCGTTTGTGGAATAAGCCGGCCCGGTTTATGAAAGAGGCTCCTGCTCCAGCGGAACCGGAGATCGTGGATCCTTTTGCCACCACGGTGCCGTCCACCAATGCGGCTGATGCTTATGGCGTGCAAAATTCCGGCGTGACGGATCCTTATGCCTCTTATGGTACGCAACAGGGGACGGATCCCTATGCTGTATATGGTACCCAGCAGCCGGTTGCCGGTGCACAACAACAAGCCGGCGTAACCAATCCGTACGCGGCTCCGCAAGGTGGAGTGAACAATCCTTACGCCGCTCCGCAGGCTTCCGCGCAGGGAGTAACCAATCCGTATGATATGCCTTATGAGCAATACGGTCAGCAATAAGGATTTGCATATATGAATAAGAAGTCTGTTAATTTTGCAGATGCGCTGATAGGCAAAAACATGAAAGCCCACCCAGATGCTTTGGGGGTATATATTGGGTTGGATGAAATGTATATTGCCCAAAGTGTGCGTAAAGACAGCGGCATTACACTGGAGTCTTTATTGCGCGTGCCCATATCAGACGTAGACCAAAGTAAATTAAAACCTTTGGAACTGAATGAAGGCTTTTTTGCTGAAAACAACTGGTTGGAGGCTCTGTCTAAAGTAGCTGCCAAAAAAAGATGGAATAACCAGCAAACGGTGGTTTCTCTTTCGCCGGCTTTTTCCATGTTGCGCCATTTTGTAATTCCTACTCTGATTGAGCGTAAGCATTGGAAGGAAGCCATCCCGTTGCAGGCGCGCAAATATATACATTTCCCTTTTGAAAAATCTTTATATTCGTATTATGTGTATGAATTTGAAACCGCCGCGACTAAGCAAAAACGCCTGGGCGTGATTTTTGCCATGACTCCCAAGTCCATTATAGAACGCGTGGAAAAAGGTTTGCGCAGTGTGGGTTTGGATCCGGTGGCAATAGAGCCTTCTCCTTTGTCTTTGAGCCGTGCTTTTTCTGACAGTGATAAAGAAGCGGTGGATGACTCAGGGCGGATCTATTCGTTCTTTGGTACGAACACGGCCAGTTTTGTATTCACCAACCAAAATGCGCCCGTGCTTATGCGTGAAGTGGAAATTTCGGGTCCGTTACCGGTGGAGCGCCGCCGTTTTGAGATTACTAATTATACGGAATTTATTGCTAAACAACTGGAAAAAGATCCGTTTGAAGAAGCCGTTATTATGGGCTGTGATGTAGATAATTGGATGCCCTTGTTGGAGGCGGATTCCAAAAAACCGGTGCGTAAATGGGATTTGAGTGAAGTGTACGGCATAGAAACAAAAGCCGCCGGTGAAATTGCCGCCATTGGGGCCAGTATTAAATTTTATGATCATAAAAGTCCGGATTTGGATTTTATCAAAGGGACTCGTTTGAGTGATTATGAATTTAATGCCAGTGTGATGTTCTGGAAAATTACCGGCGTGGTGGCGGTTTTATTTTTATTGTTGTTGGGAAAGAATTGGCTGTCGGTGCAATCTGCAGGACGGGAATTAACCCGCGTCAAAAGCCAAAATGAGGCACCTATTGCGGATTTTGACGGCCTGACTGCCTCTCAAATAGAAAGCAATTTGAGCCGTATCAGAAGCCAAAATACGAATTTGGAACAGTTGATTACAAAGCATACCGTTACGCCTTTGTTGGTAGATATGGTAACGGCCATGCCGGCCCAAATGTGGATATCCTCTCTTTCCTATCGGGAAGATTTTCCGCCTAAAAACGGAGAGACTCGGTCTTTAACCTTTGAAGGATTTATTAAAACAGGAAATCCCGAACAGGATTTGGTCGTGGGAAAAGAATTTTATGATAAAGTGATTCAGCAACCCGCCATTAAAGACTTGTGCGGAGATACCGCTGAGATCCGCTATAAAGATGTAGCAACCGGAGCCCAGGATTCCATGGAGCGTTTGGATACAAACAGCGGTTTACAGACTTCGTTTACCTTTACGTGCTCTAAAGGAGGCGAGACCTTATGAAGACCTCTCTGAAACTGCCCAATAATAAGTTTGTGGAGTCTGTGCAAAAAGGCCTCAATGACATCAAGCTGGTGATGGAAGAGGGGAATTATAAGCTCTTCATGAAACAGTTTGTGGCCATTATTTTGGTGTTTTTTGCATATCGCTATGTAAATGGCAATTTCCAAAGCAAGATTTCTAATATCCGGGGGCAGATTTCTGCCGTACAGGCGCAATCTACCAATGAAAAAGATTATCTGGCCAGCAAGCAGAAATTGTTGGATTTGGAGCCGCGCTTTCCAGATTTGTCGGAAAAGAATGACTGGCTGTTGCGCCAGACTGTGGCCGTATTCCGTGATTCTAACATAACTCCCAAGATGGGTTCTGCTCAGGCGGAAGATACAACCAATTCTGCTTATACGGTGGCAGCTTTGCCGATAACAGCCATGTCCTCTTTTTCTGAATTTGGCCATTTGCTGGCCAATATTGAAAACAGGGAAGACTATTTGCGTATTACCGAGTTTACATTGAAAAAAAGTACGGAAGACTTGGGGCAAAATGAAATTACACTGCGTTTGAGTACTGTATTCCCTCAAGAAAAAATTGCTTCTAAAATGTTTAAAGATACAGCGGGGGGACAAAAATGAAAATAAACTATTTATTGTCCGCCATGTTGGCTGGTTTACTTTGTCCGGTGCTGTTTGCTCAGAATACTGTGCCGGTAACAAATGCCGCATCCACAGTAAATACCGAAGAAATTGGTGTGGAGAATTTAACATCTGTGCCGCAGGCACAGCCTACTCCCGAGCGAGTAGCTCCTATACCTGTGCCGGGTCTCTCAGATGCTGCGGACCCCTCTGCACAGCCTTCGGCTGCGCCTAAAACGCCGCTGGTGCAATATAATCCACCTACCGACCGGGATCCGACGCTTTCTCCGGAAGATACGCTGTTGTTAAAACACCGTGAAGAGCAACGTCTGCGGGCACTGGAGGCAGAACGCCGCCGTAAAATAGAAGAAGAACGCCGCCGTTTGGCGGAATTAGAACGGCAACGCCAGCTGGAGTTAGAGCGTTTGCGTGATCCTTCCCGGGAAATCCGCGGTAAAATTCGGGTAAGCGGTATTATCGGGCAGGAAGCGTTCATTGGGAACAGGATTTATTCTGTGGGGCAAACCATTTTGGGTGCGCGCATAGTGGAAGTTCGTCCGGATTCTGTTGTATTTACATATAAAGGCCAAAGATTTATCAAAAAGGTTGACTTGAAGTAATATTATTTGTTGTTTACACACAGGAGGATAGATGAAACATCGGTTAGGAGTTTTTCTGGCTTTATTGATGGTGGCCGCACCGTCGGCTTCTGTTTTTGCACAGAATGCCGTGGCGGAGGCTACTACCATTACAGCTGAGGAAACCGTAAAGTTGTCCGGTGAGCCTGAATTGTATAAGGAAACGGAGGTTTCTTCCCCGTTGGACCGCAAAGTGTCCATTCGCGTGGCCAATGTGCCTATTGCCGCTTTCCTTAACAGTATCACCACCCAAGCCGGCATCAACTTTATCATGAGCGAAGAATTCACCAATAAAAAGGTGACAGCCTCGTTGACCAAAGTAACAGTCCGTGAAGCGTTGGATACGTTGTTGCGGGTACACGGGTTGACGTACCAGCGTATCGGCAAGAGCGACAGCTATGTAGTGACCAAGCGCTCTAACGATGCTCCGGATACGATTACCAAAATCTATACGCTCAGTTACATTTCCCTGCAGGCTATCGGCTCGCCTTCCAGCGAGTTAAGCAATATTATGCCTCAGGATGTTTCCACCACCGGTTCCAGCTTGAGCTCTTCTTATGACAGCGGATATTCCAGTACCAGCAACAGTGCTTTGAATTCCGGAGGAGACGCTTATTCCGGTACTGCCGAAATTATCGGTATTGTACAAAGTATGCTTTCCGAAGTGGGCCGTATTGCCGTGGATCCTCGTACTAATAAATTAATCGTAACCGATGTACCAGAAGTTTTTCCTCAGATTGAAAATATTTTGGCTGAGCTGGATATTAAACCGCCCCAAATTTTAATTGAGGCGCAGATTGTGGAAGTAACCAAGACCAGCGGGTTGTCTTTGGGTTTTGAATACGGAGGATCCGACGGAACCTTGGTAACTTTTACCGGCCCGAGCCGTGAAATTACTTCCGAATATATGCACGGAAATAACAACAGCGGCGGAAAACTGTCCGGGTGGGACTGGATATTTCCCAGCAATGAAGAGTTAAACGGAGATTCTTCCGGCAGTTCATCCAGCAGCTCTTCTTCCAGCAGCTCCGATGACAGTTCCAGCGAAGGGGGATTGTTAGACTTTACCTCTTTCCAAATTGTACTTCGCACATTGTTAACTCGCGGCGAAGCAAAATATTTGGGTAAACCTAAAGTGGTTACGCTGAACAACAAAACTGCTACGATTACCACTTCTACGGACGCAACGGTGGGCTATACACAGTCCCAGTCTGGCGGCGGAGATAATACCCTGACGGTATCCGGTGCGGAAAGAAAACGCGTCGGTCTGACGCTGCAGGTAACCCCGCAGGTCAACCGGGAAGGATATGTTACGCTGTATGTGCAGCCTTCTTACTCCGATGTGGTCAGCTCCGGTTTTGAAAATACGATGGATACCACCACCCGTGCCGCTTCTACGCTGGTGCGCGTGAAAAATGGACAGACGGTGGTTATCGGCGGTTTGCTGACATCGCGTGAAACAGACCAAACCCGTAAAGTGCCCCTTCTGGGCGATATCCCCATATTGGGATGGTTGTTCACCAGCCGCAGCACTTCCAAGAGTACGACGGATTTGGTCATCTTTATTACGCCGACTATTTTGGCGGAATAAAGAACGGGCGGTATAAATAAGTATTTTTGCTTGCCCCCTTTTTGAAAAGAAAGGGGGCAAGCGGCAAAGAGCGGGAAGCCCCGCGTGAGAGCGTAAAGGAAAGAAAAATGGCGAAAGAATTAAGCGAAATTTTAGTGGAACAGGGGACGCTGACTCAGGAGCAAATTAAGCGGGCCGAAATGTATGCACGCCAGAATAACACCACCTTGGCCGATGCCGTGGTTCTGTTCGGTTTTGCGACGGAAGAACAGGTTACCTCGGCACAGGCTAAACATTTTTCTCTCCCTTACGCTTCCAAGGAAAACGGTATTTTAATCCCGGAACGGGAACAAAATTTACAGAAAATCATTCCGGAAAAATTCGCCCGGGAAAACCTGGTGGTTCCTCTGTTTGTGGAAGACAATGAACTGGCGGTTGCATTGTATGACCCTTCCAACTTGTTTTTGATTGACAACATCCGCATGATGGCCGGGAAAGAAGTTCAGGCGTTTGTGGCCAGCAAGAGCCAAATTTTGGCAACCGTGGATTCCTTTTACGGGCATAAAAATCTGCTGGACGAAGTGGTCAATGAAACAGGCAGCGCCAAAGGTGCGGCTGCCACGGCGACGGACGAAGACGTGCAGATTGAAGGCGGCAGCCTGGATTTGGACAAATCTTCCGCCAACAGTTCCCAGTATATTAAACTGGTAAACGCTATTTTAAAACAGGCTATTTCCGAACGCACTTCTGATATTCATTTGGAAATGTTTGATGAGCGCGTCAGCCTGCGTTTTCGTATTGACGGCTCTTTGTATGAACGTACGCCGCCCAATAAAGATTCCGTGGCGGCCATTATTTCCCGTATTAAAATTTTGTCCAAGCTGGATATTGCTGAAAAACGTCTTCCGCAGGACGGAAGTTTTACCATTAAGTACCAAAACCGCAGTATTGAAGTCCGTGTTTCTGTCTGTCCCGCCGTATACGGGGAAAAACTCGTGCTTCGTATTTTGGACCGCGGTACGGGGGAAATGAATGTCGATAAACTGGGTTTTGAGCCGGAACAGAAAAAAGCATTCTTGGAAGCGGCAAACCTCCCGCATGGTTTGATCTTTTTGACAGGGCCTACAGGGTCGGGTAAATCCACGACGCTGAACGCCGTGCTGACTACCATCCGTACTCCGGAACTGAATTTTATGACGCTGGAAGACCCGGTGGAATACAAGTTGGCTGGTATCAGTCAAGTACAGGTAAAACCTCAGATTGGTCTGACCTTTGCTGCCGGTTTGCGCTCGTTTTTGCGTCAGGACCCAGACGTTATTCTGGTAGGTGAGGTGCGCGATAATGAAACGGCCGAAGCCTGCTTAAAAGCCGCTTTAACAGGTCACCTGGTGCTGTCTACTCTGCATACTAATGATGCGCTGGGTGCCATTCCCCGTCTGATTGATATGGGAATGGAACCGTTCCTGTTGTCCAGCTCTTTGGCGCTGGTGGCGGCGCAGCGTCTGGTGCGTATTTTGTGCCCTTACTGCAAAGTGCCGTATCAGCCGGATCCGTCCACAATTGCTAAAATTATCAATGAAGGCCATTTTAATCCGCGCGATGCCAATACCTGGACGTTTTATAAAGCCGTCGGATGTCCTAAATGTGTGGGAACCGGTTATATGGGGCGCCGCGCCATTTATGAAGTATACCGCATTAATGAGGAAGTGCGTAATATTATTTACAAGACGCAGGACCTGATTGCCATGCGACAGGCCATGAACCGCAGCGGCGTACTGAACTTGCGCGGAAACGGCTGGCGTAAAGTGGTCAAAGGTTTGACTACTGTGGAAGAAATTTTAAGTATCACTACTGAAGATGAATAAGGGGTTTTATGCAAAAATACAGTTATGTAGTTAAAGACGGATCTGGTAAAACGCTCAAAGGAAGCGTCAATGCCGAAAGCCGCGAACGTGTTATTTTTGCGCTTCAGAATAAAGGGTTTATTATTCTGGAGGTACGCGAAGGTGCCGGTTCTACGCTGTTTGGCAAAACTGCTGGCCGGAAAAAAACCGGCGGGAAAGTGGCCGGACATGTGCTGGCATTCTTTGCTGAGCAGCTTTCCACGCTAATTGCCGGCGGTGTACCGTTGGTGCGTGCCATTGCGCTGCTTAGTGAGTACTCTTCGGATCCTGGTTTGGGTGTTGTGCTCAATCAGGTGGCTAAAGACATTGCCGGTGGTAACTCTCTGCATTCGGCGTTGGCCCGCCATCCCAAGACGTTTAACAATATTTGGCTGTCACTGGTACAGGCCGGCGAAGTGGGAGGTAATTTGGCTGAAACCCTGAGCCAGATTGCTGCGTATATTAAAACCCAGGAAGGAATGAAAAGTAAAATCATTACCGCTGTTACCTATCCAGCCATTTTGCTGTTTGCCTCCGTGGGCGTGTTGATTTACTTTGTGCTGGGTATTGTGCCGACGTTTGCGCAGATTTTTAAGGATTTTAACATTGAATTGCCTGCGTTGACCGTTATGGTATTGGCCGTATCTGACTTTTTTGTTAATCATGGCATACTGTTGATTGTGTGTTTGATTGTACTGTTTCTGGCTTTTCGTTTTTATATTAAGACGCCGGAAGGAAAAAAACGCTGGCATTCCTTTTTGCTTTCCATGCCTTTGTTTGGTAATTTCCTGCGCAATATCTATTATTCGCGTATGTTGACTACTTTGGCCACATTGCTGCGCAGCGGTGTAACGATTCTGAATGCCATTGCGGTGTTGGAAGAGTCTTTTGACACCAATGTGATTATACAAAACGCTCTGCGCGTGGCTAAATCCGACGTGGCAGCCGGTCGTTCTATTTCAGACTCTTTCCGTGCGGCAGGGGTATTCCCCGGTCTGATGACGGAAATGATGCTGATGGGTGAAGAATCCGGTAAACTGCCCAGTATTATTGCTACGCTGTCTAAGTTTTATTCTGATAACGTAGATCAGTTTATTGCCCGTTTTTCTGCCGTCATTGACCCTATTCTGGTGGTCGGTGTCGGTGTGTTAATCGGTATTATCGTGGCGTCCATCTTCCTGCCGATTTTCAAGCTGTCTCAAATCGGTGGCGGTTGAGGCAAGGGAATCCAATATGAAACAGGCGTTGTTTTCTTTACGGTTTGGTTTCTCCCGCAGCGGTTTTACGCTGTTAGAGGTATTGATTGTGGTAGTTATCGCGGTATTGGTAACTATGTTTGCCGTACCTTCCTACCGCAAGGCGCAAGAACGCAATCGTTATATGGCTGCTACCGGCGTATTGATGGATATAGGAAACGCCGCCCGTATGTTGCATGAGCAATATCCGAATTTATCGTATACAGCCAGCATTACAAACAATGCGCTGTGGCTGGCGGGGAGCTGTCCGGAAGAACCTACTGCCTCCAATGGACTGGTTTTTTTACAATGTCATAAGTATTTAAACGCTATTCCGTTTAGTGGCGGTACATATCAGGGCTATTCTTTTAGAATCAGTTCCAAAGGGGTGGCGTCCTGTCCGGGTTGTTCTGCCAGCGGGGTTGCATGCATGTATGATTCTGATGCTTTAAGCGAATATCAATGTGCCTATATTGACAAAAGCGGAATCTTGCACAATAATTAAAGTATAGGGCGGTAAAGGAGCGGGCTATGGCGAAATTGTTCCTCAAGCTAAAAAACAAAGGCTTTACATTAGTGGAACTTTTGGTAGCGGCCACTATTATTGGTATTTTAGCTGTTTTTGCAACTAACTCTTATCGTAACAGTGTGGCTGAAACGCGCTGGGCACAGGCCAAAGCTAATTTAGAGCAGCTGGCCGCTGCTGTGCAGCGGGCCCGGCTGGATTATCCGTCCCTAAGATTTTCTAATACGGCGATGTCTACCACCTCCTCAACGGTGTGTGGTTTGTACCCCGGTATTAGTGCGACCGTTTCGCCATTGATGTTAATTAATTGCGGATATTTGGAAGGCAGTGACTGGAATAGCGGATATTTTCAGTATTATGTATGCGATAACCGTACTACTGCCCCGTGCAAAAGTAGCGCCATAGCCTGTGTGGGTGTGAACAGTACGGCCAAAGTGCCCGCCAAGTTTAAAAATTATACCTATTGTTATTATGCCCGTTCCGGCGGGGTGGAAACATTATCATAAGTAAGAGGTCCGTATGAAGAAAGGGTTTACGCTGATGGAAATTTTGTTCGTACTTCTGATCATTGCTTTGGTGGTCAGTTTCGCCGTGCCCGCTATTCGTACGGTACGTTATGATATTTATAATTCCCGTGCCAAGACCGCTTTGCGTAAACTGGCTGAAGCGCGTCGTTCTTATTACCAGCAGACAAAAGGCTCTGATCTTACAGGGGCATTTAACGGCTCTGTGGCGGAAGATTATGCCTCCCATTCCTGTCTGGAAGTTGCGGCCAGCGGTATTCCGGGGGCCCGTACCATCAGTGAAGTTGACCAGTTATTTGCCTGTGGGTATTTGGATTGGAAAGATTTTGCCGTGCCTTATAATTTTGTAATTTGTGGTACAACCCGCCCGCTCGGCTCGCAGCCTTGTATTGCTTTGGATGGGGGGACTATGGTTTACGCTGCTGCCATGGGAGAAGAAGACTTAGCCGGGAGCAAATACGAGGCTTCTACAGGCTATTATATGTCTGTCGGGACCAATATGCAAGTGCTGGATAATGCCGATTAAGAGGTACTTATGAAAAAAATTTTAAAAAGTAAAAAAGGCGTAACGGTTCTGGAAGGGTTAATTGCCATGACATTGTTGGCACTAGTGGCTACGGGTACGTTTGCGGTATTGTTGTCCACTTCCCGCAAGTCTTCCCAGCCGGACATCCGTGAGGAGATGGCTTTAGCTGTGGAAAAAGCAGCTCAGAAGCTACAGGTGTATGTATATCCCGACGGAATCGATTTAGACAGTGAACTGGAGGATAATATTTCCAGGGGCTTGTGCCCGGGAGAGGACTCTTCTGACCCTCGCGCCACGGGCCGTCATTCCATTAATTGTTTGTTGCCTCCGATTTGCGACGCAAATGATTCTTCGTTTTCATATACGGTCGCCGTAAGTCCTTTAAATCCGTTGCCGCGTTCGGCTGACCAGCTGAAAACCAGAAACGCTAACGGAGATTATACCTCTACGGCGGATACGGCCGGGCGTTCGTTGTATAATGTCCGCTTTGACATTACTTGTAACGGGTTTACATTATGAAACAGCAAAACTTTTTTTCCAGAAGTATTCATCTCCGCCGTGGTGGTTTTACATTGACGGAAGTGCTTTTGGCCGTTATGATTGTGGGGTTGGTGGCGGTGGCATTAGCCTCGCTGACGAGAGCCGCTGCGCGTGAGTCTGGTGCGGGCCGCAGCAAGATTATGCTACGTAATAATTTATCCACTTTTTTGCGGACTCTGCGTACGGATATGGCACAGGCTTCGCGTGTAGACCGGGTTTCTGGTGCCGCTGCTTGCAACAGCAGTTCCGCCGTTACTTTGTTGGAGTTAGCGCAGAATGTTGATTCTTCCGGTAATAGGATTATCAGTTCTGTATCGGAGAAACAGGGTGTTCTTTCCGTTTATTCCCCGCGTTCTGCCACTTATATTACATATTGTTTCCGCTGCGGTACGAATTCCTCCGGCGTGCAGCCTTCCGGGGCCAAGCGTGGCGGAAAAATTTACCGTTTAACTTCTTCCAGCGATTATCTTTCTTGCAGCAATTATGCCTCAGGGGATTTGGTGCTGGATAATGTAAAGTGGATTTCCGGAAGCTATTCTGTGCCTTATTTTGGTATAGACGATATTAGCCGCAGTTGGACCAACAGCTTGCTGACGGTGCATTTAATTACGGAGCTGAACAGCAATCCGATCATGAACGAAGCCGTGGAAGAAACGTTTGCTATGCCGATGGGCTATTAAGGGGGCTTTTATGAAACTGAACAAAAAAGGTGCAGCTTTGATGCAGGTTTTGCTTATTACTGTGATTTTGGCTGGTATCGCCACGATGCTTCTGCGTGCTTCTCTTTCACGCACAACTTCTGCGCGCCGCACACGCCGCACGGTATCTGCCCAAGTGCTCATACAGACCTGTATGGCGGAAATTAATACCCTGTGGTCTAAAAAATCCCCGGAGGCTTTCCGCCGAGATTTGGAAGGGGATTCTTCCGGTCCGTTTATGTATTGCAAGGGGACGGGGACGGATATTACTACCTGCCCGAGCGGAGATATTGTGCGCGATTATACCTGCACGATAGACAATCCTTATGGCGGAGAGGATTATATCGTCAAGGCATACTTTGAAAAGGACAACAAAGCTACAGCTTCTTCCGGCGGAACAATGTGGCAGCTGGTATATGAAATTACGCAGGGAAGCGAAAGTTTGTAAGCCTTTGGCGGAGGCAGCGGCATTAATGAAAAAATATCTTGTCTTTGTTGTAGGAATGCTGATAGCTGCCCCTGTTTGTGCCCAGGTGCTGCCATATCCGCAGACTGATAGAAATGCCGATGCAGTGCAGCAGGCTCCTGCTTCGAATATAGATTTACTTCGCCGTTCGCTGGAGGTGTCCGGCGTGGCCGGCACGGCGGATGATGTGACGACGAATGTTTCCACTCAGACGGCTACAGCAGTGCCTTCCTCTTCTACAGTGCAGGCCCGCCAGGCGGAAACCTCTCCGGCCGTTACAACAAAGTCATCGTCTTCCGGTAGTTTTTTGGAAATGCCTTTATCTTCTGGAGCTGTGGTTAAGACTACGGTGCCCCGGCGTACTTCTTCCTCTTCTTCCCAGCGCAGGGTAACCCGCGCGCGGCGTACGTCGGTTTCCACTCCGTCTGCCTCTGCCACCCGCACCACTACAGTTATTTCCACGCAAGCCGCCGTTTCCACGACAACGGCAACTGCAGTTGCCTCTACAGCATTAGATGTTCAGACCGAGGAAGATTCCTCTCCGGCGGCAGGTACAGCCGCGGACATGGAGCAGGCTTCGCGCGAAGCCATTGCCCAGGAAGAATTGGATTATGCCGCCCGTATGCTGCAGCAGGCCCGCGCGGAAATGTCTTCGGGCCGTTATATCCCGCCTGCCGCATCTGAAGCGGCTTATGTCGCGCCTGCTGTGCAGGCCAATCGCCCGTTTGATCCCAGTGATTACCGTCCCGGTGTAGAATGGCAGCCCTCCAATACCACGCATTTTACGATTTATACCCAAAAGCGTGACAACGGCATTGGTTCTTCCAATATGGGCATGATCTTTGAGTCGGCCTATACCACTCTGCGCCGCAATATTCCGTGGATGATGTCCGATAAGGTGCGCGTGTTTGTCTATCAGGATCACAACAGTTATTTAAAACACGAGCCCAATGCCAAGGCCTGGACACGCGCGTTGGCATACCCAACGCGTGGGGAAATAGTTGTTTATGACGAGCCTGGCAAACAGCAAGAACTCAAAGAAGTGTTCACGCATGAGTTGGTGCATATTTTTACGCAAAAATATTTTGACAAACATCATACGGGCCGCCTGATGACGCCGGAATGGCTGGACGAGGGGCTGGCCGTGTATATGGAAGACCAGGCATATAGCGGCCGCAGGGGCGGGCCGTGGGCCAATGATTTCAAGACACTGAACTTTCAGCGCAGCAAAGAAACCCAGCTGGCTAATTTTTCTTCCACCAATATGTTTGGCGGGGCGCGTTCTTTTACCACAGGCCAGCGCGGCAAGGGGAAAGTTTTGTACTTTATGCCGTTTGACCAGTTCATGCAGGAAGGTTCGCTGGCTTCCATGGAGGGCCGTGGAAAAACGCAGGACTGGTATTTCCAGGCATACGCCATGGTGCGTTTCCTGCTGAATCCTTCCGGTGGAATGTCTCCTTCTAACCGCATGCAGTTTGAACAGTTTACCCGTCTGATTGCACAGGGAGAGCAAGTGCGCGACCCGCGCAGCGGTTTCCCCGTGCGTGGTGCCAACGGCCAGCCTGTCTATAAGCCTTATCCGGTGGAAAACGCTCTCGGCCGGGCTTACCGTTATAATTCCTCTGCCAGCTTTGAAGACGCCTTCTGGCGCTGGGCCGACGGCGCACGTTAATTTCCTTTCACGTCAACTATTTCCCCGTCACGAATCGGGCGGGGATTTTTGCTTTTTGTCCAAAGCGGCTT
>CALUVA010000016.1 GCA_944324105.1 uncultured Elusimicrobiales bacterium
ATCGGCATTGTGAATATCATTCACCAGGCCACGCACCGCGGGCTGATGGATTTTATTTTCTTAATCGGCATGCTGTCTTTGGCAGTAGGTATGTTTAACCTTTTCCCCATTCCCATACTGGACGGCGGTTATGCGCTGGTGTATTTATGGGAAGGGCTGACGGGCAAACTCCCCTCCACCAAAAACATCATGCGCGCGGCCAATGTGGGCTTTTACCTGTTGATGCTGCTGGTGGTGTATGCTT
The DNA here is from genome assembly GCA_944324105.1 of uncultured Elusimicrobiales bacterium. GTDB lineage: Bacteria > Elusimicrobiota > Elusimicrobia > Elusimicrobiales > Elusimicrobiaceae > Avelusimicrobium. The sequence continues at coordinate 245 of CALUVA010000016.1, forward strand.
CGTACGCCGACATTAAACGCATTTTCTTTACGCCCAAGCCCGCCGCCGTGCAAACCCAAACGGCGGACACTCCGGCGGAGCAGGCCCCCGCGCAGGAAGGTGAATAAATGTATAAAAGCAGACTTGTGCAAGTAGGCCCCTATACCCTGGGCTCCGGCCAGCCCGTGCGCGTGCAAAGCATGTGTAATACCGACACGCGCGACGCCGCCGCCACCGCCGCCCAAATTAACATGCTGGAAAACGCCGGCTGCGAAATCAACCGCGTGGCCGTGCCGGACATGCAGGCCGCGCTGGCCCTGGGCGAAATTAAAAAACGCATACACAGCCCGCTGGTAGCCGATATTCATTTTGATTACAAACTGGCGCTGGAAGCCGTCAAACAGGGTGTAGACAAGGTGCGCATTAACCCGGGCAATATCGGCGCCATAGAAAACACCAAAGAGGTGGTCAAAGCCTGCGCCGATAAAGGCGTGGCCATACGCATCGGCGTCAATGCCGGTTCAGTCAAATACCTCAAAAGCGTGGCCGGACAGGTGGACTTATCTGATGACAAATGGGCCGAAGTCATGGTAAACGAAGCCCTGGAACAGGCCAATATTTTGGAACAGCTGAATTTTAAAAATGTGGTAGTGTCTTTAAAATCGGACGATTTCAACCGCACCGTCAAAGCCAATGAACTTTTTGCCGCCCAGTCGGATATTCCGCTGCATATCGGCCTGACCGAAGCGGGCAGCTTTTTAAGCGGCACCGTCAAAAGCGCTATTGCGCTGGGGACGCTGCTGCAAAAAGGCATCGGCGCGACCATCCGCGTATCTTTGACCGAAGACCCCTCCCTGCAGGTGCGCGCCGCCTATGAAATTTTAAAGGCCCTGCATTTGCGGGAGTACGGGCCGAATTTGATTTCCTGCCCGACCTGCGGCCGCACGCAGGTAAACGTGGCCGGCACAGTGCGCGAACTGGAAAAGCGCATTTATTCCGACAGGGAACTGCTGCGCAAAGCCACGGGGCTGAAAATAGCCGTTATGGGCTGCGTAGTCAACGGCCCCGGAGAAGCGCGCGACGCCGACTTCGGCATTGCCGGCGGAAAAGGCGAAGGCCTGTACTTTGAAAAAGGCCAGACCATGTTCAAACTGCCGCAGGAAAAATGGGTAGACTTTTTAATTGAAAAAATAAACGAGTTCGGGCAGAAATAACCCAGCCGCCACAGGCGGAAACCCATTAGTCAAAAGCAGAAAACAGCTTGCTTTAATAAACTGAATAACTGAAAAAGCCGTTATATAAAGAGGATTAAAATGAAACTTTCTAATTACTACATCCCCACTTTAAAAGAAGCCCCCAAAGACGCCGACAACCTGTCAGCCAAACTCATGATCCGCGCAGGCCTCATACGCAAGTTGGGCAGCGGATTGTATGAATGGCTGCCGCTGGGGCTGAAAGTGCTTAAAAAGGTGGAAAACATCGTGCGCGAGGAAATGGACCGCTCCGGCGCCTGTGAGGTCTGGCTGCCCGTCGTCCAGCCCAAAGAGCTGTGGCAGGAAACGGGCCGCTGGGAACACTTCGGCGACCAGCTGCTTAAAATCAAAGACCGCAAAGGGGCCGAGTTCTGCGTGGCACCGACCGCCGAAGAAGTCATCACCGATTTGGCCCGCAAAGATATTTCTTCTTACAAACAGCTGCCCGTGTGCCTGTATCAGTTCGGCACCAAATTCCGCGATGAAATCCGCCCCCGCTTCGGCGTGATGCGCGCACGTGAATTTTATATGAAAGACGCCTATTCCTTCTGCGCCACCGACGAACAAGCCTCCGACTGGTACCAGCGCATGTATGACGCTTACCAGCGCATTTTCACGCGCTGCGGCTTTAAATTCAAAGCCGTGGAGGCCGACACCGGCGCCATCGGCGGCAACTTCTCCCACGAATTTATGGTACTGGCCGACAATGGCGAAGACGCCATTGCCGACTGTCCCTCCTGCGGTTACGCCGCCAATACGGAAAAAGCCGAAATCAAAGCGCCGGAATTTACCGTAAACGAAGCTGATTTCAAACCCATGGAAAAACGCCCCACACCCAAAGCCTATACGGTGGACGACGTGGCCAACATGCTGCATGTCGGTGCGGATAAGCTGATTAAGCTGCTGGTATTTACGGCTGACGGCGAGCCCGTGGTGGCGCTGGTACGCGGTGACCACGAACTCAACGAACCCAAACTGCGCGCGCTCTTAAAATGCACCGAACTGGCCAAAGCCAGCGAAGAAGTATACACGCAGGTAACGGGCTCCCCCGTGGGCTTTGCCGGACCGCAGGGGCTGAAAGAACGCAATCCGAAAGTAAAAATCTTCGCCGACAATTACGTCAAAGGCATAGTCAACGGCGTAGCCGGAGGCAATGAAGTGGACGTACACGTCATCAACGTCAATCCGTCGCGCGATATTACCGTGGACGCTTACTGCGACCTAAAAATCGCTTCCGAAGGCGACTGCTGCGCCCGCTGCGGAGCCAAATTTAATTTTACCCGCGGCATAGAAGTGGGCCATGTATTTAAACTGGGCACCAAATATTCCGCCGCCATGAAAGCCGAATTTTTGGATGAAAAACAAAAGGCCAACCCGTTTATCATGGGCTGTTACGGCATCGGCGTCAGCCGCGTGGTGGCCGCCGCCATTGAACAAAGCCATGACGACAACGGCATTATCTGGCCCGCACCCATAGCGCCGTTTGACGTGGCCTTAATTGCCATTGACTACGACTCCAATCCGGACGTTAAAAAAGCTGCCGACGACATGTGCGCCAAACTGGAAGCGGCCGGCCTTACCGTGCTGATGGACGATCGCGACGAACGCCCGGGCGTTAAATTCAAAGACGCCGACCTGATCGGCCTGCCGCACCGCGTGGTCATCAGCAGCCGCACGGTCAAAGACGGTCAGTTTGAATACAAACGCCGCTCCGATAAAGACGCCGTACGCAAGGACCTGGCCCAGACGGACGCCTTTGTGGAAGAGTTGAAGAAGTAATTTTCCGCCGACTAAAATCCCCGCTTATAAAAGCGGGGATTTTTGACATCTGTCAAATCTTGCTTTTCGTTTCAGTTCAGCACCTGGACTGGGAGCTTGTACAATTTTCATTGGGCATACGGAAGTACATTTGCCCATGTCCGCTGCGCAAAGGGGTGGCGCCAAAAAGTTTTTTACAAAAAGGACCAGCGGAACTACTGCCGGGTTCTATGCACAACAGACAGCCACACAGCCCCGTCGTACGATTCAGGCGGCTATATGCAAAACCGGAGCCCTTGTACGGACCGTCCTGAAAAACCGCCTTCACTAAATGAATGGAGTAATTATCATTGGTAATGGATACAGAAAACTGGTCATTGCCATATGTCCCATCAGTATTTTTGGCATAACCCAAATCCAGCTGGCCGAGTGATCCCCAGGCATTATTGGCTAAGTAGTATTCTTCTTCCGCATCCATGGTCCTTTTGATAGCGACCTGCAATTGAACGGCCCGGCTGCGCCAAACGGCTCTCTGATATTGCGGCACGGCTATAGCCGCCAATATACCGATAATCAACACCACTACCAAAAGCTCAATGAGTGTAAAGCCGGCCCGATTGAAAGAAAGCGGATAAGATTCTGAGTAAAAACCTCTCAGAATGACATTGTGTATAAACCCGCCTAAAACGCTTTTAGCGGGGCTTTTTTTCTTCAGATACATTTTTTGATAAATTTTGCGCATATGCAAAATTTATCAAAAAAAAAAAACAATGCAAGGCCTTTTAAAATCTTCTGTGCACAAATGATAAAAATAACACAAAAACCATAATTTTTTATATAATATGTATACAGATTTTTTGCTGGCAACAGAAGGTGGTGAAAAAAGTTAATGGTTTTTGTCAAAGTCAGAGACGCCGAACACCTGGAAGAAGCGCTCAAACGCTTTAAACGCGAGTGCGAGAAAAACGGCATTCTCAAGGAAATCAAACGCCGCGAGACCTACATGCCGCCCAGCGTGAAACGCAAAATCAAATCTCAGGAAGCGCAAAGACGCGCCCGCCGCACCAAACGCCGGCGCTATTAATATCAGCAGTTTTCAAGGCAATAGTCCACGGACACCCGGGGGCTATTGCCTTCTTTAGCCTATGCGCGCGGGCGTGTGCGCGCGTACGGAGCTACGACGGTAAAACAGGAACATCATGCAGGAAAATCTGGCTGAAAAAATCAAACAGCGTATAGACCTGGTGGAATTTGTGCGCCAGTATGTGCCGCATTTGAAAAAGGCCGGTAAAACCTGGAAAGCATGCTGTCCGTTTCATAAAGAAAAAACCCCCTCTTTTACCGTCAGCAGCGAAAAAGGCCTGTATTATTGCTTCGGCTGTCAGGAAGGCGGCGATATTTTTGACTTCCTGATGAAAATGGAAAATTTGTCCTTTAACGAAGCCGTGCGCAAACTGGCCGATATTGCCGGCGTGGAATACCGCCCCCAAGGCGGCTTTTCGGCGGCGGAACAGCAGCGCATCAACGCGCGCAAAACGCTGGACTGGGCCAAAGGCTTTTATCATAAAAACCTGATGAGCGCGGGCGGGGAGTTTGCCCGCAATTACGTCAAAAGCCGCGGCCTGACCAAAGAAACCGTACAAAAATTTGAGCTGGGCTTTGCCAAAAACGATGCCGTCGGTTTGTGCAAAGCCGCGCAAGCCAACGGCTATACCGCCCAGCAGCTTAAAGACGTGGGCCTGTGCGTACAAACCGCTTACGGCGCGCGGGACTATTTCCGCGGACGGCTGATATTTCCCATCATCAACCAGCGCGGAGAAACGGTGGGCTTCGGCGGACGCATTTTAGCCGACGGAGAGCCTAAATATTTAAACTCTCCCGAAACCCTGCTCTTCAGCAAAAGCCATGTTCTTTTCGGCTTGAATTTTGCGGGGCCCGCCATACGCAAAGCGGGCCGCGCGGTACTGCTGGAAGGGTATATGGACGTAATCGCCTGCCACCAGGCGGGCTTTGAAAACACGGTGGCCCCGCTGGGCACCAGTCTGACGGCCGAACACGCCAAACTGCTCAAACGCTATACGGACAACGCCGTCGTGCTCTTTGATCCGGACGCCGCCGGCATTAAAGCCGCCCTGCGCGGCGCGCTGGTGCTGATTGAGCAGGGCCTGTTTGTCAAAGTGGCGTCTTTGTCCGACGGGTTGGATCCGGACGAATACATTGCCAAATACGGCAAAGAAAAATTTGAAGAAGTGCTGGACAGTGCGCAGGATTTAATCGCCTTTCACACGCGCCTGCAGCTGGATTTATATCCGCGCCCGCTGGACCCGCAGGCCAAAACGGCCGTGGTCAGCGAACTGACGGAAACCCTGCTCAAACAGCCGGACCCGATTGTACGGCGCGAATGGGCCAAATATGTGGCCGAACAAACGGGCGTGGACGAAGAACTGGTGCTGGAACGCCTGCGCGGCAGGGAACAGGCCGCGGCGCGCTTTCAGCAGCGTTTTAACGCCTCCCGGGCGCCGTCCGCCGCGCCGCAGGCGGAACATTTCAATGCGGCGGAAGAAAATCTGGTGGGCTGGCTGCTGCGCTTTCCGCAGTATGCCTGGGGATGCGAAGAATTGGCCCCCCAGTTTGACAGCCGCGCGCTGGGAGAGCTGTTGCAGGCTTTGTGCCGCGCGGCGGCGGAAAACCCCGCGCCGGAAGGATTTGCGGACCGCGTCAGCGCTTTGGCGCCGGCGCAGCATAAACTGGCCGTACGCCTGTGCATGCAGGAACTGCCGCGAGACTTCCAGCCGCAGCGGGATATTGCCTCCTGCAAAAAAGCCGTGGAAAGGGAGGCTTTGCAGCGGCAGCTGGCCGCCGTACGCCAGCAAATTAAAACGGCCGGAGCCGGACAGGTGCCGGCGCAGCTTTTACAGCAGATGACGCAGTTACAGAACAAATTAAAAAATTAGCGGAAAAGAGGTACATCACACATGGCAAATTCGGGAAACAAAGTTTTGAAAGAACTGGTGGACGCGGGCAAAGAAAGCGGCATGCTGTCGCTGGACGAGATCAACCGCTCACTGACCGCCAATTCCATGAGCGCCGAAGACATTGACGGCCTGATGGGCACATTGGAAGACATGGGCATACAGGTGGTGGACGACAAAAAAATCAAATCCGCCTCCCTGGCCGACAAAGAGGTGTACACCGACGAGTGGGCCTCCTCCAACCCCGACATTTCCAACTCTATCCGCATGTACCTGTCCGAAATGGGCAAGGTGCCCCTGCTCACGCGCGACGAAGAAATCACCCTGGCGCGCAATATCCGCGAGCGGGAAAAAGAACTGCGCAAACTGGTGCTGGAATCCCCCATCACCATGCGCGAAATCTGCAACTGGGAAGAACTGGTGGACCAGGAAGAAATGACCACCAAAGAGCTCATGCCGCGCGGCAAACGCACCACGCGCGAGCTAAACAACATGCGTAAAAAACTTAAAGAAGCGGCACAGTTTATCGGCAAGCGCGAGCAGGAAATCACCAAGCTCATGAAAGAGCTGCGCGACGGTAACCTGACCGACAAAAAACGCAACCACTACACCGAACTGTTGGAAGCCAAACAAAAAGAAGTGGTGGCGCGCATTATCAAGCTGAATTTAAACCAGAACAAAATTAAACGTCTGACCAATAAAATCAAAAACCTGGCCGACCGCTTAAACGAAACCCGCGGCGACATGGCCCGTTTTGACGAATATTTCGGTCCTTACAATGAAGTGAAAAAATTGGTCAATGCGTTCAAAAACAAAAAAATCAGCGAGAAAGACTTTAAGAAGAAAACCAAATTTTCGCTGGAAGAACTGGAGCGTGCCCTGGCCAATATTGAATCCGTCCGCGCACGCCACGACCGCATGGTGGAAGCCCTGCCCATGACGGAAAAGGAATTTTTGGCCTTCAACGACCGCATCGTATTTTTTGAAGACATGATTTTGCAGGATAAATTAAAACTCATCAAAGCCAACCTGCGCCTGGTGGTGTCCATTGCCAAAAAACACGTCAATTCCAATTTGGAACTGTCCGACCTCATCCAGGAAGGCGGCCTGGGGCTGATGAAGGCCGTGGAAAAATTTGAATATAAACGCGGATTTAAATTTTCCACTTACGCCACCTGGTGGATACGCCAGAGCATCAACCGCGCCATTGCCGACCAGGCAAACACCATACGTATTCCGGTGCACATGAAAGAGCTGGTGTCCAAACTGACCAAAGTAACCAACAAATTCCGCCAGGAACACGGGCGCGAGCCGACGCTGGAAGATTATTCCAAAACGTTGCGCCTGTCGGTGGAAAAGGTCAAAAGCGTGCTGAAAATCATGCAGGATCCCATTTCCCTGTCCACGCCTATCGGCGAGGACGAGGACTCCAACCTGGAAGATTTTATTGAAGATAAAAGCGGGCCGAACCCGACCACATCGGCTGTGGATTTTCTGCGCAAACAGGAAGTGGCCGACGTACTGGCCACGCTGTCCGAGCGCGAGGCCAAAATCATCAGCCTTCGCTTTGGTATAGATTCGGGTTATCCGCGCACGTTGGAAGAAGTGGGCAAAATGTTCAACGTCACACGCGAGCGTGTGCGCCAGATTGAGGCTAAGGCCATACGCAAACTGCGCCACCCCAGCCGCACCAAAATGTTAAAAGATTATCAGGAATAGCAACACACAAACAGCCCCGGGTACCCCGGGGCTGTTCTCTGTATCAAGGCTGCTTTAAATACCATTCTTTCAGGAGTTCTTCCTGGCGGGCGGCTATACGGTTTTGCAACACCGCTTCCAAATTTTTGGACAACTCCCGCTCCGCCCCGGCACGGGGCAGAATGGCGGCCGACCGTTCCGAACGCTTTTGCCTGGAAGAAGCAGACAAAGCCCCTGAACGGCCAGAAGCTCTGCCCGGAGGGTCTCCGGTTACCTCACGCCGGATTATCCGCCCTTCTTTATCAAATTCCAACTCTATGTATGCAATGGGCTTCTTATCAAATACTCCACGCCAGTATACGGCTACTCCCTCTTTACCCTCCTTATTGAAAGGACGGATATATCCTACAGCCGAAACGGAACCATTTTCTCCAAAATATTTAAACAGCCTCTCCGTGCGCTGCCATTTTACTGAAAAAAACTTCCTTATCGGCTTATAGTCCGGCACCAATAACTCAGCCTGTACCGTTTTCCCGTCCAGGACGGCTAGACGGTCTCTGCGATCATAGCTGTAAGAATAATAGATATCTTCTCCTTTGTCACCGCGAGCAAAAACAGGCCGTCCGGCTTTATCCCGGCTCAGAACCGTTTCTTTACCATCTTCAAAGGCGGATAACCCACCCTGTAAATCCAGAGGAAAAACTTTTTCTTCTATTTTACGTCCATTTTGAAAGACATCCAAACGCCATTTACCCTTAGACAAGATAATAGCATAAGGGCCCTTTGTATTCGGCACGCCATTGACGTAAAGTATATCTGAATCTTTGCACAAACTGTGCCATCCAGACATTCCCCCACGTTTAATACCTAATGTCAAATCAATCAAATTAATCATTCCATCCGCGTCATCACATGTAATTCTCTTGCTCTTATTCATGATACTTTTACGGCTTTCCTCCGTGCTGTATACAGGGTGGGAGTTATTACTGCGGCTCTGCTCATACTGATCACTCAACCCTAATGAATGCCCTATTTCATGTAAACTAATATTAGCGGCAGTAAGCATCCCCCGACTGGCTATTCGTTGTATAAAATTATTTTGAGGGATAAAAATACACGGGATCTTGCCCTCTTCCACCATATAGCAGCCACCCGATGAGCTACCGCACACCTCCTGCACATCAGACAAGGGCCATACAAAAAACAGGATGTCTGTTTTATCGGAAGAATAGACGAATTTAACCGAAATTCCCCGGTCTAAAAGAGGCAATATATCAGAAAATTCTTTTTCCCTTCCGCTACGGCGGATAATCTGTGCCGTCTCTCTAAACCACTGCGCATAACTTTCTGCAATAATTTTTTCATAATCTGCGCTTTTTTCAACTGCCTTCTTCGAGCGCAGAGATAAAGATATCCTTACAGGCTGGCCGGCCAAAATTTGAGACAACAAAAAACGCTCTCCCTGGCGTGGCGCTTCCGCTTGCGTATTTTGGGATTCAAAATAATTGATCAGGACTCCCCATGGCGCCGCAAACAGCGGACAACGGGAAATTAATAACAAACAAAAAAGAATTAATATCTTCATATATTTCATCCCGTCACAAGCTTTATGATATAGTAAGTATAATAAAAAACCAACAGAATACAAGCTATAAGTTTTTATGGATATCGTTTTTATCTTTCAGACTGGATATTTTCCTTATCCCCAACAAAGTGAATAAAAATCCCGCCTGTTCGGCGGGATTTTTTAACTAACTTTGGAAACATTATTTATCTTTTTTACTCAATTCCTGCTCAAATACGCCGCGCAGGAATTCTTCTACCAAAGGTTTAGCCCCCAAACCGACCGCTATGGCAAACGCCAAACCCAGAGAGGCCAAAATCACCACCGCCACATTGCCCACCAGCTGGCTGGCAAAACCCAGATTTTCCACGGCAATCAGCGCACAGAAAAACACCACAAACACATATACCGCGCGGGAAATGAGCAGACCGCCTTTTAAATTATTGGCCTTGGCAGAATTTTCAATGATATTGCCCAGCAGTTTGCCCAAAAGCAGACCGGCAAACAAAATAAGCACAGACACAAACAGCGTAGGAATAAATTCCAAAAAGCGCGTAAACAAATCGCGGATAATAGCCAAATGCAATACATCTGCCGCCAGCACCACAGCGTAGAAAATCACGGCCCAGGCCAGTACAAAAGAAATAATATAAGTAGGGGACTTGCCCAGTCCAAAGCGTACACACAGCTCATTAATGCCCAATTTGGAGGTTCTGTCATCAAAAGAAATTTTGTTCAGCAGCTTCTTGGCATAAGATCCCACAAAACGGGACAGATACAACCCGATAACCAAAATCAAAACAGCAATCAGCAGGGCGCCCAACACGCGGCCCGTATGTTCTGCCAATGCCATAAAATGCGCACTGACGCGCGACGATACCATTTCCAAACCCATAACGCCTCCTTTTTTTTCATTGTAGCAAAATTTAAATTGCTAAAATAGACGTATGAGCTCCGTGCAGTATCTAAAAGGCATCGGGCCGGCCAAGGCCAAACTGTTTGAACGGCTGGAAATTTTTTCCGTCGAGGATTTGTTGCATTATTACCCGCGCACCTACCAGGACCGGCGGGAAAGCGCCCCCAATGCGGGGCTGAACCCGCCGTCGCTGGTGGTGTTTAAAGGCCGTGTGCTGCGTGCGCAGACGGTGCCGGCGCGCTCGGTATTGATTTTCAAGGCGTTTCTCTGCGACGCGCAAAACAATCAAATAGAATGCACCTGGTTTAAAAGGCGGACGTTTCGCAACTTCCGTTTTGACCCGTTTGCCCAGCTTAAAAAAGATTTTAAAATGAACGCCGAAATATGGGTCATCGGCCGGCGGGAAAACCGCAACAATTTTTTTGACAATAAAATAAATGTGGAAGAGTATTATCCGGCCGCCGACCCTGCCAGCGCGTGGCAGGCGGGGCGCATTACGCCCGTATACGGGCTGACCGAAGGCCTGACCAATAAGCAGATGCGCCAGTATATGCATGAGGCCCTGACGGCGGCAGAAGCGGAAGGCGAGCCGGATATACTGCCTCCGTCCCTGGCCGAAAAGCGTAAATTCCTGGGCAGCGCACAGGCGCTGCATGCGGTACACTTTCCAAACAGCCTGGCCGAACTGGAAAACGCGCGGGCGCGGCTGGCCTATGAAGAGTTTTTGCTGCTGGCCACGGCCTGGGGCATCAAGCGCACCCAAAAGAACATTTCCGCCAAAAATTACACCTATCAAATCAAAAAACATTTGCTGACGCCTTTTAGGAAAAACCTGGGTTTTGATTTTACAAACAGCCAGAAAAAAGTGATTAATGAAATCTTTGCCGATTTGCAGTCCCCCTGCCCCATGAACCGGCTTTTGCAGGGCGACGTGGGCTCGGGCAAAACGCTGGTGGCGCTGTCGGCCATGCTGCTGGCGGCGGAAAACGGCTATCAAAGCGCGCTCATGGCCCCGACGGAAATTTTGGCCGAGCAGCATTACCTGACCTTTCAAAAAATCCTGAAAAAACTCAAGGTATCCGTGGCGGTGCTGACCTCCAGCACCAAAACGCCGGAGCGCAAAAAAATCCTGTCCGCGCTGGCGGACGGCTCGCTGTCCGTGGTGGTGGGCACGCATGCGCTTTTACAGGACGACGTACAGTTTAAAAATCTAAAACTGGCCATTATTGACGAACAGCACCGCTTCGGCGTACGCCAGCGCGGCAAACTCAAAGAAAAAACCGAAAAACTGGACCTGCTGACCATGACCGCCACGCCCATCCCGCGCACGCTGGCACTGGCCCTGTACGGGGATTTGGCCGTATCTACGTTAACGGAGCTGCCCCCGGGCCGCCGCCCCATCGCCACGCAAATGGCCGACGAATACCGCGCCAACCATATTGTGGCCGAAGAGGTGCAAAAGGGCCGCCAGGCTTATATTGTGTATCCGCTGATTGAAGAAAGCGAAAACATTTCCGCCAAGGCGGTCAGCGAAGAATTTGAAAAGCTCAAAGCGGTTTTCCCAAAGTACAAACTGGCCATGCTGCACGGGCAGATGAGCCGCACGGAAAAAGAAAGCGTGATGAAAGACTTTGCCGCGCATAAGACGGATATTTTGGTGGCCACGCCCGTCATTGAAGTAGGCATAGACGTACCTAATGCCACCGTAATGGTTATACAAAACGCCGAACGCTTCGGCCTGGCCAGCCTGCACCAGCTGCGCGGGCGCGTAGGGCGCGGAGAGCACGACAGCCGCTGTATTTTGGTCGCCCAGCACCAGGGCTCCGTGGCGCGCGAGCGGCTGAAGATTATCTGCGACACCTGCGACGGCTTTAAAATAGGGGAGCGGGACATGCAGCTGCGCGGCCCGGGCGAAATTTTGGGCACGCGCCAAAGCGGAGAACTGGAATTTAAGGCCGGGGATTTATTTAAAGACCGCAACATTTTGCAGTGGGCCATAGAAGACCGCGACGAACTGCTGGCCGATGACCCCTTACTTCAAAAGCCCGAACACGCCGCCTTTAAAAAACGCCTGCTGGAGCTGTACCAAAAAAACTGGCATTTGATTGATTTGTCCTGAACAAACGAGACCGATTAATAAAACTGCGTATAATATAAAGGTCTGTCGTTTCCCGAAGAAGCTTCCTTCTCTACTGTTATACTCTGGCATACCGATTGGGTATCTGCTGAATACAAACTGGCGACACATTCTCCCCGTTGAGGCTCTGTATAATAAAAATCCCAATACCAAATCAATGTGCAGGAATCATCCGAAACCGCTCCCCCCTGTTTACCCAAAAATGCTCATTTCCCTGGATAGCAACATCAAAATGCTCACCGTTCCGAGCAGTACCTGAAGAATTCACCGGCCAATTTAAAGAAGGGAGCAGATCCTCTACTTTTGTGGCATAGCTCCCGTTGGACATATAATATAATTTCTGCGCCTGTAATAAAGTACGCCCCGCAATTTGAGCTTCAGTCATATGGTCTTTCATAACAGCATGATTATACTGCGCCAGGTTCACTGCTGCCAGTACTCTTATGATTAAAACAACAGCTAGCAGTTCTATCTATATAAATTCAGCGTTTTTCTGTATATTCATATAAAAAATCTAAAGAAGTATACAAGCCAAAAGTTCCCTAAAAACTGGCAGGTCTTTTTTCTATACGGCACTATACTCTTGAGCATACAGTGGAAATTTGTTATAAAGACTTATGCAAGTTTTTTCTTTTCTGACCGCTCTTCTGATGGTATTGTCTCCCGTCTTTCTCCAAGCGAAAGACGGAGATATTTTATTTTGCGCCAGCGGCGGCAATCTTTCCTGCGTAAAAAAACTGATCAAAGATGATCCCAATGTTCTCTTTGCCAAGGATGCAAAGGGAAACACTCCTCTCATTCTGGCGGCGGCACACGGTCAAAACAGTATTATTCAGTTTATAGCCGGGCAATGGGCTAACTGGGGAGCAAACAACAACGCCTCCAACGCCCTACATGCAGCCGCCGCGGCTGGACATACAGAAACAGTACGTTTAATTCTTTCGCTGGTTCGGGAAGACCCTGACACGGATTTCAGTCGTTTTTTGAACGCGCGGGATACAGCCAACCGCGCTTCACCATTGCATTTAGCCGCGGCCCGATGCGACACCTCCACTTACCAACTGCTTGTATCCGCTGGAGCGGACGTCTCTTTGAAAGATGCCGCTGGTCGTACTGCGGCGAACCTTTTGGCACATTGCACAAAGCAAAAAGCAACGGATAAGGCCCGCCAAACGTCATCCGGCTCGGATGTAAAAATAAAAAAATCTGATGAAAATAAAAATCTTTCCCGCATCAAAAACCCCGCTTAAAGCGGGGTTTTAAATTTATTTTTTATCTTCTTCCAACCGCGGGAAAAGCGGCGGGTATTTTTGTATGGGGCCCGGGGCCAGACGACGCTGCATTTCTTCGGCCACCGTGGGCATAAACGGCTCTGTCCATTTGGCAATAAAACGCAGGCCGCACACCAGCTCCAGCAGCACCGCGGCTGCGGCGGCTTTATCGGTTTTTGCCAGTTCCCAGGGTTTTTTCTCATCCACCAGTTTATTCAAATCCCCGGCAAAAGCGTAAATGCTTTCCAGCACTTTGTCAAAAGCCAGTTCTTTGTAAAAGCCGTCTATGGCTTTTTCGGTTTCCTGCGCGCGTGCCAGCGTCTGCGTACCTTCCCCGGCTTGTTCCGGCAGGTCGCCCACGTTTTTGGCGGCCATGTTCAGCGTGCGCGAAAGCAAATTGCCGATGTTATTGGCCAGGTCGGAATTATAGCGGTTTTTAAAGCTGGTCATGGAAAAGTCTCCGTCCTGCCCGAAAGGCACTTCGCGGAACAGGAACGCACGCACGGGATCCGTGCCGTATTTATGGGCCAGCTCCACGGGGTTGACCACATTGCCTAATGATTTGGACATCTTTTCCCCTTCCACCGTCCACCAGCCGTGCGCAAACACTTTTTTGGGCAGCGGCAGGCCCAGCGCCATCAGCATGGCAGGCCAAATGACCGCGTGGAAACGGAAAATTTCTTTGCCGACCAAATGCAGATCCGCCGGCCAGAAATCCTCAAACTTTTCCGCGCCGAGTTTCTTTAAATGTTCTTCATGCTCTGTTTTATCTTCGCACAAAACCGTGCCCGCGCCGGTGGCGGAAATATAGTTAATCAGTGCGTCAAACCACACATACACCGTATGCGCGGGGTCGGAGGGCACCGTGACGCCCCATTTGACCTTCGTGCGAGAAACGGACAAATCCCGCAGGCCGCCTTTGACAAAGTTGATAATTTCGTTGGCGCGGAACTTGGGGCTTAAGAAGCCCGGATTGTCAGCGTAAAATTTCAACAGTGCGTCCTGGTATTTGGAGAGCTTAAAGAAATAGGTTTCCTCGTGCACTTCGGTCAGCGGGCGTTTGTGCACGGGGCAGAGGCCGCCCTCCAGCATTTCGCTCTCGTCATAATACTGCTCGCAGGAGAGGCAGTACTTACCGGAATAGGAGCCTTTATAAATATCGCCCTGTTTTAGCAGTTTTTCAAACACAGCCTGCACCACATGTTCGTGTTTGGGGTCGGTGGTGCGGATAAAATCGTCATAAGAAATGTTCAGCTCTTTCCACATGGCGCGGTACTGGGCGGATACTTCGTCGGTCCATTCTTTGGGGCTGACGCCTTTGGCCGCGGCGGATTTTTCAATATTGGCGCCGTGTTCGTCCGTGCCCGTCAAAAAATGCACGTCCGCGCCCTGCTGGCGTTTATGGCGCGCCAGAATGTCCAGCGCGATGGTGGTGTACGCGTGGCCGATGTGCGGCACCGAGTTCACGTAATAAATAGGGGTGGTGATAAAAAATTTCTTGCTCATATTCTCTCCGTTAAATTTGCACGCGCCATTTATCCAGCCCCATCAGGGCCGTTTCCACCGTCAGCGCGGGCGACACGTTGCGCGCCACGGCAACTTTGTAATTTTCCAGCTTTTTCAGCGCCTGCTGCAATTCTTTGCGCGCCGTTTCGTCCGGCGCGGCCGTCCAGGCGTTATGTACGGCCAGCGTTACCACGTCCAGCACCGCCTGCGCGCTCTGCCGCGCCTGCGCCATGGTGCGCGGCAAAGCCGCCGCACACGCCGCCGGCCACGCGGGGCCCTGCGGGGCGGACTGCAAAATTTCCAATGCTTCGGCCGCGCGGCGCGCGCGCGTCAGCGAGCCCTGGGCATATTTGGCCGCCAGGGCCGGATCGGCCGCTTCGGGGTCGGCCTGGCGCAGCAACTCCTCCACCGTACTGTCCGGCAGGGGAGCAAACTGCAGGGGCTGGCAGCGCGACAAAATGGTTTTCAGCATGGCCGCTTTCTTGTCCGTCAGCAAAATCCAGACGGTTTTTTGCGGCGGTTCTTCTATAAATTTGAGCAATGCATTGGCCGCTTCGGCCTGCATGCTCTGCGCCTCGTCCACGATAAATACTTTCCAGCCGCCGACGGCGCTTTTCTGCTGGCTTTTGGTTGTAATGTCGCGGATAGTGTCCACTTTGATACGCTGCTGTTTGGCCAGCTCCTTTTCCAACTCTTCTTCGTAGCTTTTGTCGCCGGGTTCTTTTTTTAGCTCCAGCCGCGCCTGATAGAGAAAATCGGCCACCACGACATCGGCATAAGTCCCCGCGTCTATGGCGCGGCAGTGCGCACATAAACCGCATGCGTCGCCTTTTTCCCGCGCCTGCGGGTCCTGGCAGTTTAAGGCTTTGGCAAATTCCAGCGCGGCCTTCTTTTTACCCACGCCCGAAGGACCGCAAAAAAGCAATGCCTGCGGCACGCGGCCCAGCACGCTTTTCTGTAAATAGGCCGTCGCGGCCGGCTGGTTTAAGACTTCCGAGAAGGGCATAAATCCAAAATATGGTGTTTTTCCACCAATTCCGCCACCTGGGCGCGGATGGCGTCCACGTCCGCATCGGCGTCTATTAAATACGCATTCTCCGTACGCTCCGCCAATTTCTGGTATCCGTGGCGCATATTTTGTCTAAATTCACGGTCTTCCCGCTCCAAACGGTCCGAGAACAGGTATTCGCCGCGGGAAGAAAAATATTTGTCAGACATCAAGAACACCAATGTCAAATCCGGCTTCAGCCCCGTGGTGGCGATATGGTTGACGGTTTCAATCATGTTTAAGTCCAGCCCGCGCGCATACCCCTGGTAAGCACAGGTGGACATGGTGTAACGCTCACAAATGACAATTTTGCCGGCCTGCAAGGCGGGAATAATTTTTTCCTGCGTATGTTGGGCGCGGCTGGCTTCATAAAGCAGCAGTTCGGCTACGGGACGGATATCCAGCCCGGGCTCCAGCACGATTTGGCGTATGCGCTCGGCCGCGGGCGTGCCGCCCGGTTCGCGCGTCAAGATAACGTCACACCCGCGCTCTAACAAATAATTATACAGCAGCTTGGCCTGGGTGGACTTGCCGCAGCGGTCCGGCCCTTCCAGCACGATAAATTTCCCTTTCATACTATACAATCCCTTCCTGAGAAGTAACAATGCGCAGCTGCGGCGCGGCGGGGCGGGCCCAGCGGGAGGCGCGGATATCGGTCAGTATGGCGGGCATTTTGTCCTGTGCGGTAACAATTAAATCCACCAGTTCGCGGTAGGCGCCGTCACCGCCTTTTCTTTGGGTAACATAATGCGCCGCATCTTTTACTGCGGGCACGGCATTGGGCACCGTGGCGGCCAGCCCCACACGTTCCAGCAGGGGTAAATCCGTCAAATCATCGCCGATAAAAGCCACTTCTTCGGCGGTCAGATTTTCCCGTTTGAGCACATCTTCCAGCGGGCCGGTTTTGGTTAAAAATCCCTGGTAAAAATAGTCCATGCCCAGATTGCGCGCGCGGGAAACGGTGGTTTCATGCCGCCGCCCCGTAATAATGCCGCTTTTAATGCCCGACGAACGCAACAACATAACGGCTATGCCGTCCAGGGCGTTAAAGGATTTGATTTCTTCTACCTTGCTTTGCGGCGTCAGGAAAAAATTCAGCTTCCCGTCCGTCCAAATGCCGTCTACGTCGTTTAAAAGGATTTTGATTTTGCGCGCGCGCGCCAGCAGTTCTTCGTTCATATATACCTATTATAGCAAAAAGCCCCGCCGCAGGGCGGGGCCGGAAAAACCGCTATGGCTAGGGCAGAATATAGCGCGTACATCCGCCTACCGTGGAACAACTGTAATGGGACACATTCCCCGCCTCCGTACCCCCCATTGTCTGACACAGGGACTGGGCATCCTGATTGTCCGTTCGGGCCCAACATTCACGGGAATTGCTGTCAGGACCGAAAAACTGCACATAGGCCGCCAGATACCGTATGCTCCCCGAATGAATAAAACAGACGATATTTTCGGCATTATTGTTCATCAAATCACAAGCAATATTTCCTTTAGATAAAGTTCCCCGAAGTGTGTCCGCCGTCGCCCACCCCGCCGGAATGTCCAAATCCATATTCGTCCAATAGGACGGAGGCGTGCCATTGGCCAGATAATACCGCGTGGCGGCATCTGCAAAACTTTTGGCAATCACCTGCGCCTGTACAAAACGGGATTTTAGCACCGCGCGGTTATACTGCGGCAAGGCAATAGCCGCCAATATACCGATAATAAGGACAACAACCAAAAGCTCTATCAGTGTAAATCCGGTCCGTTTGGTAAAAAGGGGTTGAAATTCTGAATAAAAACATTTCAGAATGACATTGTGTACAAAGCCGCCTAAAACGCCTTCAGAGCGGCTTTTTTGCGTCAGATACATTTTTTGATAAATTTTGCGCATACGCAAAATTTATCAAAAAAAAAAAACAATGCAAGCCCTTTTAAAACCGCCGCGCCGCCCCACACTCCGCCCGCGGCAGTTTTTATATAATATAAGTACACTTATTAAGAGGTTTTTTTCAATGCCTAAACGATTTACCGAAAATGCGCAAAAAATTATTCTTATCGCGCAGGAAGAAGCCAAACGCTTAAATCATGATTATGTGGGGACGGAACACATTCTGCTGGGGCTGACGGCCCTGGACGGCACCGTGTCCCATAAAATTTTATCTTCGCTGGGAGTAACGTTTCGCAAAGTACGCCTGGAAATAGAAAAAATGGTCGGCGTGGGGGACGCCATCATGCTCATGGGGGAAATCCCGTTCACGCCGCGCGCCAAAAAAGTGCTGGAATACGCGGTGGAGGAATCGCAGTCCCTGGGTATGGAGCACATCGGTACAGAGCATATCCTGCTGGGGCTGGTGCGCGAGGAAGAAGGCCTGGCCGGCACCATTTTGCAGAATTTGGGCGTCACACTGGACGCCGTGCGAGAAAGCACGCTGGGATTCTTGGAAGGAGCGCAGGGAGAAGTAACGGAAGAAATCGTTTCTTCCGCGTTTGACCGTGCCGAAGAGCCGGAAGAACCCGAAGAACCGCGCCCGGCCCCGCAGCCGCAGCACAGCGCGCCCCACCCGCAAAAAAGCAAAACCCCGACCCTAGACGAATACACGCGCGACTTAACCGCGCTGGCGGCCAAAAATGCCTTAGATCCCGTCATCGGCCGTGAAGAGGAAATTGAACGCCTGGTGCAGATTTTGGCCCGCCGCACCAAAAACAACCCCGTTCTAATCGGCGACCCGGGCGTGGGCAAAACCGCCATTGTGGAAGGCTTGGCCCAGAAAATGGCCAAAGACGACATTTCCGACGTGCTGGCCGGCAAACGCCTGTTGGCTTTGGATTTGGCTTCCGTGGTGGCCGGCACCAAATACCGCGGTGAATTTGAACAACGCCTGAAAAATATTATTGACGAAGCCGCAGCAGACAAAAACAGCATCATTTTTATTGACGAACTGCACACACTCATCGGCGCGGGAGCGGCGGAAGGCTCCATCGACGCCTCCAACATGCTCAAACCCGCCCTGGCGCGCGGGGAAATACAGTGCATCGGCGCGACGACCTTTGACGAATACCGCAAATACATTGAGGCCGACTCCGCCTTTGAGCGCCGCTTTCAGCCCGTCACGGTGGACCCGCCGGACGTGGAGCAGACCGTTACCATTTTAACCGGCATACGCCCCAAATACGAAGAGCACCACCATGTGCATTATACCGACGACGCCGTGCGCGCCGCCGCCGCTATTTCGGACCGCTATATTACCGACCGCGCCCTGCCGGACAAAGCCATAGACCTTTTTGACGAAGCCGGCGCGCGGGCGCGCCTGAAAAACGCGGCCCTGCCGCCCGAAATCCGCGAGCAGCAACAGAAATACCAGGCCGCTTCGGCGGAAAAAGACGCGGCCATACGCAACAAAGAATTTGAAAAAGCCGCCCAGGCCAAAACCAAAGAGGACAAACTTAAAAAACGCCTGGACGACCTCAAAGCCAAATGGCAGGCCGAACGCGCGGCCAAAACCGTGGAAGTGACGGAAGAGGACATCGCGCTGGTAGCCAGCAAATGGACGGGTATCCCCGTTACGCGCCTGACGCAAAGCGAAACGGATAAAATCCTGCACATGGAAGAACACCTGCACGAGCGCATTATCGGGCAGGAAGAAGCCGTGCGCGCCGTTTCCCAGGCCATACGCAGAAACCGCACCGGCCTGGGCAACCCGCACCGGCCCATCGGCGGATTTTTGTTCCTGGGGCCCACGGGCGTGGGTAAAACGGAGCTGGCCAAAAGCCTGGCCATGTTCCTGTTCGGCGATGAGGACGCCATGGTGCGCATAGACATGTCCGAATACATGGAAAAGTTTGCCGTGTCGCGCCTGATCGGAGCCCCTCCGGGATATGTGGGCTATGAAGAAGGCGGCCAGCTGACCGAAGCCGTACGCCGCCGCCCTTACAGCGTGGTGGTGCTGGACGAGCTGGAAAAAGCCCACCCTGACATTTACAACATCCTGCTCCAGGTGCTGGACGAAGGCGCGCTGACCGACAACCTGGGCCACCGCGTGAGCTTTAAAAACTGCGTCATTATTATGACCTCCAACGTTGGCGCGCGGGAAATTACCAACAAGGGCTCCGGCCTCGGGTTTACCGCATCGGCCACGGAAGAACAGCAGTATGACGAAATGCGCAAATCCGTCATGGACGAGGTCAAAAAGACCTTTAACCCCGAATTTATCAACCGTATTGATGAAATTGTGGTATTCCATGCGCTGAACAAACAAAACATCAGCGCCATTTTGGACCTGCAGCTTAAAAAAGTGGCCGCCAAACTGGCCGACCGCCAGCTGGAGCTGGAGCTGACCCCGCAGGCCAAAGAGTTCCTCATTGAACAGGGCTTTGACGAAAAATACGGCGCGCGCCCGCTGCTGCGCACCCTGCAGCGGCAGCTGGAGGACCCGCTGGCCGAAAACATACTGGTCAAGCAGTATCCCGCGGGAACGAAAATTATTGTAAACTTAGATAAACAAACCAAAAAACTCGGTTTTTCGGGCGCGGCGGCTTCACAGCCGGTGGCGGCCTGACCGTTTTGACATCGGAGGATTCATGGACGCAAATAAACAAAAAGCTTTGGATTTGGCCCTGGGGCAGATTGAAAAGGCCTTCGGCAAAGAGGCCATTACCACCCTGGGCAGCGCCAACGTGAAAAAAGTGGACGCCATCCCCACCGGGGCCCTGTCTTTGGATTTGGCCCTGGGCGTGGGCGGCATTCCGCGCGGGCGCGTGATTGAAATTTACGGCCCCGAAGCCGGCGGCAAAACGACCCTGTCCCTGCATGTGGCCGCCCAGGCGCAGAAAAACGGCGGCGTGGTGGCGTTTATTGACGCCGAACACGCGCTGGACCCCGTCTATGCCGCTTCCATCGGCGTAAATGTGGACGAACTGCTCATTTCCCAGCCGGATTCGGGCGAGCAGGCCCTGGAAATCGCCGAAAAACTGGTGCGTTCCGGTGCGGTGGATTTGATTATCATTGACTCCGTGGCCGCCCTGGTGCCGCGCGCGGAAATTGAAGGCGAAATGGGCGACGCGCACGTCGGTCTGCAGGCCAGGCTGATGAGCCAGGCCCTGCGCAAGCTGACCAGCATTTTAAACAAAACCAAAACCAGCATTATTTTCATTAACCAGCTGCGCCAAAAAATCGGCGTGATGTTTGGCAATCCTGAAACCACCCCGGGCGGGCTGGCGCTGAAATTTTACTCCTCGGTGCGCATTGACGTACGCCGTATTGAAAACCTGAAAAAAGGCGATGAAATCATCGGCACCCGCGTGCGCGCCAAAGTGACCAAAAACAAAGTCGCGCCTCCGTACCGCCAGGCCGAATTTACCATGCTGCACGGCGAAGGCATTTCGCGCGAGGCCTGCCTGCTAGACAAAGGCGTGGAATCGGGCATTTTGGAAAAAAGCGGCAGTTGGTTCCTCTACGGCGACGAAAAACTGGGCCAGGGCGCCGAGAATGCCCGCCAGTATTTAAAGGACAACCCGCAGCTGGCGGCCGAAATTGAGGACAAGCTCTACGTCAAATATTTGGGCCACCACTACAACGGCAAAGCCGCCGA
>CALUVA010000017.1 GCA_944324105.1 uncultured Elusimicrobiales bacterium
GTGCGGGCGGCGTATGCGCAGAATGGGGTGCATGCGGTTGGGATTAAAGCGCGAGGAAATACGCACGCCGCGGAAACTGATGGGCGATTTTAAGAACATTTTTTTGGTAATTTTTCCGGTCTGGTCAAAAAATTCGTCATTATAGTAAAAAGCATAGTTTTCGCCGGTGACCTGGCCTTTGTACATAGCGGCCACCAGGTCCTGGCCGGTGATGGTGCCGTCTGCCGTGTAATGTTCTTCCCACACGGCGGCGAACTGGTCGCCGTTGCGGGTTTCGGTGTTAAAGTCAATGTTCCAGGAGAAAGCGTCAGTCAGGTCCACAATCAGCGGCACGGTGACGTCGTCTTTGAGCATGGAAGCAAATAAAGAATCTTTAATTTTGCCTGCGGTGCTTTTTACACGGGTGTGAATTTCCACGTCGGATTTGCCCGCCACCAGCTGCCCGCCCGCATTGGCTACGAAATAGCGCGTCAGCCCCTGGTTGAGCAGCAGCATGGCAAAGGTGCCGTCATCCGCGGTGGATATGGAATAAGTATCATTTTTCTGCAGTTTGCGCGTATCTATGACGGAATTTAATTTGTCCACGATTTCCGACACTTCCACATTGTCCAGGCCCGCTTCCTGCAGGGCTACATAAACAGGCTTCTGTCCTACGGTAAAATCCTGGGCGTAAATTTCTTTTTGGTAAGAATTGATTTCTTCCAGATGGTTTTTCTCGCGCGTAATTACCACGGTCAGCACCGTAGTCAGCACGATCACCGCCAGCGTCAGCGAATAAAACATCAAATCGTGGTAGCGGCGGTAATGACGGTTAAAAAAAGCAATCAGTTTTTTATACATAGACGCGCAAAGGGGCGGCCGGTGTCCGGCCGCCCCGTTTCATTTATTTCTGGTCTTTTAAGAAAGAGCACAACGCAATGGCGTTGAGTTTGACTTTCGGGTCATCGGCGCGCGAAGGCAGAATGACCGGAATGGTCGGCCCGACCAACACGGCCGCCGCTTCCATATGGTCGCCAAAGAAAGCCAGGGCCTTATAAAGCGGGTTGCCCGCGTCCAGGTCCGGCAGCATCAGAATGTCTGCATCGCCTGCCACCTGTTTGCCCGTGATGCCTTTTTCGGCGGCTTTCTTTTCGGACAGGGAAATATACAGGTCATACGGCCCTTCCACCACACAGCCCGTGATTTTGCCTTCCGCATTCATTTTGGCCAGTTCGGCCGCGTCCACCGTGCTGGGGATTTTTTCATTGACTTTTTCCACGGGGCACACGCAGGACACTTTGGGGTTTTCCAGGCCCAGTTTGTGCATGGTATTGACGGCGTTCTGAATGATTTTGGCTTTTTGTTCCAGCGTCGGGGAAATGACGACGGCGCTGTCCGTCACCGCGAAGGGTTTTTTGTATTTCGGCGTACTGAACAGCACAAAGTGCGACAGCAACGCCCCTTCCGGCACCAGGTGGGCTTCTTTGTTTAAAATAGCCTTCATGTAATATTTGGTGTCCACCAGGCCTTTAATCAAAAAGTCGCCTTTGCCGGCCAAAATCTGGTCTACGGCCAGTTTGCACATGGTGGGGACGTCTTCGCAGTCAATGAATTCAAACTTTTCTTCCGGCAGGCCGGCGGCCTTGACCATTTCTTTTACCTGGGCAATCGGCCCGATGAGAATGCCGTGGGAAATCAACCCGTTGTCATCGGCCATTTTAATGGCTTCCAGTGCTTCTGCATTGTTTGCGCCCGGGACGACCACGCGGTTGGATTTGCCTTTCACCTGATTAATCAGGTCTTCAAAGCTCTTAAATTTCATATGTATATACTCCTTTTATTACGAATAATGTTTCACTAAAGAGGGATCTTCCAGCGCGCGGCGTGCCGCATCGCGCAGGGCGTCTTTTTCTTCGCTGCCCGGATAAACGTAAATGGGGGCTATCCAGCCCACCTGGCGCGCAATTTCATGCGGAATGTATTTGCTGAACATCAGCCCGCCCGTCAGCGCGATAAAATCCACTTTTCCTTCCAGCACCACGGCCAGGGCGCCGATTTCTTTGGACATTTGGTAAATCATGGCGTCCAGCGCCTCTTTGGCCTTTTCTTTGGTGCAGTGAATCAGCGAGCCCGGGCGCTTTTTGCCCGTGCGGATAAATTCTTCCAGTTCTTTGACGTCATAAGTTCCCGTATAGGCGGCCAAACCGCCTTTGCCGCGCATTTTCAGGCGAATGTCTTTTTGGGTGTATTTGCCGGAAAAGCACATGTTCACCAGCCCCGCGCACGGCACGGTGCCGCTGCGCTGCGGGGTCATAGGGCCTTCGCCTTCATAGCCGTTGCTGACGTCCACCGCTTTTCCGTTGCGGTGCGCACCGATGGATATGCCGCCCCCACCGTGGCAGACAATACAGCGCACGTCTTCATATTTGCGTCCGTGTTTTTCGGCAATCAGCCGCGCCACATGGCGCTGGCTTAATGCGTGAAAAATGGAAATGCGCGGATTTTCCGGCATGCCGCTGTAACGTGCAATAGGCTGCAGCTCATCAATGACCACCGGGTTGGCGATAAAGCTGGGGCATTTGGCGTATTGGGCAATGTCTCGCGCCAGAATGCCGCCTAAATTGCTGGGGTGTATGCCGCCGTAACGGCCCGTTTCCAAGTCGGACACCATTTGGTCGTTGACGGCGTATACGCCGCCTTCCACGGAACGGATAAACCCGCCGCGGCCGATAACGGCGTCAATTTCCTTGAGAGGCACTTTGTGGTCCAGCAGATAATCCAAAATCAGTTTGCGGCGCAGCGGCAGCTGTTCGGTCACGTTTTTGCCTTCGTAAGGCTCCAAATCGGTAATGGAATAGCGCACCGTCACTTCAAAAACGGGCTTGTCCCCGCGATAATAACCTATATCGTCGGAAGTAGAGCCCGGATTAATAACCAAAATATTATATTTTTTGGAGGGTTCGCTGTGCATTTGCCTATATTTTAACATTTTACGCGCTCTGACGCCTGCCGGCCCAAGTGCGCGAGCTTTTTTCTTAATTTTTATCAGCAAATCTTTGGGGTCAAGATGTGTGTTCATGGGAGGTCTCCGTCAGTTTGCCCCGCACATACAGGGCAAAATTTTTTAGGAAAAACAGATCGTCCTTTTCCAGTTCCGCCTTGCGCACCAATGCGCGCAGCAAGGCTTTGCGCTGGGCGGGGGTATAGTCCGTGCGAAAGCCGCTCTGCACCATCAGCCCTTCCAACTCGTCTATGACCAGTTCCGTCTGGGCAAAGGTTGCGCGCTCCAGCGGGTGCGCCGCTGCCGCGGGGGCCGCCTGGCGCGAAAGCTCGTAGCACGTTAAAATAACGGCCTGCGCCAAATTCACAGACGGCTGCTTGGCGCGCGTCGGAATATGCAGAACGGCGGTGCATAAACCGATATCGTCATTGGACAGGCCCGTTTTCTCATTGCCGAACACCAGAGCGGTTTTGCCCTGCATCTGTCCGGCCAGCCACGCCGGCAAATCCGGCAGGGCGATGACGGGCTGGTCCAGCCGGCGGTTTTTCAGGGCGGTGGTGGCCAGCGTCAGCACGCAGTCCGACAGCGCCTGCGGCAGAGAGTCAAACAAACGGGCTGACTGCATAATATCCTGCGCACCCACCGCGCTGACCGCGTCGCGCCAGCTCGGCGCGTACGGGGTTACCACGCGCAGATCCGTCAGGCCGAAATTGGCCATGGCCCGCGCCGCCGCGCCTATATTGTTGGGGTCGCGCGGGCTGACCAGCACGACGGCAAAATCGCGCGTCATCGGGCCAGCGCGTCCGCCACGGCTTCGCTGACCGTGGGGTGCGGGAAAACCACGTTGCGCAGCTGCTGCACCGTAAATCCCGCCTCCAGCGCCACGGTGAACAGGCTGATAATTTCAGAAGCATTGGGCGCGGCCAGGCAAACGCCCAGCAGTTTGCCGCTGTCCTTTGCGCTGATGATTTCCACAAATCCTTCCGGTGCGTCCTGCGTCAGGGCGCGTCCGTTGGCCAGCATAAAGGCTTTTTGTACTTTCACGTCCAGCCCGCGCTGCTGCGCCTGCGTGCGTGTCAGCCCCACACTGGCCAGCTCCGGCGAGGTATACACCGCGCTGGGGATTAAATCATTATTATATGTTTGCGGCTGCCCGCAAATATTATGCGCGGCCACTTCGCCCTGACGCGTGGCGGCGTGCGCCAACAGGGAAAACCCCGTTACGTCCCCCGCCGCGTAAATATGGTCTTTGACCTGCATGGTTTGGGGGTTGACCCCCTGCAGGCCTTTACGGTTCCAGGACAGCCCCGCGTTTTCGGGGTGCAAATCCGTCAAATCGCAGCTGCGGCCGATGGCTACCAAAATATCATCCGCTTCCAGTTCCGTGCCGTCGGACAGGGAAATAATCTTTTTGTCCCCGTCCAGCCGTACGCCGGCGGCCTGTTTGCCGGTCAGCAACCGCACCCCTTTCTTTTGCAATTTTTGGGCCAGCAGACGCGAGAGGCTTTCTTCCATGGCGGGCAGCAGTCGCGGCTGCATTTCCACCACGCTGACTTCTACATTTAAAGAGGACATCAGCGCGGCAAACTCACAGCCGATGACGCCGCCGCCGATAATGGCCAGGCGTTTGGGCAGGCTCGGGATTTGGAAGATATTGCTGTTGTCGTAAATTTTATCGTGTATTTTATCAAACGGCGGCGGCACAAAAGCCGTGGAGCCGGCCGCGATAATGATGTAATCAAAGGAAAATTCTTTGGTACCTTCGGCGGTGTGAGCCGTCAGCGTATGAGCGTCTTTAAACGCCGCGGCGGCGGGAACCACGTTGATTTTGGCCTGTTTAAACAGAACACCGATGCCGCCGGTCAGTTTGCGCGTGACAGCCAGCTGGCGGGCCTGTATTTTGGGCCAGGACAGCTGCCCCAACAAAGCCTGCGCCTGCGTTTCGGCCCCGTCTTCACAGAAACGGGCGATATCCCGCACGGCGTCAAAGCGGTGCGCCGCGTCCAGCAGGGATTTGGAGGGAATGCAGCCGCTGTTGAGGCACACCCCGCCCAACAAGTCTTTTTCAAAAACGGTCACTTCCGCGCCCAACCGCGCGGCGGCCAGGGCGGCCGGATAGCCGGCGGGACCCGCTCCGATGACGGCAACTTTTAAAGCCATATGTCCCCCTAAAATAAAAAATGCCAAACTTTCTTGTATTCTAGCATTAAAACGGCGGGAAAAAACATATAATTAAGTTATGCCCCAAAAACAAAAGCCTTCTTATCTGGGACACCGCGGGCGTCTGCGTGACAAATTCGCTTCCGGCGGGCTGGATCCTTTTTTGGACCATGAAACGCTGGAACTGCTGCTGACATATTGCATTGCGCGGCGCGATACCAAGCCCGCAGCCTGGGCGCTGGTAAAGCGCTTTGGCAGTTTGTCGGCGGTGCTGGACGCGCCGTATGAAGAGCTTTGCGCCGTTAAAGGCGTGGGGGAACAAAGCGCGCTGTTTTTAAAACTTATCCGTGCCGTATTTAAAAAATATTCTTTGGAAGAAGTCAAAGAGCGGGTAACCGTGCGCACGCCGGAGCAGGTGCTGGAGTATTGTCAGGCGTCTTTGGCCGGACAGACGGACGAATGCCTGGAGCTGATTTATCTGTCCGTGCGCAATACGGTGATAGGTACGGAAGTGGTGGCCCACGGCGGGCTGGACCGCGTCAGCGTATCCCCGCGTACCATTGTGGAGCGGGCGCTGGCGGCCAAAGCGGCGGCGGTGATTTTGGTACACAATCATCCGTCGGGCGATCCGACCCCGTCCATGGAGGATGTGCTGCTGACCAAAGAAACGGCCCGCGCGGCGGCGCTGCTGGGCATTACGGTGCATGATCATATTATTATAGGCAAAGGCGTGCATTACAGTTTAAAAGCCAACGGGAAAATATAATGAATGTACTAAAAGAAGTGCTAAAACACCAAGTCTATCCGGCCATGGGTTGTACCGAACCGGTATCCGTGGCCTTATGCGGCGCCTATGCGGCGCAGCTGCTGGGGCAGGCCCCCGTCAAAGCCGTGTTCCGGCTGGACCCGGGCACCTATAAAAACGGCTGTGGGGTGCGAATCCCTAATACAGACGGTGAAAAAGGTAATTTGCTGGCGGCGGCCATGGGGCTGCTGATAGCCCGTCCGGACCTGCAGATGGAAATTTTGTCCGGCGCGGATAAAACGCTGGTGGTGCGCGCCAAAGAGCTGGTGGCACAGGGTAAAGTACGGCTGGAAGTGGCTCCGGAAAAACATTGTTTTTATATAGAAGCTTCCGTGGAAGGCGAAAACGGCGCTAAAGCGGCTTGCGTTATAGAAGGCAGCCATACGGAGGTGGTGTATCTGGCCAAAGACGGACGGACGCTGAAAGATACGCGCAAAAAAGAAGAAAAAACGGCCTGCTGCGCTTTTAAGGACGCATTGAAAAAAGCCACTTTGGCGGATTTGATTGCCTGGGCTGAAGCCGCGGACGCGGATGATTTGGCCTATATTAAAAAGGGAGTGGAAATGAATTTAAAAGCCGCCGAAATGGGCCAGGCTCTGCAAAAAGTGGGTTTTTACATTAAGGAACTGGTGCGCAAGAAACTGTTGCAGATGGATTTAATTTCTTCCACCAAAATTTTAACCGCCTGCGCGGCCGATGCGCGCATGGACGGCCAGTCCGTGCCCGTGATGAGCAGCGGGGAGTCGGGCAACCAGGGTGTGGTAACCATTTTGGTGCCGTGGAAAGTGGGCAAAGAAATGGAAGTGCCGGAAGAAACGATTTTAAAGAGCATTGCGCTGTCGCACTTGCTGAACGGATACGTTAAAGTGTTTACCGGAGAGCTGGCCCCCATTTGCGGCTGTGCCATTGCCGCCGGTGTAGGCGCGACAGCGGCTATTGTGTACCAGCAGCGCGGTGGCAATATTCCCGCCATTACGCTGGCTATTAATAATATTATCAGCGACATCGGCGGTATGCTGTGCGACGGAGCCAAAAGCGGCTGTGCGCTGAAAGTGGTCAGCTCCACTGATGCGGCCATACGCGCCGCCTTTATGGGTATGCACGATTACGGCATTACGGAAGTGGAAGGTTTTGTGGGGCGCAGTGCCGAAGAAACCATACAAAACCTGGGCAGTATTTCCACCGTGGGCATGAGCGCGGTGGACCCGATGATTGTGGATATCATGCAGGAAAAAACCGCAAACAAATAGGAAAAATATAGAAATAAAAACCCCGCGTCTTATAGGACGCGGGGTTTTTTGGTATCGTAAATACGACTAGGCCTGCGGAGCCTGTTCCGGTGTGTGTTTGTATTTAAAGATAAATGCAAACGCAATGGCGATAACCAGCGCATACGCGGCAAAAATAAACCAAGACGACGCCCAGCCCGATGCTATAGCCTGCGATACATCCGCCGGATACACCGCCCCCTGCGCCAGCGCGCCGTGTGCGGCGGTGTAAACGTTTTGCGGGGCATAGACGAAACGGTTGATGATTTCCTGCGCGCCCAATGTGCCGATGGTGGCGCCCACGCCGTTAGTCATCAGCATAAACAGCCCCTGTGCGCTGGAACGGATGGAAAGGTCTGTTTCCTTTTCCACAAACAGCGAGCCGGACACGTTGAAAAAGTCAAACGCCACCCCATATACAATCATGGACAGCACCAGCATGGATATACCCGTTACCGTAACGGGGTTGCCCACTCCGAACAGTCCAAAGCGCAGCACCCAGGCAAACATGCTGATCAGCATGACTTTTTTAATACCGTAGCGTTTTAAGAAGAACGGGATCAGCAAAATACAGAATGTTTCGGAGAGCTGGGAGAGGGAAATCAGGGCGTTTGCGTTGCTGGCGCCCCAGCTGCCGGCCAAGCCTTCCAGGGAATTGTAGCTGTTAATAAACGGGTTGGCATAACCGTTGGTAATTTGCAGGCAGCTGCCCAGCAGCATGGAGAAAATAAAGAATATGGCCATTTTTTTCTGCTTAAACAGCTTGAACGCGTCCAAACCCAAAGCCTGTGCAAAGGATTTTTTCTCTCCGCTCTGGCTGACGGGGCAGTTGGGCAGCGTAAAGCTGTATAGGCCCAGTACCAGCCCCAGCGCGCCGGAGAGGTACCATTGCGCATAAGTGTTTTGAAAGCCCGTAAAGTTGGACACCAGCATCGTGCAGATAAAACCCACCGTGCCCCAAATGCGCAACGGGGGAAAGGCCTGCACGGGGTCCAGGTTTACGGAGTGCAAGGCTGTGTAAGATACGGAATTGGCCAGCGCGATAGTAGGCATATACAGCGCCACGCTGAGCAGATAAAACGTATAAATGGAGCCGAAGCTGACGGGTGCCTGCGAACCGAAATAAGCCGCGCACATCATAAAGAAACCGGCCAGCATATGGCACAGCCCCAGCATTTTTTGGGCCGGCAGCCAGCGGTCGGCCAGAATGCCGATGACAGCGGGCATAAACAGGGATACAAAGCCCTGCGTGGCGTAGAACAAACCGATGTGCTGCGCCTGCCCCACATTGGCCAGGAAGGCCCCCATGGAGGTTAAGTACGCGCCCCAGACGGCGTACTGAAGAAATAACATGACTACTAAGCGCAATTTCATTTTCATAAACGTTGTTGGACGGCAGTATTCTCCGTGTTAAAATAACGGCTGTCAGTCGGGGCGGCGCAAGGCCGCTTCCAAAACCCATTGTACAAAAAATATATAATATATGTATGTGCTGCGGGCGTATCGGCGTTCGCGAAGGGAGGATGTATGGCAGATTACAGTTTTGATGTGGTGAGCAAAGTGGATATGAACGTTATTGCCGAGGCAGTCAGCGCCGCCGGTAAAGAGATTTCCAACCGCTACGATTTCAAAGGTACCAACTCCAATATTGAACTTAATGAAAAAGAAAACGAACTAAAACTTACGTCCGCAGATGAATATAAAGTCGCCGCGCTGCGTGATGTGTTGTTTACGCGCCTGGCCAAGCGCGGCGTGGCGTTGAAAAACCTGACACAGGGCAAGGTGGAGGCCGCTTTGGGCGGAAACGCCAAGCAGAGCATTAAAATCCAGCAGGGCATTCCTTCGGAAAAAGCCAAGGAAATTTCCCGCTATATCAAAGACTGTAAACTTAAAGTAGCCGCGTCTATTCAGGGAGATCAGCTGCGCGTATCTTCCAAATCCAAAGACGAACTGCAGGCCACCCAGGCCAAGTTGCGCGAAAAAGATTTTGGGCTGGATTTGCAATTTGCTAATTACAGATAGGAGACTACATTATACATGAAGAAGAGCATTTTATCCATATTCGCCGCGGCGTTGTGCCTGCCGGTTTTTGCCGCGCAGGACACTGCGCTGAATTTTTACCAGCGCCAGGCTTTAATGCGCGGCGATGGAGCCCGGGCGGACCGCGCTTTTGCCGCTGCCTTGGCGCGCGAAACCAAACTTTGGGCCGCACAGCATCCGCAGGATGAAGACCTAAAAATAGCCCTGCTTATGCAGGCTGATTATAATCTGCGCGCGGGCAATAATGCTGAAGCGTTAATTGCTTTATATCAGGTGCGTTTTTATTTCCCTTCCGAGCATGACCTGACGTTGCTTTCTTCTAACGTAGACCAGGCTATGCAGAACATTGACCGCGGTCAAAAAGGCCAGGCGTTGAAACTGCTGGCGGTAAATACCGAAGGCATGACGCGCGAGCAACAACAGGCCGCCCTGCTGGAAACGCTGGTTAAAGGCAATTTAAAAGATATGTACGGGCCGGTTAATGATTTGTTTGATACATTTTTTATTACTTATCCGAACAGCAAACTGACAGATAAACTGACGCTTTTGCAAGGCGACTGGCACCGCCAGAACGGTAATTTCAATGCCGCTATTTTGGCGTATAAAAAAGTGAATGAATTGTTTCCCGATACAGTGTATAAAGCCGCCAGCCTGCGTATGACCGCCGATGTGTATTCCGGTGATTTAGAAGATTACGAAACGGCCGCCACTGTATACAATCAAGTATTGAAGCAATATCCTGGTTCGGCCGAAACGGGGGTGGTCTATAAGCATTTAGCCGTGATGGAAGAAAACCGCAAAGATTATGCCGCCGCTATGGGCTGGTATGACAAAGCCATTTCTGCGTTGGGACAGCGTCCCGCCGCTTATGAAGCGTGGATTGGCAAGGCTGATGTCTTGCAAAAAAACAAAGACTATCAAGCTGCGTATAACACTTTGCTGCAGGCGGCGGAACTGTTTAAAGATGATGAAAGCAAATATGTTTCTGCCCTGGAGCAAGCGGCCGAACTGGCGCAGCGCCGCTTGAAAAATCCGTCTCTGCGCGCAAATGCTTTGGAACAGATTTTGCTGGTCTATCCCGCCACCCAAAGTGCACCGCGGGTATTATATGATTTGGGCTATACATATGAACAGTTGGGCAAGGACGCCCAGGCTGAAGAAATCTATAAACGCCTGATTATCAATTATCCGACGGATAAATATGCTTCCCGCGGCCAAAGCCGTTTGAGTCGGTTAGAAAAATAAAGAGGGCTTTTCTTTTCCCCGTCTTTTCAAAAAGACGGGGGTTTTTACATTGTAAAAGCTTTGGTAAGATATATTTATGGAATTTTTAGCGCAAGTTTGGGATATTTTCCTTCATTTGGATGTACATTTAAACGCCTGGGCTGGCACATTGGGCCCGTGGTTGTATGTAGTGTTGTTTGCCGTGGTATTTTGCGAGACGGGGCTGGTGGTTACGCCATTTCTTCCTGGGGATTCTTTGTTGTTCGCGGCGGGGGCTTTGGCTTCCCGTGCGGGCAGCCCTATTAATTTATGGATTTTAATCCCCGTTATTTTCGCTGCCGCTGTGATCGGAGACAGTGTAAATTATGAAATCGGAAAATGGCTGGGACCGAAGGTGTTTACGCGTAAAGACAGCTGGCTTTTAAACCAAAACCATTTGCACAAGGCTCACGCATTCTATGAAAAATACGGCGGAAAAACCATTATTTTGGCGCGTTTCATTCCCATTATCCGCACATTTGCACCGTTTGTGGCGGGTATTGGAAAAATGACCTATTTGCATTTTATTTCTTATAACATTATTGGTGCGGCGGCTTGGGTGTTGTTGTTTATTTTCGGCGGTTACTGGTTTGCCGATTTGCCGCTGGTGCAGAATCATTTTCATTACGTTATTGTAGCCATTATCGTGATTTCCGTTTTGCCCGCTGTTTATGAGGTGTGGGCGGAGCGGAGAAAAAGCCGCCGAAAATAGCCCGTCGATTTCCGCAGTGGCCGGTCAGCAAGTTGACCTTGTGCCGCTGGTATGGCAAATATGGAGCCTTTATATCCAGCCTTACAGCCTGCGTAGGCCATTGTGTCTTTGGGGATGCGGCAGTGGAAAGCGCGTGCCGAAGGTGGAATAGCAAATCAGTAGTAATAGTTATCAAATAGACTGACCACTTGCCGGACTTTTATTCTTCCGGCAGTTCCACCGGCATTTTTCCTTGGGGCTTAAGATTACCCAGGATGATATTGGCCGCCGTTTGCAAAACAAATCTGTTAATGCCGTATGTGGCCAGCACGGTATGGGCACTCGGATATGCGGCGATGTCGTATGGGCTCATAGTAGATATAAGCACGTTTTTAGGGTGTTCTTTAAACAAAGAAAGAATAAGATTTTTTTGATTGATATTGGTGCGGTCGGCCCATTGCAGACTGGTAACCACCAGCAGGTCTGCTCCTTTGGCGCATGCTTCCGCCCGGCGTCTGTCTGTTTCCCGGGGAGTCATGGCGGCATTGTAGCTGCGGATATTCCATCCTTTTTCCAAAAACGGTTTAGAGAAACTCATTAACTGATCGGCAAAACGCGGCGGCGCGAAAAACACCGCACACACGGTTGGTTTTGCCCCGTTGTACCCGGCCGGAGCAAACGGAATCAGCCCTGCCCGGTTGCGTACCAGCGTAACGGCCTCATTGCTGAGTTTTTCCAATTCAGCCTGATAGGCTTTATCTATTGGGGCCGGCGGCACGGGCAGAGATCCGTCCAGCAAGCCCAGCTGCTTTTTGAGTTCGAGCACTCTGCCTGCCGCTTCTTCTATGCGCTGGCGGTTTTCCGAGCCATCTTTCATTTCCCGGTAAATGCGGTTAAATGTAGTTTGCGGTTTGATATAGCGGCCTAAAAGCACCAGGTCGGACCCGGCTTTTAACGCGCGTACGGCGCAACCCGAAATACTGCAAAATTTGGTGGCGGATTTCATATCCAGGCTGTCAGTAGCTATCAGGCCTTTAAACCCCAGTTGCGTGCGCAGCAAATCCTGCAGGATGGGGCGGGAAAATGTGGCGATATTTTTGTTGTCCAGCGCCGGATAAAGCACATGCCCCGTCATAATCCCCTGCACTCCGTTTTCTATGGCCTGGGCAAAAGGGGCGATATGCGTTTGGCGGAGTTCTTGGTCAGAAGCTTTGACGACGGGAACTTGATAATGGGAATCTGCCGCTGTATCTCCGTGTCCTGGGAAATGTTTGACGATGCTGACAATCCCGGCCGCCTGAAACCCGTTCATCAGGGACAACCCCATTTTGGTTACGTTGGCCGGGTCGGAGCCGAAGGAACGTACGCCGATGATGGGGTTATGGGGATTGGTGTTTACATCCAATACGGGAGAGAAGTTAATGTGTATGCCTGCACGGCGCAGTTCCTGCCCCGCTAGATACGCTATGGAAGCGGCACCTTCCTCGTCGCCCGAAGCGGCCAGCATCATATTGGTAGGCAGGTAATCAAATCCCAGTGTAATGGGGGTGTATACCGTGCCTCCTTCATAGTCAATGGCAATCAGCAGCGGAATTTTATGCGGGCTTTTTTGCGCCCAGCCTTGCAAAGTATCTATGAGCTGTTTGGTTTCTTCCAGCGAATAGTTTCCCCATTGGACCAATACCCCGCCTACTTTGCCGCTTTCTATAAGAGGACGAAATATTTCGGCGCTGTCCACGTCGGCAAAGACCATCAGTGTCTGCCCCAGTTTTTCTTCCAGGGATAAATCTTCCAAAGTTGTCCGCGCCGTGCCGATCACGGCGGTGCAAAGCAGGCACAGACAGAGTAAAATATTTTTAATCATGTCCTTGTATGTGCAAAATAGGAATTTCGGCTGGCGCCAAAAAACGCAGCGGTATGCCCCAGTAAAACATACCCGAAGTAACGTAAATTTTGGACTGTGCCCCCGTTTCATATAATCCGTATATGTACGGATAAACATGTTTGACAAACAGGTTAAACGGGAAGATCTGCCCATTGTGAGTGTGTCCGCTGAGCATCAGCGGAATACGGTGTTCCGCGGCGACATCAGTTAAAAGGGGTTGGTGACTGAGCAGAATACGTGCACGGCCCGGGTCGGTTTTTTGCAGCAGGTGGTCTATCTGCTGTGCCGTAACGTGCGTAGTGCGTATGTCGTTTACGCCGATAAGCTGCAGCCCGTTGGGCAGAGTAAGAATTTCATTGTCCAGCCTTTGTATGCCGGCCAAGCGGAAAAATTCATCAGAATTGTCGTAACCCACATAGTATTCATGGTTGCCAAATACGCCGAAAGAACCGTATTTGGTCTGAAAATTTGCCAATGCCTGTGCGTATTTTTTACGATTCATGCCGTATTCAAACAGATCTCCCAGCACTAACAGTGCATCCGGCTGTTGCTTTCGAATGCGGGAAAGGGCCTTTTTAAAACGTGCCAGAGAGACCCCTTCCCCCAGGTGGCTGTCTGAAATAACAGCTAGCGTCATCTCCGGGGCGCCTGGGATGGTGATGTCAATGTGTTTGATTTCGGGCTGACGCAGCCCACCGTATAAAGCCGCCGAGGCCGCGGCCAGCATACAAAGCAGACTAACCGGGCCCAATATGGTTTTTGCCTGTATATGTAAAAGGCCGCATATCCCCTGCAAAACGGCAAAGAACATAACGATAAAAAATACAATAAATACCAGCCCTGCATAAGCGTAAGCCAGGTAATAGGCTATACTTTCCAGTGTGCCGTAATGTGTACGCGTATATGCCATGCTCCAGCGCATCAGCGCGGTAAGCAGTACAGGCAAAGCTAAAGCAGGAATTTTCCATCCGACGGAAGGAAATATAAAGTACAGCCATAAGCCGATGGCCGCTTGCATGAGCATCAGAATTAAACTAGCAAACACAAAAAAACTCATAAAAATTTTCCAAAAACAAATTTCCGCTTCCAGGCCGTCCAGCGGAAAAAGCCCTTTTTCTTATTTTAAAAAATTTCGCATAATAAGTATAATATATCTATACGCATTTATATTATTATTACGAGGAATTATTTACCATGACAGTCAGAGTCAGATTCGCCCCTTCTCCTACGGGATTTTTGCATATTGGGGGCGTACGCACCGCGCTTTTTAATTATCTTTTTGCCAAGAAAAACAAAGGCACTTTTTTGTTGCGCATAGAAGACACCGATGAAGAACGCAGCACCCAGGCGTCCACGGACGCGATTTTTGAAGGCATGCAGTGGATGAAGCTAAACTGGGATGAAGGCCCTATGCCTGACGGCACCAATAAAGGCCCCGACGCGCCGTATTATCAGGCTCAGCGTGCGGATATGGGCATTTATAAAAAATATATCGACCAGCTGATTGCCGAAGGTAAAGCTTACAAGTGCTATTGCACGGAAGAAGAATTGGAGGCTAACCGCCAGAAATGCCTGGCCGAACATCGCCCGCCCAAATACAGCGGCAAATGCCGCGATCTGACCCCCGAGCAGCAAAAAGAACTGGAGGCGCAGGGCCGCAAATACGTCATCCGCTTCCGCATGCCGCAGGAAGGGGACGTGGAATGGGACGATTTAATCCGCGGGCATGTGAAATTCGCCAGCAAAGATTTATATGATTTGGTCATTCAGAAAACCAGCGGATACCCGACATATAATTTTGCCGTGGTGGTGGACGACCACCTCATGCGCATGACCCACGTCATCCGCGGCGATGATCATATTTCCAATACCCCCGCCCAAATACAGATTTACCGCGCGCTGGGCTGGAAAGAGCCGGTGTTTGCCCATCTGTCCATGATTCACGGGCCCGACGGCAAGAAACTTTCCAAACGCCACGGCGCCACTAACGTGGTGGAATTCCGTAATATGGGCTATTTGCCCGAAGCGCTGAAAAATTACCTCGCGCTTTTGGGCTGGGCCACGCCGGATTCCCAGCAGCTGTTTGCCGAAGGGGAGCTGGAGGAAAAATTTGACATTGCCGGCTGTCAGCCCAGTCCGGCCGTGATGGATCCGGAAAAACTGAACTGGATGAACGGTGAATACATCCGCCAGACTCCCGTTTCCAAACTGACTGATTATGCTATGCCTTTTATTGAA
The DNA here is from genome assembly GCA_944324105.1 of uncultured Elusimicrobiales bacterium. Taxonomy (GTDB): domain Bacteria; phylum Elusimicrobiota; class Elusimicrobia; order Elusimicrobiales; family Elusimicrobiaceae; genus Avelusimicrobium. Next base: position 15,331 of record CALUVA010000017.1, read on the forward strand.
AAAGCTGGTATAGACGTCAGCAAAGTTTCCCGCGCGCAGCTGGAAGGCATCGTGGGGCTGGAGCAGGAAAAATACAAACTGCTGACGGAAATCCCCGATTTAATCCGCTTTTTCTTTGAAGAACCGGTATTTGAGCAGGAAGCGCTGGACAAAGTTTTTTCCAAGCCGGAAGCCAAGGCCGTGCTGAAAGGCATGATTAAAACCTACGGCGAACTGGCGGATTTTACCGAAGGACCGTTGGAGGCCGCAGCGCGCGGCTTTGCCAAGGCTAACGGTTATAAAGCGGGCCAGGTATTCCATCCGGTCCGCGTGGCGGTATCGGGCCGCACGCACGGGCCGACACTGTTTAAAATGCTGGAATATATGGGGAAAGATACGGTGGTGCAACGTCTAAAAAATGCGCTGCAGTATTGTAAATAAAAACGCATGAAATATTGTCTCTTTGACGGCGGAGATGTGGTAGGTCCGTTCTCGGCGCAGGAGCTTTTGCAGCGTCCGGGATTCGGGGCCCACAGCTTGGTCTGCCCCGAAGAGCATAGTAATGACGGATCATACTGGAAAGAGGCCCATTTTTATGCGGAATTTGCTCTGCCCGCCCCGGAAATGTTTTCCGTGCCGGAAAATACGGATTCTTTTCAGTCCGCACAATTTTTAAAAGAGATGGACAGTGTTATTACGGAACTGTCTTCCGTAAATGTAACGGAAAAAGAGGCCTCTGCACGACCTGTTGTTCCGGCTAAAAAAATTATTTTAAAAGCAAAGAAAACGATCCAAAAGGTTGTCCGGACGGAGCGTCCTTTTGAGGAGAAAATGACGCGTGTTCCAGTGCCGCCAGCCGCACCTGATTGTGAAGCTTCTGACGTACAAGCACCGCATTCTGCGTATGGAACGGTAGCTGAGCCGCCATTGTCCGGTGCTGTTTCCCCGGATATTTCTTATACCTCCGAAGAGTCCCAGTCTCTGGACGCTGAACGGCCAGAGTCTGCCATTGACCGGCCGGAAGAAAAGCCCCGTATTTCTTCTGTGCTGTTGCGGGCTTCCGCCGAAGTAAAATCTCTTTCTACTAACGAAGAATCTCTTTCCACGGAAAAGGCCGTTCCGGTTAATGCGCTCCCTTTGCAGCCTCATGCTTCTTCCGTTTCCGAGGTTGTTTCTTCGGAAAATACTTTTTCCCCTAATTTGGAAGAAAAACAAGATTCGTCCTCTTCTGGACCTGGCGAATCGACTTCGTCTGTGGACGTGGTAGAAAGAACTGTGTCTCAGATGAGTCCGATAGAAGAGTATTTTAATACCATTAAAAGCGGGGATTTGGGGCGTATTTTGGGTATTCCAGATGCTACGGAAAATTCGGATCTCAATTTAGCCAGGGCATTGGAAAGTCAATTTGAAAAAACCGATCCCGGCACGGGCAGACCGATGGATGAGGATCCTTTTGATGAATTTGTCCCGAAAGATAATACCACTGGAGAGGATGATTTATTAAGTGAACTTTTGCCGGCGGAAGCGGACCGTGAAACGCAGGAAAATCTGTCCCGGACGCTGCCGGATTTGGAAGGAGCTGAAGCTTTGCCGTTGGCAGGGCAGCCCCGTCCAGAGCGAACCGAAGAACGCAAAATTTCCGGGGAAGTGGAAGAAATGGTGTTGCCTGAGCAGGAAGACGACCCCAACGATAAAACAGTAAAAACTATTTTGGAGGGGCGTTTGAAAGTGGATACTTTGCGTCAGGAAATACCTGAGCCCATTAAAGGGGTTTCTCCAACGGAGCAAAAAGCGACCCATCCCAGCCTAGCATCTGAATTAGCCCAGGAACATGAACAGCGTTCCCACCAAAAGCCTCAGAAAGAATGGTGGCGCTTTTTCTTTTTAACGATGGGTATAGTGATACTGTTGACCGGCGCTTATTTAAATTGGACGCATGCGGAAAACAATCCTGTCCCGGCCGTTGTTTCGGCAGCAAAGCCGAAGCCGCAGCCTGCAGGGCAACAAACGGAGAAGCAACTCCCTTCCGCAGCGGAGGCGATGTCTGCTTCGGCTGAAACTGCTGCCGTTTCCGCACCGGTGCAGGATCCGCTGGAGTTGGCTAAAGAGATTGTGCAAAATTATCCGCTTAATGACGGCCGTGGCACGGTGGCCCAGTATCTGAGCCGTTTATATAGTAAACAGCTGCAAGACGGTTATGCCGCCGCCTGGTCGGCCGAGCCTTTGCACAGGGACTCCTATGTGGTTAAATACCGTTTGGCTAAAACACGCCAGGAACCCATAGTTTATATCTTTCAGGCGGATACGGCCAAAAAGAAATTGACCGGTGCGCTAAATAATATTACACTGGATTTAGTGGGAAAAATCAGTTAATCAGGAGAGGGTTTAGTTATGATACTTATGGACGATTTGTTCAAGCTCATGAAGTCCAAAAATGCTTCCGATATTCACCTGACGGTCGGCGTGTCGCCGGTGCTGCGCATACAGGGCAAATTGTATTCCACGCCGTTTGAAACACTGACGCCCGAAACGGCGCAGGCGCTGATTTACTCTATTATGACCGATGAACAGCGTCAACAGTTTGAAGACACTCTGGAACTGGATTTTTCATTTGGGTTAAAAAGCCTGGGCCGTCTGCGTGTAAACGTGTATAAACAAAAAGGTTGTGTGGCTGCGGCTTTGCGTTCCATTCCTAATGAGTTTAAAAGTTTTGAAGAGTTAGGTCTTCCCTCTGTAGTGTACAACCTGATGCAGTTAAACAAAGGACTGGTGCTGGTTACCGGTGCTACGGGGTCCGGTAAATCCACCTCACTGGCCAGCATGATTAACTATTTGAATATGCACGAAAGCAACCATATTATAACCGTAGAAGACCCTATTGAGTTCGTGCATCCGCATAAACGCAGCATTGTCAACCAGCGTGAAGTGGGTTCGGATACCAAATCTTTTCAGGCTGCTTTGAAACACTTCTTGCGTGAAGACCCGGATATCATCTTGGTAGGTGAGTTGCGCGACATTGAAACCATTGAAGCGTGCTTAACGCTGGCGGAAACCGGCCACCTGGTTTTTGCCACATTGCATACCAACGACGCTATACAGTCCATCAACCGTATTATTGACGTGTTTCCGGCTAACCAGCAGCCGCAGGTGCGTACGCAGCTTTCGTTCGTGCTGGAGGCTATTATTTCCCAGCAGCTCTTACAGGGGGTGGATGGCAAGCGTGTTATGGCGGCTGAAGTGCTGATAGCTAACGCTGCCGTGCGTAACCTGATTCGTGACGGCAAAGCGGAGCAGATTATGAGCACCATGCAGACCAACGCCGGTATGGGTATGGTGACCATGAACCAGACGCTGGGCGATTTGTATATACAAAAGAAAATTACCTTCCAGGAAGCTATCCTGCATTCCAGCGATCCTTCCGGTTTGAAGGGATATTTGCAGCAAAAAACCGGCCAAACGGTATTTAAATAAAAGGCTTTTGGGCCAGTATTTCAAACGCGGAACAACTTTTGTTCCGCGTTCTTTTCAGTATTTCTGTTATATGTGCGGAGAGATTATGGAACGCAAATGGTCTGTTACCCAAAATTTAAAAGAAACCGTCAAAAATCCCAATATCATTATTAATGGCATACACAGTTATTACAGTCATGCCTGGGGAGGCAGTTTTGAAGACGACTGTGTGCGTTATTTGTATGGCGATGAACACAGTCTGAAAAACTGGACGCCGCAGTGGGAAATAGACAAGCTTTATATAGGCGATTATGTGTGTATCGGGGCGGAAAGTGTTATTTTAATGGGCGGGAACAGCACACACCGCATGGACTGGTTCAGCTGTTACCCGTTTGCAGATCAGATTGTCCGCGCGTATAAAAGCAAAGGGGATACGGTTATTGAAAGCGGTGCATGGATTGGTATGCGGGCTTTGATTTTGCCCGGCACGCATATTGGGGAAGGGGCCGTGGTGGGCGCCGGTGCTGGCGGGGGGAGAGTTGGCGCCATATATGGTATATGCAGGTAATCCGGCACGGGAAATCAAAAAACGCTTCAAGCCGGACGTAATTGCCAGACTGCTGAAACTGAAAATATATGACTGGCCGGAAGAGAAGTTTGAAAAGTTAAAGCCTTTTTTATGTGCCGGCGATATAGAAGCCCTGGAAAAAGCCGCTTTACTGTGAGCAAAAACCCCGCATTTAGGCGGGGTTTTTAGTGAGCAAATTCATCATCTGCTTTGGGGGCGGGGCGTACATGCCCTTCGTTGGAAATGCTGGCTTTGTCGCGCAGTTTGCGGTGGTAGGTAACGGCGAAACGGTGCACTTCGTCGCGTATTTCCATCAGCAGGTTCAGCGCCGGATCGCCCAGCGGCAGTTTGATGCTTTCTTCCTGTCCGGGCACATAAATGCCTTCATGGGTTTCTGCCAGGGAAATCATGGGAATATACAGCCCTGCTTTGTCGCAGGCGTTTAAGGCGGCGGTAATTTGGGCCTTGCCGCCGTCCAGCAGGAACAAATCCGGCTTTTGGGCTGGGTCGCGTTTAATCTGGCGCAGGCGGCGGAAGACGCTTTCCTGCATCATGGTAAAGTCGCTGCCGCCCTTTTCCGGCAAGGGAGAGCGAATTTTAAAACGGCGGTAGTGCTCATGGTTTTTCTCTCCGTTGATATAGCATACCATGCAGCCTACAGCTTCGCGCCCGAACAGGTGGGAGTTATCAAACGCTTCAATATGCGCCGGCAGGCGCGTCAGCCCCACAATGTGCGCCAGGCGTTTGAGTTTATCGGAATTGGCGATGGCATCCGTAATTTTTTCGTCCTTATACTGGCTGACGATGACGCGTTCGCGCATATGGTCCAGCGCCTGCAGGAAATTGCGGTATACGGCAGCTTTTTCGTATTGCATTTCATCGGAGCACTGTTTCATCAGCGCGGTGATTTTCTGGGTGATCTCCGTAAAATCCCCGTCTAAAAACAGAGCCATGCGCCGCGCGATCTGGCGGTAGTCCTCATAAGAAATTTTGCCCGCGCACGGCGCGGGGCACAGGCCGGTGTGAAAATACAGGCAGGAATTTATTTTCCGCGCGTCCAGTGGCTTCTCCCGCGAAAAACTCCACTTGCACGGCCGCAGCGGGGCATATTTACTCTTCCATAAAAAACGCATTAAGCTGCGCACCATGCTGGATTTGGGATAGGGGCCGAAATATTGGTCTTTGCCCGGCAATTTTTTACGCGCGATGGACAGGCGCGGGAAATCCTCCGACATGGACAGTTTTAAATACGGGTAGCGCTTGCCGTCTTTGCCCAGGGAATTGAAAAAGGGCTGGTATTTTTTGATGAGTTTTTCTTCCAGCACCAGCGCGTCGCGTTCCGAAGCCGTGGTGACGTAGTCTATTTTCCAAATCAGCGGCAGCAGGCTGGGCAGCTTCCACCCGCGGGAATAGAGATTGCTGTCCTGAAAATATTGCTTGACGCGGTCGGCCAGATTTTTGGCTTTTCCAACATAAATAACCGTGCCTTCACGCGAGCGCATAATATATACGCCCGGTTTTTTGGGAAGCAGTTCTATTCTCGGATCCATATAGATATTTTAGCATTTGGGCGCGTTCGCCCCGCTGCTGTATAGGGGAAAAATTTGACCGCGCCTTCCAAATAGGGTAAAATATATACCAAGAGATTTTCTCGCGAGGAAATAATTACATGGCAAAACTGAAAACCGGAAGACACACCGGCGCTTTAAAAGCGCAAAGACAAGCTGAGAAGAGAACTTCCCAGAACAAAGGCCTGATGAAAAAAGTGCGCACGACCACCAAAAAAGTGCTCGCCGCCGTAAAGGCCGAAGCCGCCACCGTGGCGGAAGACTTGAAGGCCGCCGCGTCCAGCATTGACAAGGCCGCCAAAAAGAAAACCATTCACTGGAAAACCGCCGCGCGCAAAAAATCGCGTCTGGCCAAAGCCGTAAACAAAGGCGCCAAAGCCCCGGCCAAAAAGACTGCGGCTAAAGCCAAATAAAATACGGTTTATCCACGATTTAAACCCGCCCGCCAAAGGCGGGTTTTTTATGTGTGGAGAGTCATATATTCTTCCCAAAGATGTTAAACGGAGAAAGGAGCGAAATAAAAAGCTTCCCAAAATATGGTTACCACCTCTTTTCCCGCAGTAATATCATGACACTAAAATAGGTTGCGGGCGACGGCTGACACCACATTCTACCGAAGCATTAAAATTAAATTTCAAAAAGCCGCCGTTTGCGGTTTTTGCCATATAGCGGTTTTCTTTTCTATGGAGGCTTTCTGCCGCTATAATACTTTTTAATATATATTTACTTACCGGTAGGTAGATTTTTTGTTAAAAAAAAGCTATGATATATATATGAAGCAG
>CALUVA010000018.1 GCA_944324105.1 uncultured Elusimicrobiales bacterium
ATTTATATTGAGCGCGAAGCCTGCCCCTATAACCTGGCTCCGACGGCCTCCACCACCGCCACGCTGGCGGTGGGCGATGCGCTGGCCGTGTGCCTGATGCAAATCAAACACTTTGAAAAAACCGATTTTGCCCTTTTCCACCCGGGCGGTTCTTTGGGCAAACTGCTGACACAGCAGGTCAAAGACCTTATGCGCAAGGGAAAAAACAATCCCGTCGTGCCGCAAACGGCCTCCGTCAAAGACGCGCTGCTGGTTATGACCAAAAGCAACGCCGCCGGCGCCACCAGCGTGGTGGACAAAAAAGGCAAGCTGCTGGGGTATTTTACGGACGGTGATTTGCGCCGCGAACTGCAGCGTGGAGCCGATATTATCAACAAAAAAATCACCGACGTGATGACAAAAAACCCGTATCATATTTTGGACACGGCTCCGGCCATAGAAGCGGCCAAAATGATTCACTCCACCCATGTGGACAATATCCCCGTGCTGGACAAAACGGGCAGGGTTGTCGGTATTATTGACGAAAAAGACCTGATTGAATTTATTGCCATGTTGGACAAGAAATCATGAAAAAACTTTCTGCCCTTTTTCTGCTGACGCTGTGTTTAGCCGCCTGCGGCGGTGAAAAGGAATTTTCGCCCGATGACGGGGATATGCAGCGAGCAGAAAACGTAACGATTTTTGAGTCCAAAGACAGCCAAAAAAAATGGATTCTACGCTCAGACGAAGTGGATTTTGCCGACATGAATAATGCCATACTGTACAATCCCCATCTGCTGCTGAGTGAAAACGGTCAGCCCGCGGCGGAAGTAACCGGTAAAAAAGGCACTTTTGATTATTCCAGCAAAACTGTCAGCATAGAGGGCAATGCCCGCGTACGCTCGTTTACCGAGCAAACCAACCTGAGCACGGAACGCTTTTTCTATGATGTGGAAAATGACCGTGTCTGGTCCGATTTGCCCACCGTGGTTACCCGCGGCAATACCACCGTTACGGCGCGCGGCGGAATAGAAACAGATTCCAAGTTGCTAGTCATTGAATTTAAAAAACAGCAAACCTCTCTGCCGCAGGACATCAAGGAACTGCAGGAGGCCGCCAAATGAGCCGAAAGACGGGATTTTCCGCGCGGCAGGCAGAAAAGCCGGGTACAGGACGGGCAGCCTTTCTGACGTTGTTTTTGCCGCTGCTGCTGGCCGGATGTTTTTCCTTGTCTGACAAAAAAGAATATTCAGTGGCCGTCCCCCCCACAGCCGCCACCCAGGCCGCCGAAGCCCAGCAAAAGGCCCAGGATTTAAAAAATAAGAAGTTTTCCTCCCTGCCCGATACCCTGGGCGGCGTGGTCACCAGCGACCGCTGGGTCATTTATAAAGAAAAAGCCGAAGAAGAATTTGAGGGAAATGTACACTATGACAACGGCATCTATGTATTCCGTGCCGGTTATGCGCTTTCCCAGCGTAAAAAAAATCTGCTGACTGCCAAAGAAGACGTATATCTGCGTTACAATGGAAACAAAAACGTCTGGTATGAGCTGCACGCCGACAAAGCCGTATACAATTACCAAAGCGGGGAGGGCAACGCCGAAGCGGCGGGCAAAAAGAAAATCAGGCTGGTTTACCACACCGCACAAAACGAATTAATTACCGCCTGGGCACGCAAAGCCGAATTTAATACACAGACGGAAGTATATCACTTAACCGGCAGCGTATTTGTTACTTACAAGGATGCGGCGGGAAAAATTTCCACGCTGAAAGCCAAAGAAATCATCGCCAAACAAAAAGATAATTACGCCATTTTACAGGGCGATGCGGAAGCGCAAAATGATAACTACCGCCTAAACGCCCAAACCATTGAATACAACGGCCGGGAAGGCTATACCTATGCTTACGGCGGACGGCCGCTGCTGCGGGGCAAAACGCAGGACGGCACATTTGCTATAATAGCAGACAGGGTAAGTGCCGAAAACGCCACCCGTAAAATCAAAATGACGGGGCAGGTGGAAGGCTGGACGGTGTCGGAACAAATTAACCAGTCCCGCGCCAATGAAACTTTATAAACCGCACCGCTGGTGTGTAAAAACGGATTTTTTATGGAACTACGCAGCGATAACGTCGTTAAAACCTACAAAGACCGCATGGTTGTAAAAGGAGTGGATATCCACGTTAAATCCGGCGAAATTGTGGGCCTGCTGGGCCCCAACGGCGCAGGCAAAACCACTACGTTTTACATGATGACGGGCTTCATCCGCCCCACCAAAGGACGGGTGTTTATAGACAATGAAGACGTTACTTCGCTGCCCATGTATGAGCGCGCGCGCCACGGCCTGGGTTATCTGGCACAGGAACCGACCATTTTTAAGGGGCTGACCGTGGAAGAAAACCTGCTGGCCGTGCTGGAGCGTATTTTGGACGATAAAGAAGAACAAAAACGCCGCGTGGACGGTCTGCTGGCCGAGTTCGGCCTGACCAAACTGGCCAAACAAAAAGCCTGGACGCTCTCCGGCGGGGAAAAGCGCCGCATGGAAATCGCGCGCTGTATGATCAGCAACCCAAAAATTATTTTGCTGGACGAACCTTTTGTGGGAATTGACCCTATTACCGTGTCCGACCTGCGTCATATGATTTTCAAACTTAAGGACAAAGGCATCGGCGTGCTGATTACCGACCATAACGTGCGCGAAACACTGCCGCTGACAGAAAGAGCTTACCTAATTTACGACGGTAAAATCCTGGTGGAAGGGAATCAAAATACTTTGCTTAACGACCCCGACGCGCGCCGTCTGTATTTAGGCGAAGATTTTAAGATGTAAAGGGATGTTCCGTGTCTGACAGAGAATCCGCCGTTATTGAGGCCTTGCAAAATACATTTGACCAGACCTTTTATGAAAAAGCCCCTTTTATCCCGCGGGCCGATGAAGTGGTGCGTATTTTCAAAGGCTTTCGCTCCCTGCTGTGCCAGTACCCCCTCCACGGGGACACATCTGCACAGGAGGCCTTGCTGAACAACTGCACACGCAGCTTGGAACAGGAAATTTTAAATTCGCTTTGCCTTCTTTGCCGCCAAAAAGGTGACTGCGCCGCCTGCCGCAGCAAAGCCGCTCACACCGCACGCGCCTTTGCTGAGGCTCTGCCAGACATACAAAAGCTCTTGCTTACAGATATTCGCGCCGCCTATGAAGGTGACCCGGCTGCCATAGACGAGATAGAAACTTTGCTCTGCTATCCCGGTGTGATGGCAATTACTTACCAACGCATGGCACATTTTTTATATAAACACGGCGTACGCATCGTACCGCGCATTATTACGGAATATGCCCACAGCTTAACTGGCATAGACATCCACCCCGGGGCACAAATCGGACCGGCGTTTTTTATTGACCACGGAACGGGCGTAGTTATTGGGGAAACCTGCGTCATCGGCGCGCGCGTCAAGCTTTACCAAGGGGTTACGCTGGGAGCCAAAAGTTTCCCGCTGGATGAAAACGGCCACCCGGTCAAAGGCATCAAGCGCCATCCTAACATAGGCGATGACGTGATTATTTATGCAGAAACGACAGTTCTGGGCAATATTACAGTAGGAGAAGGCAGTGTCATCGGTGCCAACAAGTGGATAACCCAAGATCTCCCCCCTCACAGTAAAATAAATTAAAAGGCCCCACCGTTGCGGCAGGGCCTTAATGAATAAAATCTCTCTCTAACAATCGCCTATGGAATAGTTGCTCATACCGTACGCTTCACAGGTATCCTTACCAGATGCATCTTGACAAAACAGCTTACGCCCGGTAGTGCAATAAGCAGCACATACAGAATTAAACAGAAGAGGACCATTACAGTTGCAATAATCCGGAGCCGTTTCCCCCAAGTATAAAAACACCGTCCCGGCGTTATCCCCACGGCTGCGAGTGGCACATACAGCATTGGGATAAGAAGACGGGTATAAACTATAGGCAAAATCATCACTTTCCGGCACATCCACATCCAGCAAGTTCAAGCCAAACTGCTTGTTGTACTTGAGAATATTCATATTATCCATAGTACGCAGCTTAGCTTCCCCAATACGCTTAAGCATGGCACTTACTTCGGCCACGCGGGATTTTTCTACCGTACGATCATACATCGGCATGGCCATAGTGATTAAAATGGTCATAATCATAACAGCCACCAAGATCTCCATCAGTGTAAAACCGCTTTTACGGCTGGCCAGCAAATGAAAATATTTTCCCGTTATCATTTTTTGCATAATCATTCCTCAATCTACACCGTAAATATCACACGCTCCTGAGCCGTCATCGGTACAGTTATAAAATTCCTGCCCGTTATAATTCATAGTTGTATTGGCATATGTTCCTTGGATTTTTTTAATACTTACGCCGCAATCATCCGTCAACGTATATTGAAAACCGGAACCGGTAATTGTCTTGCTGGAGTTAATGGTAAACCCGGCCGGCAATAAATCTTCACTGCCAATATCCAATCGGTATACAGTTTGCACGTCAGAAGGCAAATCCGTGTAATAATCCACGCCCCATTCCGATATCTGGCGCACACAGGAATCATACATAGCTTTGGCCATTACCTGCGCCTTGGTAAAGCGGCTTTTTTCCACCACTTTACGGTATTGGGGCAACGCCACGGAAGACAATATGCCTATAATCATTACAACAGCCAGCAATTCCATTAATGTAAAACCTCTTTTATTCATAATTTCCCCTTTATTCATTCCACGTGGAAGCCCCCCAAACCGTACAAACTTTCCTAGCCTCTCCAGTAAGACCAATGTTGGAACAAACGAAAGTTCTTCCGTTAAAAAGAATTCTTGCATTTTTATAATCCCCTTTCCGTGCCGTTGCAACAATGATACTGCCCAAGGTATATGCAAAATTTTCCGTAACTAAGACTTTTCCTCCTCCGGAAAAAGTGCCTTTAGCAGTAATATCCAACTTGCTAAAAGTAAGCCCTCCAGCTACGGCCTCACCACAATTGTCATAGCTGTTTTCCCAGGCCCAGCGTTCACAGGAATCATAAATAGAACGCAGCATGGTCATAGCTTCAGCCGAACGGGCCCTCTCTACCGAACGCTTGTACTGCGGAAGCGCAATAGAAGTTAAAATACCCAAAATCATAACAATAACTAATAATTCTATCAACGTAAACCCGGCTTTGCGGGCGGAAGAAAATATGTTCATAAGAACACTCCGTTTTTTATAGTATAGCGCATTTGCGGATTTTTACAATATTCATTATACTAAATCCCGCCTAAGCGGCAACCCTGCCCCGGCTAAATTTGCTATGATATCTAACGGCCCGGAGGCCCCAGGACCAATTTGCCCGGGTGGAGCAAGGTATGAGAATTCAAGACGATGTACAACTGGATTATTGCGACGTGCTGCTGCGGCCCAAACGCTCGGCGCTGGCGTCGCGCTCACAGGTGGATATTGTCCGCCAATACACCTTTAAGTGGTGTCCGCGCACCATTAGTGCCACCGGCGTGGTAGCTGCCAACATGTTTACCACCGGCACCATGGAAATTGCGCGTGAAATGCAAAAACAAAAACTTTTCACCGCCCTGCATAAGCATTACGCCGCCGAAGAAACACTGGCCTTCTTAAAAGACAATGCAAAAACATACGGCAACAATGATTTAATTTTTGTCAGCTCCGGCGTATCAGATACGGATTTTGAAAAATTAAGCACCGTTATGAAAAGCGGCTTAGTTGGCAATATTTGTATTGACGTGGCCAACGGCTATTCCCCTTACCTGGTCAATTATGTCAAAAAAGTGCGCGCCGCCTGGCCGGAAAGCCTGATTATGGCCGGCAATGTGGTTACCGGGGATATGACGGAAGATTTAATTTTAAGCGGGGCAGACATCGTAAAAGTGGGCATCGGACCCGGCTCCGTCTGCACCACGCGCAAACTGACCGGCGTGGGCCGGCCGCAGTTTTCCACCGTTATTGAATGCGCGGATGCTGCACACGGCGTGGGCGGTATGATTTGTGCCGACGGCGGATGTACCGTGCCTGGAGATGTATGCAAAAGCTTTTGCGCGGGCGCGGATTTTGTCATGCTGGGCGGCATGCTGGCCGGGCATGAAGAAAGCGCCGGGGAACTGTGCACCAAGTTTTACCAGACCGGAGAGGCGGAGATGATTGATGACAAAACCTGCGCCATGCGGCTGGAAGAAAAGCGCTTTAAAAAGTTCTATGGCATGAGTTCCGAATACGCCCAGCAGGCCCATTACGGCGGCATGAAAAAATACCGCGCCAGTGAAGGCAAAGTGGTGGAAATCCCTTTCCGCGGCCCCATAGAACACACGCTTTTGGCCATTTTGGGCGGTTTGCGCAGCTGCATGACTTACATCGGTGCAAAGCGCCTCAAAGACATGCCAAAATGCGCCACATTCTACCGCGTCAACCGCCAATTAAACAATATATTTGGGGAAGAATAAAACCCCTTCTTTACGGAAAACCGCCCCACAACGGGCGGTTTTTTATTCCTTTCTAGTCTTTCTTTCGGTTTGCCGCAGCGTGGGCAAAATGAAAGAATACAAAAGGGCAGATCGGCAAAATGGCGGAGGCTTCCTATTCCTCCCAAGCCCGGCATGCTGCGGCAGTTCCGCCTCCCCGGGCGGAGGCTTTTGCCCAGAGGCCGGATATTTTACACAAACGGGAACGGAAATGTTACAATAAGACCATCCCGCCTTCAGCGCGGCCAAAAGGAGAAAGCCATGATTAAAAAAGGTTCCAAAGTAAAATTTGATTACACCCTGACTGTGGACGGGAAAGTGCAGGACAGTTCCGCCGGGCGCGGCCCGCTGGAATACACCCACGGCGCGGGGCAAATTATACAGGGGCTGGAAGAAGTATTGGAACAAATGAGCCTCGGCGACAAAAAAACCGTGGAAATCAAAGCGGAAAAAGCATACGGTCCCGTACTGCAGGAAGCCATCAAACGCGTACCCAAAGAAGCCATTATGAATGCCGACCAGCTCAAAGTAGGCGATATGGTGGGCGCCAGCAATGATGGGCACACCTTCCGTGCGGTGGTAACGGAAATAACGGACAAAGAAATTACGCTGGATTTCAATCACCCGCTGGCCGGAAAAGACCTGACCTTTGAAGTGGAAATCAAAGAAATCAACGAATAGTTTTTCCGGGCATTCTTTGATTAAAAAACAAGGAGCGCAAGACTCTATCTCTTGCGCTCCTTTTATAAATATAACCGGATTAAAGACAACGGTTTACTTTTTCTGTACGCCGATCAGGCCGTATCCCTCCACATCTCCCTTAATGTCTTTGATCAAAAACACATCCCAGCCGGTTACCACATACTTACCTTTCTCATCGGCCACGTCCAGTGTAATTTGAAAGGCATTACCGGAAACGTTTTTCTCGCATGCGTCAAACATACGCCGGCTGCTGTCGGCACTGCGGATAAACTCCTCAAAAAACTCCCGGTTTTCCACATCCTGTTTGCGGCGCCCGGTCGCTGCCAGGAAGACATCATTGGCATAACGGACGCGGTATTGCAGGTCCAACACTACAGCGGGCATATCCACATATTCCAATGTACGGATGAAACTTTGTGAAGTTTCCCCCAGCGTTTTACTGGCTTCCCGCAGTTCTATACGTAGACTTAAAATACGCGACATGATGCCAATAAGCTCTTCCGCTCCCTCTTCAAAATGAGATTTCGGCGCACGCGCGGCAAAACACAAAGCCCCTGCCACTTTTCCCCCAACATATAACGGAGCGGCTATCAGCGAACCGAAATCCTTCTCCTTATGAATACAGCGTTTGCAGTTGGTGTTGGCTAAATCAGGGAATACAACCACATTATCATCGCGCACGTCAAACAGACATTCTTCCACGGGGAAAACCATATACCGTTCTATATTAAAGGGATTAGGAGTGGCGTAAACGACGGTTAATTCATTGAGATTACTTTCTCGGAAACGCATCACAATTCCCACGTCGGATTTGAAAACTTTCTTGCCAAAATCCAAAATTTGGTCTACCTGTTCTGTAATGGTGGATTTATTTTCATTGCTGATGTCATATAACTGGCGTATGTGCCGCTCATGTACATGCCGCTCTGTTACATCGCGCAACCAAATAACCACTTCTTCTCGCCCGTTTATCGGCGTACACATCGCCTCAAAATAACGTCGGCGGCCACCGTAATCCCAGTCAAACTCAAAGGTAGTATTAATATTGATACTGGTGGCTTCCTTTACGGCGAACAATTCTTTGGCTGCCGCGTCCTCCGGCCAATACTCTGCCGGAAGCTTGCCCAGAAACATCTCCTGCGCCTGTTCCTGTAACAAATACGGCAAATTGGAACTGACCTCCAACACTCGCCCTTCTACATCTGTTTTTAAATACAGCCCCGGTAAAGACTGGCGCACGCTGCGCAGCTCCAGCGCTTCGCGGGAAGTATGGGAGAGACGGTCCAGCATGTCAGACAAATCCGTTACCAAAGCCAACACAGAGTTTTGTCCCGGAATATCCAGCGAGGCCAAAGTAACTGATGCTTCTATGCGCCGGCCGTCCTTAGCATATAGAGAAGCTCCAAACGAAGCCCGGCCGGTTTTATCCAGGCTTTGGGCAGCACGATGCCATATTTTCTGCATTTCTTCACGATTCTTACCGTCAGGGGAGGCAAACAATTTCTCAAAAGGCATGGATGAGAGTTCATCATGCGTATACCCAATCATACTCACCAATATCTTGTTGGCCTGTTCCACCTGCCCGAACTTTCCGCCTTCATATTGTACGGAAAACACAGCGCCATCTGTGGCTTCCAGCAAAGCGTTTAACTGTGCGGAACGCTCCTGTAAAATCTGCATGATTTGCTGTAAAAACGCCATATTGCGGAAAATAAAAACATATTTCCCGTTCAAGGCACGCATGGCACTTACTCTCACGGGAGAGGTTTCCAATCCGCTGGCCAGGCAAATACGGTATTCCCGGTTTTCCAGCTCTCCTTTGGCGCTCAAAGTCTTTAAATCTTCTTCCAGCAACCCCGTACTGTCCGGGCTGAATAAACTGAGCAATTTTTGTCCTTTCAATTCATCCGTTTTCAGCTGGCACAGCGTACAAAACAGCTCATTGCAGGAGACAATCTTAAAATCTGGCGAACAAACGACATACGGCTCCGTATTTGGCAGCAATACCGCCGCCGGAGGCAGCGGGGGACGCGGTTTTTTTACCGGGGCCGGATACAAGCGTCCTGAAGAAGGCGGTGTTCCCGAGCCACCGCGTTCGCGCCGGTCCAGCGTAACCAAATAATCCGCCTCCACACTTCCGTCCTGACAGTCGCGGCGGTTAAAAGGCTCCAGTGCCACATGCAACAGGATTTTCCCTTCGCCGCGGATACGCCCGGGGAATTTGGCTTCTGCCTTGGCAAAATCAAATTCATAATCCATACGCGCACTTTCGCCGCGGCGCACTTTACGGCGTACATCCAGCGTCAGAGCGGGGCGGATATATACATTGCGGTAAAAATTGCGATCATTCTCTGTAAAATGAAATAAATCCCGTGCAGCCTTGTTCATCACATTAATATAGCCCTTGTGATTGAGGATAAAAGCTGGCAGCAAACCGCGTTCAAACACATTCTTAAATTTCTCGCGCTCACCACGCATCTCACGCATACTTTTGTTAACAGCCGTTACATCACGCAAAAACACGATAACAATACGCCGTCCCAGATATTTGGAGGCCATGGCTGCAAAGTCCACTTCGGCCTGCAAACCGGATTTCTTTACCAAGTGCAGCTGTACAGGTTCTGAAGAACCGGGCAAATCATTAATCACGCTTTCGTATTTATCTTTGGCAAAGATTTGGTGGTCAGCCATTACAAAATCCAGCAGGGGCCGACTCACAATTTCTTCGGCCGCTTCATACCCCAACACCCGGCAGGCCGCACGGTTGGCATAAATGATTTTATAATCTTCCAAAATCAAAATACCTTCCCGGGCGTTTTCCACCAACAAAGAATTCTTCTCACCCGCTTCACGGATTTGTTTTTCCATTTTGGTTTTGGCCGTAATGTCTTCGGACACATTGAGCAAATAGTCAGGGGTACCATCGGGTTTATACAGCGGCGTTTTGACCGTATGCATAATTTTTACGCCATCATTAGGCGTGGAAATCAGCTCCTGCGGAATATTAAGCTCTCTGCGGCTTTCAAACACTTTGTTATCCGATTCGCGTACGAATTCAGCCTGTTCTTTGGTGATGTCGTTACGGTAATTGTCTTTTCCTATTACATCTCGGGCCGACACGCCAAACAGATCTTCGCTGCGTTTGTTCCACAGAACATATTCTCCTCCGTAACGTTTCACGGAAAGCGCAATGGGCAGATTATCCACTACATTCTGCAGAAAATTCTTAGAATCGCGTATTTCATTTTCTTGTTGTTTGCGCTGGGTAATGTCCTCCGCAATGGTCAGTACCATAAGCGGATTGCCATCGGGATCAAACACCGGTACTTTGATCAAATGCAACAGCACCTTCTTGCCGTCCGTACGGATATATTCTTCTTCCGGGATATCCATCATTTTCCGGCTGCGGAAAATTTCTTCCTCCCGCACATTATATCCTCTCCCGTCCTGTGGGGCAACCATATCTTTGGGGAACATTTGATCAGCCGCTTTATTATAAAAGCAGATTTGGTGATTAACGTCATATGCATAAATAGCCACGGGGGCATTGTCCAAAATGCTTTGTTGCAGATTCTGCGTTTCAGTCAGTTTGCGCTCCTGCTCACGCTTATCTGTAATATCTTCAGCAATGGACAACATCATAGACGGCTTTCCTTCTTTATCATAGACCGGAGCCTTAATTAGGTGGAGCAATACTTTTTTTCCGTCACGGCGGACATACTCTTCTTCCGGGATATCCACAATATTACCTTGGCGGAACATTTCCCGCTCCCGGTCTCCGTAAAAATCATTTTCCTCTTTGTAAATACTTTCGTGAGGGAAGAGTTCCAAGGCTTTTTTATTAACGAACGACATGGCCATATCCACACCGCGCGCATAAATAGCCAGCGGAGCATTGTCCAAGATAGCCTGCTGGAAGTTCTTGGCCTCCACCAGTTTACGCTCCTGCTCTTTTTTCTCCGTTACGTCTTCCACCATGGTAATAACAAATTCCGGGTTTCCTTCCGCATCGGATACAGGTACTTTTACCATATGCAGCAACCGCCGCTTCCCGTTCTCTATGGTATACACTTCTTCCGGGATATCCAACGGTTTGCCGGACTCCAACACCTGGGCCTCTCTGCTCAAATAACCCCGGACTTGTTCTTTGGTTTCATGCGGCAAAGACCCCTGTTCGTCGAAATGGCTTTCTTCTGCCCCAAAAATTTCTTCGCACATTTTATTGCGCAACAGCATTTTTCCATTTTTAGTGCGCGCATACAAGCCAATAGGGGCGTTATCCACTATGGCACTTAAAAAGCTATTGGCTGTTACTATTTCCCGCTCCTGCTCACGCTTTTTAGTTACGTCGTCTACAATACTCAACACCAAAGGTTCCGGTCCGGCGTGACGAAGCGGTACTTTGATCATATGAATAATTTTCTCGCGCCCTTCGCGGTCCACATATATTTCGTCTGGGAATTCGCGCATTTTCCCCTCTTCCAGTATTTTCCGTTCGCGTTCGGCATATCCTCGCACGACAGAAGCATCCTGTTTAGGATGTGGGGAATTAACGCACTTAGATTCCGGTTCGGACAAGACTTCCTGACTCTGTTTGTTAAAGAAAGTCATGACCCCGTCTATCGTGCGGGTGTATATTCCCAGCGGCACATTATCCAAAATAGCCTGCAACAAATTGCGCGTCTGAAGCAAATCTTCTTCCTGGGCACGGCGGGCGGTAATATCTTCATATACAGTTAAAATAGTTTGCAATTCTCCTGCCCCGTCCAGTGTGGGCACTTTGGTAACGGAAAGCATAATTTCACGGCCGCGGTTGTTTTTAAAACTCATCTGGCGACCTACGCGGTTTTGCTTTTTTTCCCGCACTTCTTTATCAAGGACTTCTAACGCCCCGGATAATTCCGGAGGCAATATGCCATATATTTTTCTTCCGGAAACAGAAGAAGCCGAAACCCCAAATATCTTTTCGGCTTTTTCATTCCAAACCAAACATATATTCCGTCGGTCTTGTACGGTAACGGCAAAAGGATAACTGTCCACAATGGATTTAAAAAAAGCTTTCTCTTTAACCGCCTGCATATATTGAGAAGCGGCATCAAAACTCAGCAAAATATATGGTGAATCGGGGATCCTCGAAGCGCTGACATTCATATGTACAGCATCGAGTTCCTTGGTTACCATCTCTTTAAGCAACGAAGGTGAAGCGGGGTCTTCCAGCAATTTTTGTACGTCGGCCGTAGTCAATCCGTACTTGGCAATATTAGTCCCTGTCAAGGATTCTGCACTAAAGCCGGAAACGGAAGATGTACGACTATTGGCAAACAAAATATCTCCTTTCTCATCTATTATACATGCCGCACAGGGCAGTAAATCCATTAAAGCCTTCAGCTTACTAATAAAATCCGGGGTATTATCATGTTTGGATAAAAAAGAAAAGAGTTTGTTGGCCATAATGTCCTCGCAGACGCGTATTCACACGGCCCGAGAGACCGCGTTTTTTATATGCTAATAAATTCCCGCTTTTCTTGCAAGAGAAAAGCGGGATAAAAACAGCGCAAAAATCTTAACGTGGGGTTTGGCGGCAGGTGATTTGGGCTCCCACAAAAAATACTTGGTTGCGTTTAAACACACAAGATACCAGGGTGGAATCTTTTTCCCCTTTCTGGCTATCCGGAGGCAGATAGCAGTCTATGCGCTTGCAGTCGTAAGTTTCCTGGCACTGAGGAAAAGACGAGGTGGGGAAGTTAACCAAATACCAGGAAAATTCCAAATTATAATTTAGCGCCTGAAGGAAAGCATCGCATGTCGGCTCCATGGCAGGACATTGCGGCTGAGGAGTAACCGACTGGCGCTCTATACGCTCCTGCAGCAAACTATAGCGCTGGGTGTTAGCCGGGCTCCCCTGAGCCATATACACGTCAAAACAGGTATACCCGTCCGCCTGTTTACGCGTACAGCGATACTGAGTCATGATATTATTTCCCGGACAGGTATCTTCCACTTCCTGCGCGTCTGTTCCCAGATAATATGCCGTCTCCCGCTCCGTGCTGACGCGGTAACGCTGCGTTTTTTCCGCAGAAACACTCCCCTCCGCACAGCCTGCGGTTGCCAAAGCGAAAAGAACAATCCCCAATAGTTTCATGTTTACAGCATAGCAGAAGCGACATAGCAACGTCAAATGAAACAAAGGATTAAGCAACGTCCATATTTTTTAATCTCAATATGAGTTTTTGCCTAAAAGGCAAAGAACACATATAAGATTCCCCTGCAGGCATCTTGAACAAGTATAACCAGCTTTGCTCCTACATGGAAACAGAATCCTCTTTTTTCACTTAAAAATGTCATGCGGAGCAAAATAATATTTTGCTCCGCATATCAAAAAACAAACAGGCAAGTAAGGCTTTACTTGATATAATGGCAGCCAATGCTCTGCTTATTCTTCAGTGCCGCATATGTAATCAACAGTGCCGTCTGCGTTCCGTTACGCAAATCCAGCAGGTCCTGGTTCAGCGCATAGCCTTTGTAAAAAACATCTATTTCATTGTGCAGATGACGCAAAATCTTTTCGGCACGGCTCAAATGCGTAGCACTGCGCACCAGCCCCACATAATTCCACATCGTACTTTTGAGGGTAGCCAAATCCTGCTTAATTAAATTTAAATCCGGCTGTTTGTCCGGCACCACCCACTCTTTGGGTTCCGGAAGACGGAAGGTTTCCTTTTGTATATCTGCCGCGTCCGCCGCCGCGCACAGGAACCCCGTGGCCACCGCTTCCAAAAGCGAAGTGCTGGCCAGGCGGTTAGCCCCATGATAACCGGTGCAGGCCGTTTCTCCAACTGCATTTAGGTGCAAAATATTCGTACGTCCGTCCGGCGTGGCGTACACGCCGCCGCAAAAATAATGCGCCGCCGGTACCACGGGAATGGGTTGTTTGGTAATATCCACCCCTTCTTTGAGGCAGGTTTCATAAATAGCGGGGAAACGTTCTTTGATATGTTGCGCAGGCTCATGCGTAATATCCAAATACACGCAGTCATGCGATGTTTTTAGCCGCTCTTCCTCTATGGCGCGGGCAACGATATCGCGCGGGGCCAAATCTTTCAGCGGATGATATTTGGCCATGAACGCTTCGCCTTTGCAGTTGCGCAACACGGCCCCTTCCCCGCGCAAAGCTTCGGAAATCAAGAAGCTTTTTCCTTTGGCAAATACCGTCGGGTGGAACTGCATAAATTCCATATTCATTACGCGTGCGCCCACGCGGTAGGCCATGGCAATGCCGTGCCCGTATGCGTGCGCGGCATTGGTGGTATGGCGGTACACCTGCCCCACTCCTCCGGTGGCAAGCACCGTTTTTTTGGCCTTTACGGCATATACTTCGCCGGTTTTGTTATCCAACACATACGCGCCGAAACACGTCAGCGGGGCATAACGGTCCATGATATCCGTGGAACTGTGGGAAAGGGTCAGCAAATCCACCGCGGCGGCATTTTCCAGCACGGTAATATTTTTCTCTTTGCGCAGAGCCTTGTGAATGGAGGAAAGCAAAGAGTGTCCGGTGGTATCTTTCCAATAAATAATACGGTTTTTCGTGTGGGCTCCCTCGCGGGTAAAAAGGAGATTGCCTTTTTCATCGCGCGAAAAATCCGTATGCAAATCCGTCAGGAAAATTTTTTTCACCGCTTCACATCCGGCGGCAGAAAGCGTGCGCACAGCGTTTTCGTTACACAGCCCGGCTGTGGCCAGACGCACATCTTTTAAAAGGCCTTCCACATCCAAATCCGGCTCGTAAACTATCCCCCCCTGGGCCAGATCGCTGTTGGCAGTATCCCAGTCGCCGCAGCTAAGCAACATCACGCGCAAGCCGCGCCGCGCTGCTTCATAAGCATACACCGAGCCGGCAATACCCGCCCCGATGACCAAACAATCCGTTTCCTGTATTTTCATATACATATTATATAAAAACCCTTACAACGCCAGATATGCAGAAGTATATTTTTTCCTTGCGTTTGGGCAAAATAAAATGTTATATTAAGTTTTCTTTTTTAAAAGAATAAAATTTTGTATAATAAATATGTCCAAGATGTTTCTCCCAGTCCCCTGAATAAGCGGATTTCTAAAAAAGGAGAATGAACATGAAAAAACATAACATACTGGACATCATCGCTGAGGCGTTTGCAAAAGTAGGGGACAACGTACTCGGCGCGCACTACACGACCTACCGCAGCAAATAAGGCCGTGTCAGCCTAGCCAAACGGGGCTACCCCTTTTGGCAGACGGGAAGAAGATTTCTTCTTTCCCGTCTCAAACCAGGCCGATTTCTTTTTTCAAAATAAAAAACCTCGCATCCGGCAAAGATGCGGGGTTTTAGATTATATAAACCCGTCAGCAAGAAATACCCGGAGAAGAGAATCCCATACTTTGGCAAAACTCATTGCCGTCCGTATTATAATAAATGCATTTCTCGCCGCTGACCTTTCCTCTTTTATTTGCCTCTTGATACACACAGATACCATAGTTGCCGTCATTATCATCAGCGCGCACATAATTGACATTTCCGATATAAACTTTGAAATTGTCTCCGTTGTATGTGCTTCCGCTGGCTCCGTTAAATTCCAGAGGCAGAAGGCTGAAACTGGTCGGCATGCTGGCAGTTTCCCCGTTATATACACGGTCATAATAATAAGTATCGCGCGCAGCAGCCACCTGATGCGCCAAAGAACGTCCATCAGCAAATTTGGCCCTGTCTACCGAACGGCGGTACGAACCGATGGCAATACCTGCCAAAATAGAAATAATTACCACTACGGCCATCAATTCCGCCAGCGTAAAAGCACGGCGGTTTAAAAATATTTTCATAATTTTCTCCTATTTGAATCTTCTCATTTAGTATATAGGTTTTTGGCGGGAAATTCAAATATCTTTTCCCTCTTGAAAGAAAGGTGCAAAATACTATAATAAAGGAAATACCCCCTTCTCAGGAGTGTTTATGCCCGAACTGCAGGTTTTTGCCCCGGCCGACGGAAAGCTGGTTCCGCTGGAACAGGTACCCGATCCGGCCTTTAGTGAACACATGT
Organism: uncultured Elusimicrobiales bacterium; assembly: GCA_944324105.1. GTDB lineage: Bacteria > Elusimicrobiota > Elusimicrobia > Elusimicrobiales > Elusimicrobiaceae > Avelusimicrobium. The sequence continues at coordinate 16,239 of CALUVA010000018.1, forward strand.
TAGGCGACGGCATTGCCGTCGCACCCGCCGCCGGTTTTACTGCGGCTCCGTTTGACGGAAAAATCGTCAGCGTACACAAGGCTTTGCATGCCGTGGTTATTGCCCGCCCGGGACTGGAAGTGCTAATCCATGTGGGCGTGGAAACGGTCAATTTACAGGGAAAAGGTTTTAAAGCTTTAGTCAAAGCAGGAGACGAAGTAAAACGGGGCCAAAAACTTACCGAATTTGACCCCGGTTTTTTGGCTAAAAACGCCCCGAGCAACCTGGTCATTTTAATCGTCACTTCTCCGGACGGAGCGCAATTGAATAAACTCCCTTTGTCCGAAGTAAAAGCAGGACAGGATGCCGTGTTTACCGTACTCTGCGCACAGGAAGAAACCTCTTCCGCCGCACAAACGCAGGCGCAGGAGTGGATTGCCTCGCGCAAGGTCATTATTCCCAATTTAAACGGCTTGCACGCCCGCCCCGCCGGGCGTTTGGCGGACGCCGCTAAGAAATTTTCATTTCCCGTGCAGCTGGTCTGCGGGGAAAACACTGCCGACGCAAAAAGCCTGGTGGCGGTCATGGGTTTATCCCTGCTGCGCGGCAGCGAAGTATTTTTGCGCACGCCGGCAGACGCACCAGACGCGCCCCGCGCGCTGGAAGAGCTGGCCTCTTTGCTAGAAAGCGGACTGGGAGAAAGCGAGGCCGAAGCCGAAGTTTGCACGCCGCAAAATCCCTGTCTGTGCAGTAACCAGCCGGTGGACCTCTCCGCTCCCGCCACGCTCAAGGCCCTGACAGCCTGCGCCGGCATTACGCGCGGACAAGCCTATTTATTTACGGCGGCCGATGTAGAATTTGAAGAAACCGCCGCGGACGCCGCCGCCGAACAGGCCCGCCTGCAAACGGCGCTGAAAGAAACGGAAAAGGATTTTTCTGCTGAAATTTCCGCCGCGCCCGGCAAAGCCGCCAAAGAGATTTTACAGGCGCATGCGGAATTATTAAAGGACCCTTTCTTGGCGCAACAGGCTCAGAAGCACATCCAACAGGGCAAAAGTGCGCCGTTTGCGTTTAATGAAGCCGTGCGCGCCAGCATTGACGTACTGAAAAAAACAAAAAACCGCTTTTTGCTGGAACGCATCGCCGATTTTAAAGACCTGCGCCGCCGCGTCCTGCTAAAACTGACCGGCGGAGAAGTGAAAAAACCGGAATTTCCCGAAGGCTGCATCATCGTGGCCGATGAACTGCTCCCCTCGGATTTGGCCCTGTTCGGCGGACGCGTGCGCGGGGTATTGCTCGCTTACGGCTCCCCCACGGCGCATGTGTCTATTTTACTGCGCAATATGGGCATGCCCTCGCTGGTCGGCGCGGGCGAATGTGTGCTGTCCATAGAAAACGGCACGGAGCTGGGATTAAACGCCGCTGAAGGCTTGGTATATGTCCGCCCTACTGCGGAGCAAATCAAACAGCTGGATGATTTACAGCTGCTGGAACAACAAAAACGCGAACAAAACCAAAAAGAAGCCAAAGAGCCGGCTCTCACCCAAGACGGTGTGCGCGTCTATGTCTGCGGCAATGCTTCCAATGAACGCGAAGCGCTGGCCGCGGCGGAAAACGGCGCGGACGGCCTGGGACTGGTGCGCACGGAATTTTTATTTTTCCAGGGCAATGAACCCCCGTCCGAAGAACGGCAGTTTGTACTATATCAAAACATCGCCGGCGCCTTGGCGGGAAAACATGTAACCCTGCGCACGCTTGATGTCGGCGGAGATAAACCCGTACCGTATATGCCGCTGCCGCCGGAAGAAAACCCCATCGTGGGTCTGCGCGGCGTGCGCAATTATGAAGCATACCGCGATATTTTTCTCTCCCAAATCCGCGCCATGCTGCGCGTGCAGCCGGCGGGAAGCGTACGCATCATGCTGCCCATGGTGGCGTTTGCCGATGAATTTTTGTATTACAAAAATCTCATTGAAGAAGAAAAGAAAAAACTGGGCGTATCTTCCCCCGTGGAAGTGGGCATGATGGTGGAAGTCCCCTCCGCCGCGCTGACCGCCAAACAGTTTGCCGCATATGCGGATTTCTTTTCGTTGGGCACCAACGACCTGACACAATATACTTTGGCCATAGACCGCGGGCATAAAACCCTGTGCGCGCGGGCGGACCATTTGCACCCTGCGGTGCTGGATTTAATCAGCCTTACCTGCCGCGGCGCACAGACCTGTAACCGCCCCGTGGCCGTATGCGGTGCCATGGCGGGCGACCTGCAGGCCGTACCGCTGCTAGTGGGCCTTGGCGTAACGGAACTGGCCGTAGGCGCCAACGCCATTGCCCAGGTAAAAGCACTGGTACGCACGCTGAACAAAACCCGCTGCGCCGAGGCAGCCGCCCGGGCCTGTGAGCTGGAGAGCGCACAGCAGGTACGCGCGCTGGTTAAAAAAGAATTTGGTATATAACGCAAGGAGAATAACATGCAAACCCTAAAAACCTTTCTGGCCCCCTTCGGGCGGGGCCTGGTTAAACTGGGCAAAGCGCTCATGCTGCCCATTGCCGTATTGCCCATCGCGGGGCTTCTGCTGCGCCTGGGCCAGCCGGACCTGTTAAACATTGCTTTCGTAGCCGAAGCGGGGCAGGCGGTCTTTACCAACCTGCCGGTTATTTTCGCTTTGGGTATCGCCATCGGCTTTGCCGATGAAAACCACGGCGCTGCCGCCTTAGCCGCGTATGTGGGATACATTATTCTGACTGCCTCCCTGCATGTATTGGACGAAAGCATTGACATGGGCGTGCTGGGCGGTATCATTGTGGGCGTTACCGCCGGTCTGCTGTACAACAAATATAAAAGCATTAAGCTGCCGTCTTACCTGGCGTTTTTCGGCGGGCGGCGTTTTGTACCCATTGTAACGGGCGCCGTCTGTCTGGTTATTGCCGGACTGGCTTATTTTGTCTGGCCGCCCATTGCGCGCGTCATCGGCGCGTTTGGCGACTGGACGATTACCTCGGGCAATATCGGTCTGTTCTTCTACGGCTTTGCCAACCGCCTGCTCATTCCGCTGGGTCTGCACCACATTTTAAACAACCTGGTCTGGTTCCAGTTTGGCGATTTTGAAATTATCAAAGAAGGCGTGGCCACCGTCGTACACGGGGATTTGACGCGCTTTTTCGCGGGCGACCCCATGGCCGGCCCTTTCATGGCGGGCTTCTTCCCCGTGATGATGTTCGGTCTGCCGGCGGCTTGTTTGGCCATGATTGCCACGGCCAAAACCGCACGCAGAAAAGCCATCGGCGGCCTGCTTCTGTCCATGGCGCTGACGTCTTTTTTAACCGGTATTACCGAGCCTATTGAATTTTCATTCATGTTCCTGGCTTTCCCGCTGTATGTATTGCACTCCCTGCTGACGGGGCTGTCCATGGTTATCATGAACACGCTGGACGTAAAACTGGGCTTTACCTTCTCCGCCGGACTGTTTGACTACCTGCTCAGCTACGGCCTGGGCAAAAACGGCCTGTATTTAATCCCCGTCGGCATCGTGTACGGTGTGGTGTATTATTTCCTGTTTAAATGGGCGATTGTCAAATTTAATCTGACCACCCCGGGCCGCGAGCCGGAAGAAACCGACCAGGAAGCCGCGCCCGCCGCCGCACCCGCCGTACCGGAACAGGCCTCTGCCGTCACGGGCGAAGATTTCCCGCCGGCGGACGACCAAAGCCGCGGCGCCAAATACCTGCGCGGGCTGGGCGGGAAAAGCAATATCAAAACCATAGACGCCTGCGCCACGCGTTTGCGTTTGGAAGTGGCAGACGCGGAAAAGATTGATACCCCCGCTTTAAAGGCTTTAGGCGCGCGCGGCGTAGTCAAAGCCGCCGGCGGCGCGGTGCAGGTAATTATCGGGCCGGAAGCGGACCTGATTTCCGATGAGATTAAAAAATACCTGAAATAATATGAAACTGATTATCACAAAACATAATTTGGGCCTTTGGGCCGCCTCTTATATTCGCGCCCGCTGGGCCGCGCGGGAAAAAGACCCGTTTGTGCTGGGCCTGCCCACGGGCGGGACGGTGGTGGACATGTACGCCGCCCTTTCGGGGTTGGTTAAAAACGGCAAGATGAGTTTTAAAAATATTGTCACGTTTAACATGGACGAATATGTGGGTCTGCCGCCGGAGCATGACCAAAGTTATCACTATTACATGAAGCACAATTTGTTTGACCATGTGGACATCGTGCCGCAAAACGCGCATATTTTAAACGGCCAGGCGGCCGACCTGCACGCCGAATGCGACGCCTACGAAGCCGCCATCAAACAAGCCGGCGGCGTGGATTTGTTCCTGGGCGGCGTGGGCCGCAACGGGCATCTGGCGTTTAATGAGCCGGGCTCTTCCTTTGACTCCCGCACGCGCGTCATGGAGCTGACAGAAAGCACCAAACAGGCCAATTCCCGCTTCTTTGGCAATGACCCCGCCCAAGTGCCCTCCAGCGCCCTGACGGTAGGTATTGGCACGGTACTGGACAGCAAGGAACTGCTGTTCCTGGCCAGCGGCGAGAGCAAGGCCGAAGCCGTGGCGCGTCTGGCGCAGGGCGAAGTAACGCAGCAATGGCCCATTACGGCCTTAAAGACGCACCCGCGCGCGGCCCTGCTGGCCGACCCGGCCGCAGCGTCCGCCCTGACGGGCCCTGCCAAAGAGCAGCTGGAGCAGGCTTTGCTCCGGCAGCCGGAAGAAGACGTCATTTTAACTTTATAACCTTGGGGGAAGCCGTGAAACACCAGCTGATTATTAACGCCCGCGTCATAACGGCGGAAAAAATATGGCCGGACCACTGCATTGAAATCAAGGACGGAAAAATTGCCGTCGTATTCCCGTGTGAACGCCTGCAGGCGCTGGAAGAAGGCGTGGAAATTTTTGACGCCAAAGGCGCTTACGCCGCCCCGGGCCTGATAGATATGCATATTCACGGCTTTGCGGGTTTCGGGCCGGAGCTGGCTTCGGAAGAAGCCCTGCTGTATATGTCTGAAGCTTTGGCGGAAAACGGCGTAACGGCCTTCTGCCCCACGCTGTACTGCGGCCAACCGGCGGACATGCTGCGGCGCATTCAAAGCACTGTGGGAGCCTTTGGTAAAGAAAAGGGTGCGCATATTCTGGGCTATCATCTGGAAGGGCCTTTTATCTCCCCCAAAAAACCCGGGGTTATGAAACCGCAGGACATTTCCCTGATAGACATTCCCGCGCTGGAACGGCTGTATGACGC
>CALUVA010000019.1 GCA_944324105.1 uncultured Elusimicrobiales bacterium
CTTCTTCATAAGAAGGTGCCACCACATGTTTGTTGACCAGCTTCCAGGCCCCGCCGCCGGCCAGCTCTTTAAAACATTTTTTGACCAAACGGTCCTCCAGCGAGTGGAATGTGATAATTCCCGCTCTCCCGCCGGGCCGGATCAGCTCCTGCAGGGCGCCGAGTGCGTTTTGTACGCAGCCCAGCTCGTCATTGACGGCAATGCGCAGCGCCTGAAACGTCTGCGTGGCCGGATGGATTCTGCCGCGGCCGCGCACGACACTTTCCACAATGCTTTTTAACTGAAAAGTGGTTTCTATTTTTCTCTGTCGCCGCGCGGCCATAATGGCCATAGCGATGGCGTGGGCGTTTTTTTCTTCGCCGTATTCTGTAAAAATCCGTTCCAGCTCCGCCAGCGGCCATTCATTAACTATTTGCGCCGCCGTCAGCGGGGACGATAAGTCAAAACGCATATCCAGCGGCCCGTCGCGCAGCAGACTGAACCCCCTCTCAGGATTGTCCAGCTGATAGGAGCTCAATCCCAAATCAAACAAAGCTCCGTCAGCCCCGTCCAGCCCTGCCTCCCGCAGCACATGAGGCGCCTGCGTATAAGACGCGTGCACCGCCATTAAACGGGGGTCATTTACCCGTGTGCGGGCCATATGGAGAGCTTCTTCGTCTTTATCAAACCCGAACAGCCGCGCCTGCGGCCCCAGAAGGGACAGAAAATATGCCGCATGCCCGCCAAGGCCCAGCGTAGCGTCCACATACACGCCGTCCGGTTTACCCAGCAACAGTTCCGCCGCTTCTTTGGCCAGCACGGGAATATGCGTCCACTGCGTCATTAAAATCCTCCTCTGAAAGCATTCGTTTCCACCATTTTCAGCTTAGGAATCACCGTCTTTTGCGGCGCGGCTTTGGCCGGCGCGGGCTGCGGGCGGGGCCGCTTGCTTTGGGCGGGCACGGAGATCGTCTGCGTGGACGAAATGACAGCCGCCGGGGCTTTTTGGGCGGACTGTTGGTTCTTTTTGGCCAAATCATACAGCCATACATTTTGCAGTACTGACACCTTGGTAAACGGCATGCCGTAAGCGCGGTATAAAGCCTGGTGTATGGGAGAGCCGGATTTCAGCTCGTTGCAAAACTGGTAAAATTCATCCCGGCTTCGCTCGTTGAGCAAATAATCCACCAGACTGTAAGCCTGCGTATACCAGATTTCGGCCTGCTTCGTGGACAGAGCCGACAAATCATTCATTTCCACCATGCTGTTCAGCGGAATATATTTTCCGGACAAAATAGTCCGCAGGCTGCCCTCCACCCAGCTGGGTTTTTGTTTGGTGGCATAAATCTGCATATACACGGCCATGCCCTCGGACAGCCACAGCGGTGAAATGGTTGGCAGGAAATACCCGTCAAAATACAAATGAGTCAGCTCATGCACCGACAGCGGATAAAAACTGCGCCCCTCCAGCACATACATCGTATCTGCCTTTAAGTCTGAGGCCGCGCCGGACCAAGGCGGGCGTTTGGTAAAATTCATATAACTTTTTTTCTGTCCAAAAATCATAACCAAAATTTTATTGGGTTTGGCCACCAGCGTAAACGGGGTCAAATCCAACATCAGGTTACCGTGAATAGTGTCCAATACGCTTTTGAGCTGCTCCCCAACGGGCTGCTTTTCGCGGTAAATTAAATAATTAAACGTATCCGCCGTCATGAACCCGGGCGGCGGCGGCAGCCAGCGCACTTTATTTTCCGCCCCTTGCGGCGTACGCACCTGTGCGGGCACTTCCAATACGGGGGCTTCTTTAGGGCTGGCTACGCTGCCCACGCGCTCCAAGCCTGAAATCAGTTCTTTAAACTCCGCTTCCGCCTGTTTTTGTTCTTCAGGGGTTTGCGGAATATGTTCTTCAAACAGCTCATCAAAAATACGCGGGTCAATTTCTTTTTTCTGGGCGGGGAGCTCTGCTTTAGAAGCATCAGCGGCCTGCGCGGGTTTTCCCTCCACCATTAAGACTTTTCGGATGGCGGTTTTAGGGTCTATATCAAAATAACGCAGTACGGGCGGTGTAATAAGCACCGCCCCCAACAGCCACAGCAAAACGGTGATTTGTTTAACTATGTCCATATTATGCCACGGCCCCCCTGTCCGCGGTAAAAACGGCCAAATACCTTTGCTTCTCTTCCCCCGGCAGCCGGTAACCGACCGGAGTTTCCCGCCGCAAACCCAAACGGCGCAGCAGATTTTCCTGCGCTTCGTCCGGAGCACTCTGGTAAGCGGCCAGCACGCCGCCCGCCGCCAGTGCGGGCGCCATAAGCGGCAGAATATCGTTTATCTGCCCCATGGCGCGCTCGGTAACAAAATCAAAAGGCCCCGCCTTTTGCTGGCCCAAACGCCTATTTAATACCCTAACATTTTTTAAGGCCAGTTTTAATACGGCCCAGTTTAAAAAAGAACAACGCTTTTCCAGGCTTTCCACCAGCGTAACGCTTGCACGGGGCAGGACAGCGGCACAGGTCAGGCCGATATATCCCGCGCCCGCCCCCATATCCGCCACGGTAAAACTTTCTTTTCCCTGCGCCGCACGGTGAAAAAAAGCCGCCGCGGCCAGACCGTCACAGATGTGGCGGGTGAAAATTTCCTCTTTGTTTGCCACGCTGGTTAAATTTAAAAAATCCTTTTTCTCCCACACCAAACCCGCATACCGGACCAGCGTATCCAGCTGTTCCGCCGTCAGGCACAGGCCCAAAGAAGCCGCAAAATCAGCCGTTTTTGCGCGCATGCTGCAGCCTCCGGTACCGCTCTATATGTATGGCCAAAAGCTGTATATCCGCCGGGGTAACGCCCGGAATGCGCGCGGCCTGGCCCAGCGTGCGCGGGCGGACGGTTTTTAATTTCTGGCTGCTTTCAATCAAAATGCCTTTGACGGCGGAAGGGTCAAACCCCTCAGGGATAACGATATTTTCGGCCTGGGCCAGTTTTTCGGCATCTTTTTTGTTGCGCTCGTAATAACCGGCGTATTTTTGGTATACGTCCACGTGAAAGCGCACTTTTTCCGCCGTCCAGGGATATAAACCCGTTTCGTCCACTGAGTAAGACGGGTCGGCCTTGAGGCGTTCCACTTCCGCGCGGTATTTTTCAAAGGCGGGTTTATATTGGGGATCCAGCGTGCCCAGCGCAAAGCCATGCGGGCACAGGCGCAGGTCTGCATTGTCGTTGCGCAGCAGGATGCGGTATTCGGCGCGCGAGGTAAACATGCGGTAAGGCTCATTGACCCCTTTGGTCACCAAATCATCTATCAGCACGCCGATATACGCCTCGTCGCGGCGCAGGACAAAAGGCTCCTGCCCGCGCGTTTTGCGCGCGGCGTTGACGCCGGCCACAAAGCCCTGGCCGCCGGCTTCTTCATACCCCGTCGTACCGTTTACCTGCCCCGCGCAGAAAAGCCCGGGCACAATTTTGCTTTCCAAAGACGGATATAAATCCATCGGGTCGGAAAAGTCGTATTCAATGGCATAGCCCGGCCGCGTAATGGAAGCGTTTTCCAAGCCGGGCACGGATTTTAAAAGCGCGCGCTGCACTTCTTCGGGCATGCTGGTGGAAAAGCCCTGTATATAAAATTCCTCGGTATTGGTGCCTTCGGGCTCCAAAAAAAGCGGGTGGCTTTTGACATCGGGGAATTTTTTGGTCTTGTCCTCCACCGACGGGCAGTAGCGCGGGCCCAGCGCGTGGATTTTGCCGCTGTACATGGCGGAGCGGTTTAAATTCTCGCGCAGGATTTTATCGGTTTCTTCGGTGGTGCGGGTAATGTAACAGCATAAAAATTTGCGTTTGCTTTGCGCGGCGTAATCGGTAAAATGCGACATCGGCTGAAAAGGATCGTCCGACGGCTGCAGGCGGAATTTGTCAAAATCCACCCCGCGCGCATTGATACGCATGGGGGTGCCGGTTTTAAAACGGATAATATGCAGTCCCAGCGCTTTTAAGGATTTGGAAAGTTCGTTGCTGGGCATATCGTTATAGCGGCCGCCCGGGAATACTTCTTCGCCGATGTGTATAGTGCCTGCCAAAAAAGTACCCGCCGTAAGCACCACGGTTTTGGCGCGGTAAAAGGTATGGCGCAGGGTAACCACACCCGAAACGGCCCCATCCGAAACGGCGATTTGGGCCGCTTCGTCCTGCATCACGTCCAAATTGGGCTGCAGCTCCAGGGTATGTTTAAAATTAAACTGATAGGCTTTTTTGTCGCACTGCACGCGCGGGGAATGCACGGCGGGGCCTTTGCCGGTGTTGAGCATATGGTAATGCACGGCGGCGCTGTCGGTAATGCGGCCCATGGCGCCGCCCAGCGCGTCTATTTCGCGCACGATTTGCCCTTTGGCTATGCCGCCGATAGACGGATTACAGGACATTTGGGCAATGGTGTCCAGGCTTTGCGTCAGCAGCAGGGTTTTGGCCCCCGTTTTGGCCGAGGCCAAAGCCGCCTCACAGCCCGCGTGCCCGCCGCCGATTACAATCACGTCATAGATTTGCGGATATTCGTACATTTACTTCCCCATGCAAAACTTGGAAAAAATAATGCCCAGTATGTCGTCCGGCGTCGTTTCGCCGGCCAAATCTTTCAGCGCGCCCAATGCCCCGCGCAAATGCTCCGCGCACAACTCCAGCCCCGCCCCCGCGGCCAGGCGCGCGGCGGCGGATTCGGTTTCCGTCTGGGCGTTTAAAACGGCCTCGTACTGGCGCAGATTGGAAATCATCACCCCGTCCTCCCCCTGCGCCTGCGGGGCGGACACGAACGCCAAAATCTGTTTTTTAAGCCCGTCCAGGCCCTCGCCGTTTTTGCAGGACACATAAGCGGTATACTGTGTTTTGCCTTCCAAAGCGCAGCGGCCGCGCGGGGCTTCGTCAGTCTTATTGAGCACCAAAATAACGGGTTTGTCCTGCTTTTGCACGTCATCCCACAGGGCTTCCTCCTGCGGGGTCAGCTCCCGCGTCAAATCCGCCACGAACAGCACCAAATCCGCCTTCTCTATGGCGCGCAGGCTGCGCTTCATGCCTTCGCGTTCGGCGGGGTCCAGTGCGTGCTCCCTTATGCCGGCGGTATCGGTCAAAATTACTTTCTGCCCGTCCAAATCCAGCGTTTCTTCCACGGTGTCGCGCGTGGTGCCGCTTTGCTCCGACACAATGGCACGGTCAAAACCCACCAGCGCATTGAGCAGGCTGGATTTGCCGCAGTTGGGTGCGCCGACAATGGCGGCCTTCAGCCCCTCTTTAATCAGCCGCCCAACGGAAAAAGTATCGGCCAGCCGCGCCAGGGCGCCGGCCTGAGGCAGCAGTTCCTGCTCGGCCGCCGCGGTGTTTAACGGAGGCATTTCTTCGTCCACGTCATCCAGGCGCGCTTCCAGCTCGGCCAACATTTCGGACAGGGCGTTTTTGACGGCGTTTAACTTTTCACTCAACCGTCCGTCCAAAGAGGACAGGGCCAAATCATGCGCGGCCTTGTTCCCGGCGGAAATCAAATCGCACAGGCCCTGTGCTTCCAGCAAATCCATTTTGCCGTTTAAAAACGCGCGGTAGGAAAATTCCCCCCGCCTGGCAGGCTCCGCCCCGCAGGCGCAAAGCACCTCCAGCAGGCGGCCGCGTATATAGGGCGAGCCGTGCACGGCAAACTCCACCACGTCCTCCCCGGTAAAGCTGCGCGGCGCGGGAAAATAGGTCACCAAAGCCTCGTCCAATACTTTTTCGCCGTCATAAAGGCGGCAGAATACCTGCTCGCGCGGCGCAAAAATTTTGTCCGTACGCGTTACTTTGCGCAAAACGGACAGGCTCTCGGGGCCGCTTAAGCGAATGAGCGCAACCGCGCTTTGCCCGGGCGCAGTGGCCGGGGCGACGATAGTGCTTGGCATGGTTATATTTTATAATTTTTAGACGTACTTTTGGGGTTTTTGTTCCGTACGCGCGCGAATATAAAAACGGCGGGCCAGGAAACCCGCCGTTTGAATTTTTACATTTCCGCAGGTAATGTGGGAGAAAAGGACTTGCCGCCGTTGGCTTTAAAAAAGGCCGCTGCGTCCGTCCAGGCAGGCGTAAATCCGCGTTGGGAATAAAAATGAGTCTGCACCGCCGCGCCGCTTTGCTTCAAAAGCGCCGCCGTGCGGTTCCAGCGCGACGGCAGAGAAAGGCCCAGCACGTCCAGCGCCGCTTCCCCCTCCGGCCGCCCGATAAAAGCCGCGGTGGCCCAGAAAAGGCTGTTGTCGCGTCCTACGGCGTAATAAAACTGCGGGGTGCGTCTCCACCTCTTTGCGTCAAACTTCCGACCGGATATTTCCCGGGCGTCCGCCGCGCCCAGCGGGTAATTCCACGCCCGTCCGTCCAGGTCGTCCAAAGGCAGCGGCACAACCCCGTCCGTACCGCCGCATACGGCGGCCTGCACGTTTTTCGGATGCAGAAAAACAAAACGCGCGCAAAAATCGCCCGACGGGCCAAAACCGTGCAGCCAAATCTTTTTATGCGTTTTAATTCCCTGTTCTTTCAGCCGTTTCCGCGCATCTTTCAACATGGCCAAAAACTGCAAATCCGGCCGCTTTAAGGAGCCTTCCCGAATTTGCATAACATCACGGTCCAGCGCCCCCACCCGCAGATTGGGCGCGGACGGCACCCGCGTAAACACAGGCATGATGACGGGGGTTTTTAAAGAGGAAAGCAGGGGATAACTTTGCAAAAAAGACAGCGCGCCGGAGGTTTGATCTGCCCGTCCGCCGCTTATGCGCAGCAGCCCGGGGTCGGCTTCCGCCAGCAGGAAATATTTTTCCGTCCGCTCCAGCCCGCGCGGCACGGCCAGAAAATAACCAAAAGAAAACCCTTCTCCCGGATTAGGCCCGACATACTGTATCCATAAAGTATCGGTGTATAACTCGCCGGTGCGGCTTTGCGCCCAAAGGCCCGCAGGCAGACAAAACAACAAAGCGGCCAGCAAAAAGAATACATGTCTTTTCATAGTTCCCCCTCTGGCGCATATTGTAGCATAGTTTAGCTTTTGGACGGAAAAACCAGGCGGAAAATAACCCCTTTGCCGCCTTTGGCGTTATGCACTTCGGCGCGGCCGCCGTGCAGTTTCATAATGGAAGCAACGATGGAAAGTCCCAGCCCGCTGCCGCCGTAGCCGTCTGGCGAGGGACGGGCCGAATCAATCTTGTAAAAGCGGTCAAACAGCCGCCCCATATGCTCCGGCCCGATGGCGGGGCCGTCATTAAAGAAGGTAATCACCGTTTCCCCTTTTTCCTGCTCCGCGCCGATGCGTATGTGGCCGCCGCGCGGCACGTAGCGCAGGGCGTTGGCCGTCAGGTTAACCAGCGCACGCAGCAGCATTTGTCCGTCGGCATGCAATAGGCCGCGAGCCTGGGAAAGGTCCATGTCCACCTGCTCTTCGTCCAGGCTGTCCTGAAAAAAGTCTTTGACTTTTTCAGCCGTGGCGGCAATATCCACCCGGGTTTTCTGTACGGCGGACTCCCCGCTTTCGGCCCGCGCGATAAACAGCAGTTCCTCCACCAGGCGGTTCAGACGCGCCACGCTCTCCAGCTGGGAAGAGAGGCTGTCCTCATATTCGGCTTTGGAACGGGGTTTGGACAGCGTGACCTCCAGCGCCATGCGCAGCTGGTGGATAGGGGTGCGCAGCTCATGCGCCAAATCCGACGAGAAACGGTTTAAACGGATAAAATTGTCTTCCAGGCGCGCCAGCATCCGGTCAAAGGCCCGCGCCAGGGGACGCAGTTCCGCCGGCCAGGACTGCGCGTGCAGGCGGCGGTGCAAGTCTTTGGCCGTAATCGCACCGATATAGCCGCCCATGCGCGAAAGCGGCGACAGCGTCATTTTGGCAAAAGCAAAAGACAAAAGCCCTATAACCGCCGCGGTAAACAGCGTAAACCAGCAGGAAGCCTGCAAGAGGCGGTATTTGCGGCGGTATTCTTTTTCCAGATTGCGCGCCACCAGCACATAACCGTCCGTCCCCGCGTCCCCGAACACGGTGCGCCGCCCCAGCAGGAAACGCTCCCCTTCCGGCGAACTCCAGAAAAAATTGCGGCTGTCCTGCGGCAGAAGCTCCATAAACTGCCCGTAAGAAAAAGGAAAATGTTCGCTCTGGTCCAGTATTTGCCCTTCTCCGTCGGCCAGCAGGGAGGTGTAATGTTCGTTGGTCAGCTCGCTGTGCACCCAGCGGGCCATGACCTCGTCCTGGCGTTGGGACGGATGTTCCGTCACCTCATCTACCAGCATGGACAGCTCCACCATATACGCGTCCAGCTGGGACACATATTCCGCTTCCAGCATGTGCGTATACGCGTGAAAACCCGCCGCCAGCAACGCCAGCAGCGTCACCAGGGAAATGAAAAAAGCCGACAGCGCCAAACGCCATGACAGCGAAAGCGACGCCGCCCGCCGCCGCCATTTAGCGAAGGACATACCCCACCCCCCGCACGGTATGTATGAGTTTGCGCGCAAAGCCGCCGTCCACCTTGTCGCGCAGGCGTTTAACGGCCACGTCCACGGCATTGGTGCCGCTGTCAAAATTAATATCCCACACGCGTTCGGAAATAAACGTGCGGCTGAGCACTTCGTCTTTGTGCGACAGGAGCAGCCACAAAAGGCTGAACTCCTTTTTGGTCAGCTCTATGCTTTTGCCGCCGCGCGTGACGGTATGCTTGACCGAGTCCATTTCCAAATCTTCGGCCGACAGCCTGGCCTGCGGGGCCGGCGCGCCGCGGCGGCGCGTCACGGCGTGAATGCGCGCCAGCAGCTCCGAAAACGCAAAAGGCTTGACCAGATAATCGTCCGCCCCGCCGGAAAGGCCGCGCACGCGGTCCTCCACGGCGTCTTTGGCGGTCAGCATAATGACGGGAGTCAGCGCGTTGGAAGCGCGGAAGGTTTTCAGCAGCGTCATGCCGTCTATAAAAGGCAGCATGATGTCCAGTATCACGCAGTCAAAATCTTCCCCTATCAGCATATCCAGCGCCGCGCGCCCGTCAGCGGCGCGCTGTACACTCATGCCCGCTTCTTTAAGGCCTTTGGCCACATAAGAGGCGGTGGGGTTGTCGTCTTCCACCAGCAATATCTTCATATGTTTATTAAACTATTTTGGCCCGCAAAAGGCAAAAAATGCCGGATACTTTTTTTGCATGCGTTCCATAAACGCGGCCAGCAGCAGGCATATCAGCCACGCGGCAAACATGGTACACAGCGTATGCGAAAGGAAATGTTCCCCCCTCCACATCTGGTACAGCCCCATGCCCCAGCCGGCGGCCAGCCCCAGACACAGACCCGCGATTTTATATTTTTTCTTTTTAAAACAGAAAAACAAAATCATCAGCGCAAAACCGCCGCTGGCGTGTCCGGCCGGAAAGCAGTGCCCGCGCTTATGCACGGTAAAATCATAATCCGGCGGGTAACGGCTTAACACTTTCACATACGGGTTTTCCCCGCCGTAAAGCGTCACCTGATAAGGGCAGTAGACATTGGTGGCTTTTTTGGCTCCGGCAATAACCAGCGGAATAAACGCCATCGCCAGCAAAAACAAAATACAGCCATAGCGCAGCTTTTTCAGCGAGGTTTTTTTAAACGAAGCGGCCAGCACGCCCGCCGCCGCAACGGCCAGCACAATAAGCAGAATTTTAATGCCGTCATAAAGCAGGAAGTGCATGACGGGGTTGCGTTCTTCGTCCACCAGCCACAGACCGGAAGCAACATCAAAAAAGTGATTTTGCACCGCCGCGGCCACCCCCGTAAACTGCTCCAGCAGCACCACGGCCGCCAACAGCAAAAAAGCCCACAGAATCTGCGTTGTTTTTTTCATTTTAAAACCTCACGCTCACGCGCAGACCTTTGTCGTAGCGCGTATAAATGGGCGAAAGCGCCCAGGCATATGTTTGTTTTTCCCGTTTGCGCAGCTGCATTTTATCGGCCGCCCAGTAAACCGCCGTCGGCACCAGCATACCCACCGCCGCACCGACCAATACATCCGACACCCAGTGCTCATCATTAATGATCCGCTCCGCCGCCACAAAGGCCGCCACGGGATAACCCGCATAGGCCAGCCATTTATTCGTGTCGCGGTATTCCAAATACAAAATCTGTGCGCCCAAAAACGCCTGCGCCGTATGGCCGGACGGGAAAGACTGCGCGGCCCCGTTGGGACGGTCTTTGTCAGCCAGGCCTTTGACGCCGGAGGTAATGCCCAGCATCAGCGCTTCGGACAGCACGGCGCGCCGTATCAGCTGCGGATAGGTGCTGCGTATGCCGGTATCTTCCAAAAACGCGGGCAATATCACCGCCGCGCCCAGCGGAACAAACTGGGCGTAATCGTCCCAGTCGTTTTCGTGGTGTCCTCCGGTGAAATGATGGTGCAGCTGGCGTTTGCTGAAAAACGCGTTTCCGGGCGCCGTTTCCACATAAATACCGGCGGCCAGCAAAGCGGCCGGAACATATAAAAGGCGCTCGTCCACAGCCGTCTGTGCGCGCAGCGGGGCACACAACCCGCTCAGTATGCCTAAAGATAGAAGAGCAACTAAATAATATTTCATAATTTATAAAAAGGACGGCCCGGCGGAGGAGTCAGCCGGGCCGTGCGGTACGGACTACCGTTTGTTATTTCCCAGCAAATCCTTCCACCCTTCGGTTTGCTGGAAAAAGCTGACGGCAGAGCCGAAAGCCTCGGCGTTGGACTGCACATCGCCGTATTTCTGCATATCCGGCAGACGGTAAAACTCGGCCTGTCTGACTGGTTTTAAAACCGTCAGTATATTGTTTTCCACATATCCGAATTTCTGGTAATTAATCAGGAAATAGCGCGTTTGGTAATCGTCCGCCAGCGCATTCTGCCCGTAGAAGCGGTTTTCATATTTAAAGTTCAGCAGGGCTAAAAATGTCGGCAGGGCGTCTATTTGGCTGATAGTCTTGTCATAGCGTTTAGGCGCAATGTATTTCGGGCCGTAAACGATGAACGGAATGCGGTGCTCGTCCGGGTTTAATTCTTCTTTGCCCGCAGAACCCGATTCGTGGTCGGCCACGAACACAAACACCGTATCCTCAAACCAGGGTTTGCTTTGGGCTTCTTTCACCAGCTGGCCTATGGCATAATCAGCATATTTGACGGCTCCGGCACGGCCCGTACCGGACGGAATGTCTATGCTTCCTTCGGGATAAGTAAAGGGGCGGTGGTTGGAGGTGGTCAGTACAAACTGGAAGAACTTTTTGCCCTGGGCATATTTTTTGTCGGCTTCTTTAATGGCCTTGGCAAACAGATCTTCATCGCTTACGCCCCAGGCGTTGGCAAAACGGATTTCATCCTTGGCAAAATGGGTTTTGTCTATAATTTCAAAACCGTTGTTTTTGAAATAATAGTTCATATTGTCAAAAAATCCGATACCGCCGTAAATAAACTGCGTGTCATAGCCTTTGCCGCGGAAAATGCTGCCCACGGTGTACAGATTTTCATTCCCCTTGCGGCGCACGATGGACATGCCCGGCAACGGCGGCACGGAAATAGTCAGCGCTTCTATGCCGCGCACCGTGCGCGTGCCCGTGGCGTATGTATTGGGAAAGTAGACCCCTTCTTCCGCAAAACGGCGCAGGTTGGGCGTCAGCGCAATATCATTGTTAGGCCCGCCCAGCATATCCAAATATTCAGCGCTCATGCTTTCCATCAGCACCAGAATGACATTGGGTGTTTTTTCTTCCCCTGCGGGGTTGATATACTCGCGCAGGCGAGTTTTGGAAGCCACAATTTGCTCCGCCAAGGCGGGATCCAGCGTGGGATAAAATGACTTATAGTCCAACTCGTTGTGGAAAAACGCATACACAAACCCGTATGCGCCGCCGGAGGCCAGCTCGTTGTTAATGCGATTATCGGTTACTTCGGCCCAGGTCAGCGAAGAAAAGCAGCCCGTCAGCACGCACAGCAGCACATCCAGGCCCAGTACGGCGGCACGGCTTTTCCAGGACGGGATTTTGCTTCCCACAGCGGTCAATTTATTTACGAACAGCAAACTGACCGCGGCGGTAATGATAAAGGCTCCCGACAGAATTTTAATCAGCGGATAAGACTGATAGATGTTTTCAATAACTTCCTGCGTATAGACCAAATAGTCCACCGCAATAAAATTAAAGCGGCTGGTAAACTCTTCCCAAAAGAAATATTCGCTGACGCTTTTAAACAAAAGCAAATACAGTGACACGGCAAAAAACACAAAAGTAATCCATTTGTCCCATTTACTGTTATGGTATTTGGCAGGCAGGACCAGCAGGTAAGCCAAAAAAGGCACAATAAAAAACACAAACTCCAGCGCCAGAAAAAATACGCCGCTCGCCAGCGTTTTGAGTACGCCCCAGACAGACCAATCCACCTGCACCCAGCTTTCCAGCGCCAGTACGGCCGTGGTCAGCAGACCCGTTAAAAAGTAGGCGGCCAAAAAAGGCCGGATACGTCTGTAATAATACGACAGCATACAACCTCCGCAAGTTTAATGTAAAACTATGATAGAACTCTGGGAAGTTCAGTATGATGTCGCGCCGATTACATTTTTGTAAGGAAGAAATAAAAATCTGCCGCATTGACTTAAAACATTCTTTCCACACACAACAAATATCCCCGTCCCGTGCGGAGAATTGAATATAGAAAAAAACCCCGCCTTTCGGCGGGGATTTCAAATTCTGTAAACTTACTTTATAAACGCAGGCGATTTATTTTTGTTCCGGCGCGGCGGGCGCAGGCTGTGCTTCCTGCGTATTTTCCTGCGGATTTTCAAACAAAGGCCCGCAGGCGCAGCCGGTTTGCGTTTCGCCTTCGGCGCAGTTGCGCGCCATTTCGGCCTGGCAGGTGGCTCCGGAGGCGTCATCAGCCGCCTGTGCGGCAGGCTGCTGTTGGGCCTGCTGTTGGGCCGCATTTACGTCTGCGGAAGCAGGGCCATTGTTTTCAGCCGCAGCGGGCGCTTCGGCAGAAGTATTGGCAGGCTGTTCGGCGTTTTGCAGTGCCGGAGCTTCTACAGGCGCGGTCTGCACAACTTCCGTCACGGTTTCAGTCACTTCCGTGCCGGCGGCATTTTGGTTTACCGTCGCTTCCGTCAGCACCACCGCCGCGGCTTCGGCGGCAGGAGCGGAAACGGGTTCGGCCTTTTTCTGCACGGGCTGGTCGGCCGGGCGCGGGCGCAGGGTTACTTTGCGCCACTGGCCTTCGCCTTCGGAAACGGTAATGACAAATTCATTGTTTTCCGCCGCGCGGTGTATATAGCGGCGCAGCTGTGCGCTCATCGGGCGGAAGCGGTACACGCTGTAGCCGTTTTTAATTTGGTTAATGCCGTATTCCAAATCGGCATTGATTTTGTCTTCGGCCTTGCGCCAGTAATTCTGCGTATCGGCAATGACGGAGATGGGCTTGTCAAAATGGCGGCTGACGCTTAACGTGGCCAAATACTGCAAAGATTCCAGCGTTTTGCCTTCTTTGCCAATGACGATGGCCGGATGGTCGCAGTCAAAAGTCAGCAAAATGCGCTGCTGTTTTTCATCCCACCAGGCATTTAAATTTTCTACTTTTACGCCCATATGCTCCAGCACATTGGCCAAATAGTCTTTGGCCTCCTGCATCGGGGCTTTGAGGAAATCGGGGATAACGGCGTTCTGGATTTCCTGGCTGGGCAGCAGCTGGGCTTCATTGGCCTTGGGGGCTTTGTCCGCCGCAGCGCTGCGGCGCGCACCGTAGGCACGGCGGCCGCCGCGTTTGATTTCGCGCACGCCCGATTCTTCGCTCTTGCGCGAGCGGGAAGAAGAACGCCCCCCGCGGCCGCGGCCGGAAGAAGAACGTTTCTTTTTGGGCACGTCCATATAAATCTGCGCGTCCAAATTGTCAGACACCCAGCGTTTTTGGCGCAGCTCCACCACGGCCGGACGCGCACCGATGCCCAAAAATCCCTTGCGCGGGTTTTCCAGCACGGTCACTTCCACCTGGTCGCGGCGCAAACCCATTTTTTTCAGGCCCTTTTCTATGGCCTCGGACACTTCTTTGGCTTCTACTTTTACTTTATGCGGCATAAAAACTCCTTATTTCGCATTGGCGATTTTTTTGTTGGCCAGGGTCTGAATACCATAGGTAATCAGGCTGTTGGTCAGCCAGTACAACACCAGGCCGGACGGAAAATTCATAAACAGCAGCGTAAAAATAAGCGGCATGTATTTAAACATGGCGGCCTGGGCGGGGTCCATGCCCGAAGGCAGGGCCGAACGCTGCTGGAAAAACATTACAGCGCCCATCAGAATGGGCAATATATAGTACGGATCTTTGGAAGACAAATCCGTAATCCACCAAATAAACTTCGCCCCGTGCAAAGACCAGGACGTGCGCAGTGCATTAAACAACGCCAGGAAAATAGGCAGCTGAATGAGCAGCGGAAGACAGCCAGAAAGCGGATTAATACCGTGTTTTTGGTATAAGGCCAACATTTCGCGGTTGAGCATTTCCGCATTATTTTTATACTTATCCTGCAAGCGTTTCATTTCTGGCTGCACCTTACGCATTTTCGCGCTGGATTTGAGCGACATCAGCGTAAATTTAAACAGTATCAGCTGCAACAGCACCGTCAGCATGATAATAGCCACGCCGTAATTGCCCGTCCAGCTGTAGAACAGCTCCAGCACATTGCGTGCCAGACGCCCCAGCGCACCAAAAAAGCCGAACTCTATGCTGCGGCCCAGGTGGTAAGGCATTTGTTCAAACGCCTGGTAATCCTTGGGACCAAAGTAAAAATCCGACTCCAGGGTCAGGGAGGATTTGGCCCCCAGTTCCCGCGCGGGGACATTAATTTGCAGCTGCGGCCCCTTCACTTCCCCTTCGCCGAACAAACCCCACAGGCGTTTGCGCGTGGTAACCACCTGCTTATCGGTCGCCAGCGTGCCGGCGGTCCAGTTCTGCGGGATGAGCACGCTTAAAAAGTAGCGGTTCTGCACGCCGGCCCAAATCCAGTCCTTTCCGGAGGCGGGAGAATCCTCGCTGTCGGTAAACTTGACCAGCGTCGGATTCTTTTTGCCGGGCTCCTGCGTCAGATAAACAGCTTTGCTTTCGCGTTCATTGTCGGAAAGTTCGCTCTGGGTGGTGGAAAGCCCCGGGCCGAAATTAAAATCAAAAGCCGGCAGGGCCACATCATATTCGTTTTTGTTGTTAAACGTCAGGGACAAGTTGTTAATCCCGTTTTCGTTGAAACGGTAGGTCTTGATGACTTCCACTCCCGCAGACGGGCGGGCAGTAAAAGTAATGGAATCCTGGGTACGCTGTGCCTCTGTAAAATCAAGCTGAGGCAGGGTGGCGAAATAGCCTTCGCCTTTATACGGGGTCAGATCCAAATCGCCCGTTACGTCGCGGAACAGATAGGTTTTAATGCCTGCGCCTTTGGAAGAGAAGGTAATTTGCGCGCTCGGAGCGTCAAAAGTAATCAGTTCTTCAGGCAGGGCGGCAGCCGCGGTTTTGGACACGGCGGCCGGAGTTACGGCCGTTTCGCCGGAGAGGGCCGCTTCTTGTTTGGCCTGCTCCAGCTGCTGCTCAGCGGCCTGCTGTTCTTTCTGCATGCGCGGGATAACGACAAACTGATTATATCCCGTCAGCACCAGCAGAAACAACAAAGCCGCGAGTAAAAAATTTCGGTTCATAAAATCCTCTGAATCAGCCGCCTGGGCGGCGGACTTCTTCATCGGGCTTTCACGGCACGGGAAAACGGACGTTTAAGGTACGGGGTCGTAACCGCCCGCATGAAAAGGGTGGCATTTGCCCAGCCTGCGGGCTGAGAGCCACACCCCCTTAAAAACCCCGTATTTGGTTATTGCCTCTTTGGCGTACTGACTGCAGGTGGGCGTAAAACGGCAAGCCCCGCGCGGCCCCAGCAGAGGCCGCACCAGCAGCATAAAAATATTTAGCAAAAAAAGCAGAACCTTTCTGCCTGCCAGCGAAATTTTATTCATGTGTTTGCGCGGGACCTTGGCCCGCGGGGGCCGGCGCCAGGCCGGCCTGCCGGCACAGGCTTAAAACGGCGTTTTCCGCCGCGTCGGCCGTGGCCAGACATTCGCTGTCTCGGGGGCTGAACACATAGTCCACCCCGCTTTGCAATCTTTCCCGGTTCAGTCGGAAAGCTTCTCGAAGAAGCCTCTTGACGCGGTTTCTGACGACCGCGTTTCCCAGTTTCCTGGATACGACAAGCCCCAAACGTCTGTCTTCTTTTCCCAGCGGGGCCGGCTTCCACCACAGCACCAGGCCGAAGCCCTGTATTTTCCGTCCGGTCTGTATCACGTTTTTAAAATCGTTTTTCAAATGCAGACGGCGGCTGCGGGGCAAGCCCTGGGAAAACATATATTAGGCCCGGATCAGCTCGTGGCGGCCTTTGGCGCGTCTGGCGCTGAGGACTTTGCGGCCGCCGGCGGTGGCCATGCGGGCGCGGAATCCGATGTGTTTGGCTCTTTTGGCTTTGTTAGGTCTGTATGTAGGTAACATGCTTCTCTATTATACGGGCGGAAACGCAACAGCCGTTTCAGGCCCGTACACTCCTGTTATTAAGTTAAATTCTCCTTTGGCGCATAAAAACGGCGCAAAAAAGGACCCATATATTATAACTTATCCGCGGGGCGCTGTCCAACGGGTTTTTTGCCTCCGGCGCGCGGGAAGGCTTCAAATTTGCTACAGTGAATATATGATATTTACCGACTCGGGCATTGTGCTTTTCCGCCAGGACTTCCGCGAAGCAGACCGTATTATTGCGCTTTACACGCTGCAGCACGGGCGCATCAACCTGCGCCTGCCCGGGGTCAACCGCGCCAAAGGCAAACTCAAAGCCTTAAGCGAGCCCTTTACCTGCGCCGCATACCGCATTTATGCGCGCAGCGGCAATGTGCTGGGTACGGTAACGGGCGGAAAAATCGCGCGTGTTTTCCCCCATATCCGCCAAGACCTCAAACGCCAGACGCTGGCTTTTCACTTCTGCGAACTGATGATGCGCCTGACGCCGCCGCACCAGCCCAGCGCCGAAAAATACCGCCTGCTGCTGCAGGCGCTGACGGAGCTGGATTTGGGGCAGCCCAATGCGGCTTTTGCACCGGCTTTTACACTGCGCCTGATGGCGGCGGCGGGCTTTGGATTAGACCGCCCCGTCCTACAAATCACGCCGCAGTTCTGGCAACGTATGCATGAGGATGAATTTTCCGCGCTGAACTTTACGGACGCGGAAGACCTGTTGTCTTTAAGCAAATGCAACGAAGTTTGCCGCCGCTTTTTAAACGGCTATTTAAATTACCCGCTGCAAACGTTAAAACCGTTTGGTCTGTCTGACGAAGACCTGCCCTCCAAACCCACCGCCCAACCGACAGAAGCAACGCACGCGCAGGCAGACGAAATGGCGGAGCTGGTGCCCGCCCGGGCACAATAAACCCGCGCTCTTGACTAAAAGCGCGGGGAAAAATAGGGGATAGACTAAAACTTCATGGGACCTTTATATGGAGGAGCTGTCCATGTGCCCACAAGAGTCACAGGCACTGTCTGCCAAGTTGGAATCTTTTCGCCCTCTGGAGTCTCTATGGACGTACTCTGTTGACATATGTAAGCAGGATGCTCGATGAGGTAATGAGGAGAGTAGACTATCCGTATTATTTCTCCCTTCTCTTCAATCAGGCTGATGTATGCGGGGTAGGCGACCGTGCTAACGCTAAACGAGCCATCACGACGCAAGGGACCATAAAGGTAAGAGCCTTCTACTTTTATCTCCCATACCGTCCACTTCATATCTTTCTTGGTAGGAAAGCCAGTGGAATAGGGAGGTATGCTTCTTGAAGTATCCAAGGAGATTCGTGCTCTCTCACATTCTGTGGCCCGATACACAGTAATCTTAGAGATCCATTCCTGCCCTTTAATCTTTCTTCTTACAGCAGCTTTCACCACTTCCGGCAGAGTAGGGGAGGCCAAAAATGCAGACTGCGTCTTCCGTGCGCCTTCCAGATACTTCCCAGCCAAGGCTTTCCTTGTTGCCTCCTTTTCTGCTGCTGCTTCTGCTGCCGCTTTGGCTTCCGCTTGTTTTTTGGCTTCTGCTGCGGCCGCGGCGGCTTTTTCCCGGGCAGCACGCTTCTCCTGCTGCATCAGCTGCTCTTCTTTTACTTTCAAATCCCTTTCCAAAGACGCGTATATCCCCAAATGCGGGAACTTACCGTCTTTTTCAGCTCCCGTATTTTGCGGAAAAAGTCCTTTTACCTGTGCTTGCGTGGAAAGCAATTCCATGGCAAAATCCGATGCCATTTGATGCACCTGCTCCCGCAAAGCGCGTGCCTGCTCAGACGTCTTCAGATTTTGCCCCAGCACTTTATTTTCCAGCAGTGCGTACGCCGGCGTATCCATTCCCCGGGCTGCTTCCTGGAGCAGTTTCTGATACGTTGCTTTGCTGATATATGCAGGCTTATCCGCCAGCATCTGAGGCTTGTTTTGCACAATATACTGCCACACATCCATGCGATTTAAACGTTTGGCCTCTGCCAAAGCCTGCTCGGTAAAAAGGCTATTGGAGCGGAAGCCCTGCTCCCACAGATATTCAAACATCTCTCCGGAGGCAAAATCCAGCGGGTTGGCAAAGTATATTCTTAATGGTGTCGTTAACCCGGTCCATACCTGTGTATACCGATCCGTAATGTTTTTCTGCTGCACATAGCTTTCCGGGAAACCCTCCGCCATTTCCCCTCCGGCTTTTCCCCCGGAACCCAGCGGGGAAAACCATACCGCGCCCGAAGTCCCTTCACTGCCGCTGGCGGCATTACTGGACTCGCTGCCGCTCCCGTCCGCCAACAGCCGTTCCGCGCGCGACACCACCACGTTTCTCGTGGTGAATTTTTGCACACGGCACAAATCCGTCGGACCGTAACCATGCTCTATAAATGCTTTTACCACGTCTACATTACCCAGCTCCACCGCCACGCAGAACAGCGCTACGCTGACCGTGCGACTGCTGTCGCTGTAAGCGTTTACCTCCGTTTCTATCATCCACGGGGCTTCGTCAAAATATTTATTGAGCAAGTCTACACGCCCGTTGCGCACCAGTCTCAATACATATCGGGCTTTTTCCGACGGACTGTTTTGGCCTTCGGGTGAGAGAGAAACATCTTTTGCAAATCCGGTAATGCCACACAAAAACGCTCCGGCAATAGCGATCAGTTTCTTCATAACTCCTCCTTTCCCTCTTTATACTGCAGAGGCCTGCCTGCAGATAAAATAGTATAGATGTAAAACTCACTTTTTGCCAGGGTTTTTAGGCCTAACAACAGAAACTGAAAGGACCCAGTTTTTTATAGGACCCAAAAAGAAATACGAAAAAAGGAAAATAAACCGCTCTTGAAAAACCCGTTCTGTAAGGAACGGGGATTTGCTTTTTTCGGATTTATTTCTTGCCTGATAAAAATCCCCGCATAAGCGGGGATTTTTATTTTCTGGCCAAAGAGAACGACACTCTCAACCCAACACCTCATCCATTTCCCGCTGCATATCACACAAGGATTTATAAATGCGGAAGGCATTGGCGCGCACGAAAGAATTGGGCTGTTTTAAATCGGGCACCACTACCGTACGCATACCGGCCGATATGGCCGCCGTCGCGCCTGCTTTTACGCTGCGGCTGATGGCGGCGGCGGGCTTTGGCTTAGACCGCCCCGTCTTGCAAATCACGCCGCAGTTCTGGCAGCGTATGCATGAGGACGAATTTTCCGCGCTGAACTTTACGAACGCGGAAGACCTGCTGTCTTTAAGCAAATGCAACGAAGTTTGCCGCCGCTTTTTAAACGCTTATTTAAATTATCCGCTGCAAACCTTAAAACCGTTCGGCCTGGCCGATGAAGACCTGCCCTCCAACCCCACCGCCCAACCGGAAGAAACAATGCACGCGCAGGCGGACGAAATGGCGGAGCTGGTGCCCGCCCGGGCACAATAAACCCGCGCTCTTGACTAAAAGCGCGGGGAAAATATGGGGGATAGACTAAAACTTCATGGGACCTTCATACGGAGGAGCTGTCCATGTGCCCACAAGACTCCTAGGCACATTCTGCCAATCTGTGGACCAAAAGCCCTTATCCTGTTGACAGATTAAACTAACATTAGAGCGCCACTCCCTCTCCTTTATAACTCCCTTCTCTTCAATCAGTAGTAGATAATAGTCTTGCCGGGAAACATGAAACTCGCTGGGAGGGTACGAAGAGGAACCATGCCTTTCTACTTTTATATTCCATACCGTCAAGTACTGATCTTTGTTGGAAGGATAGCGGGCTTCATAGTCATAGTGGCCGAAGGGGCTATTTCGTGACACGAAGAGCGCTCTCTCACATTCTGTGGCCCGATACACAGTAAGCTTATAGGGCCAATAATTCGCCGAATACGATCTTAAAACAGCTTTCACCACTTCCGGCAGACTAGGGGAGGCCAAAAATGCAGACTGCGCCTTCCGTGCGCCTTCCTGAAACTTCGCCTCTAATTCTCTCACCGTTGCCTCCCTTTTTGCTGCTTCTGCTGCTTCTTTTTCTGCTGCCGCTTTGGCTTCCGCTTGTTTTTTGGCTTCTGCTGCGGCCGCGGCGGCTTTTTCCCGGGCGGCAC
>CALUVA010000020.1 GCA_944324105.1 uncultured Elusimicrobiales bacterium
GACACCAGCAGTACGCCCAGGGCAATAAACAAACCGCTGACCGGATTGGTGGCCCAGCCCTGCAGTTTTTCGGTAAAAGAAGCGTGTTTGTGTTTGATTTTCTGTACGCGGCCAACAATTTCGCCAATTAAACGCCATTTTTCTTCCGGTGCGGCTGGGATGGCCAGCGTACGTTCCTGTCTGCCATTGTTTTTAACCAGTTTATCCACCGTTACTTCCAAACGCCGCAGCCCTTCCCCCGTGGTAGCCACGGCGGCTATGACGGGAATGCCCAGCTGTTTGGAGAGGGCGCGCACATCTATGGAAATACCTTTGCGCAAGGCTTCGTCAAATTTATTGAGCAACAGGATGACGGGCTTGCCCAGGCTCATTAGTTCCAGTGTAAAATATAAGTTACGCTCCAAATGAGAAGCGTCAGCCACACAGACGATAAAATCATATTTCAACTCTTTAAACAAATCCCGCTTTTTGCCTTCAATCAGCCATTTTTCTTCCAGGCGGTACAGGCCCGGGATATCAATAATATTGTAATTTTCCCCGTTAAACACCGTCGTGCCGTAATTTAACCCCACCGTTGTGCCCGGGAAATTAGAAGACAAGATACCGATGCCCGTCAGACGCGAAAACAACAAGCTTTTGCCTACGTTGGGATTGCCCGCCATCAAAAAAGTATTTGGACGGAACGAATTGTTTTCCGTGTGTACGCAAGGGCCGACAATAATTTGTTTGGCAATTTTAGCTCCAATAGCCACTTCACTTCCGCAAACGGATATAACCAGCGGATTACGTCCGGCTTTGCGTGTAATATGCTGGCCTTTGGCCAAGCCCATGGCGGCCAGTTTGGAGGCCTGCGCAGGATCGGCCTGTATATCTTTAATCTCGGCGGTAGATCCGGGTTTTAAATCAAAAAGAGTGTGAAAATTTTCTTTTTCCATAAAAGTTAGTTCATCCTTACTTTTATATTTTAGCACAGCCGTTCCAGTTTACACAAGAGGGGAAATTTTAGCAAATTATATGAGCATATGTTCATACATAGTATATATTTTATGATTTCGTTTGTCAAAAAAGCAATTTTTTAAAAAATACCACAAAATCAGCCAAACGAGTAATTTTTATATCTACGACACAAGCGTACATTTATAACGAGGTGAGAGATAATCTTTTTAAACATAGTGCTGGGGGAATGATTTTTGATATAATAGAAGGGTCCCAATATTTATCATTCAGGAGAAATTTATGGCTTACAAAGTGAATCCCGAAGTCTGCATTAACTGCGGTGCCTGTGAATCGGCCTGCCCGGTCGGCGCCATTTCCGAACAGAACGGCAAACGCGCCATTGATGCCGCCAAATGCATTGAGTGCGGCGCTTGCGCCGGCACCTGCCCCGTCAGTGCTATTGCTCTGTAATTACTATAGACTTCTCGCTTTTTAAAAACCCCCGTTATTGCGGGGGTTTTTTAACTGGATATAAACCTGCACCTACATCCGCTCCAGCAACACAATTTCCCTGTAAGAAAAGCCCCAATGAATACCATACTAAAAGACCTCATACTTATCCCGCCTGTAAGCTTAGCAGAGGAGAAGCAACAATCTTAAACAGAGCCTCTCCGTAAAACAAGATTTTTCTGCAAACATATGTACTTGAAGAATACTACAATATTCGTATCGGAAAAAGAAATAAAAAAGAGCAGGGGGATGTGCCCTGCTCTTTTTCAGAACCATTCGGGGGGTAAATCGAAAGGTTCTGGGGGAGAAATCTATATATTTATGATACAACCCTTCCGGGAAAAAAGCAAGTTTTTTTACTTTTATTTTAAAATTCTTTTTATTTACAAGCGTATAATCTTTTTAAATTATTTTTAAAACAGGAAAAAATAAAAATTTTCATGTCAAAATTTCTTTCGTCTTGCTATAATATAAACATCGGAGGAAATCATGAATAAATTTTACCTGACGTTGCTGTTTTCTTTTTGTTTGGTTCCGGTAACTTTTGCACAGGATCCGGATATCATTTATGTAGATGGGAAACCCGTCTATATTAAAGGGTTGGAATCTGCTTCCGTGGAAGAAAATAAAACTCGCGAAGAAATGATTCGCGAAGAGGCTGCGCGCTCTAATATTCCCGGTGATATTTACCGCGGCACGGTATTGGGGAGCAAGACCTCTTCTGCAGAAGGGGAAAGTCTCGGTTCCAGGGGACCTGCCTACCGCGGCAATGTTCTGGGAGAAAAAGTTCCCTCTCTTGAAAATGAATCCATGCAGAAGTCCATTTATCGCGGCGAAGTATTCAACAAAAATGCCCCGTCCGTTTACCAGGGAGAACTGCTCGGCCCCCGTGAATTGGCAAAAACTAAATTCGTCTATGATACTTCTTTGGTCCGAGCCATCAAAACAGAAGACACGGATCGCGTGCGTACACTAATTTATGCCAATGTGGACGTAAATGAACGCAACTACGCCGGTATTACTCCGCTCACGGTTGCCGCAGAGAAGGGCAACATGGATATTATCAAATTGCTGGTGGAAGAAGGCGGAGCTTCTGTCAACCTAAACTCCAGCTACGGCGTAACGCCCATTATTGCGGCGGCCGCCGCCGGCCAGCGAGAAGCAGTGGAATACCTGTTGCAAAATGGAGCCGACGCCACAGCCAAAGATGATTTGGGGAAAACGGCTTTACTGCATGCCATGGCCGCTGATGACCGCCGTCTGACGGAAACCCTGCTGCAGCTTGACACCCGCGCCGTTAACCTGCCAGACAATATGGGCTATACACCGCTGATGTACGCGGCCCAAAGCGGCAGCCTCAATAATATACGTACATTGTTAAAACACAACGCCAATGTAAATTACCAAAACCCCGTAAACGGTTTTTCCGCCCTTAGTGCTGCAGCGGCCGCCGGCCAGGAAAAAGCAGCCCAAATGCTGGTCAGCAACGGTGCCGATATCAATTCTAAAGATAATGAAGGACGCACGGCTTTATTCTATGCGGCGGAAAATGGGCAAACAGCTTTAATTCGCCAGCTGTTACGGTTGGGTGCAGACATTAATGTTATAGATGTACACGGAAAAAATGTATTTATTGCCGCTGCCGAAGGCCAAAGCATTCCTTCCATGAATTTGCTGGAAGGGGAGTACTTTTCCATCAACTCTGCAGATTCTTCTGGAAAAACCGCCCTTATGTATAGTGCTGCCAAAGGAACCGAAGCTTTGCAGTGGCTGCTTGATAAGGGTGCAGATATGAATTTGCAGGATAAAAATGGAAATACGGCCCTGATGTACGCCATTAAAAATTTAAATGAAAAAGCCGCTCTGCTGTTGGCTAAAAATAACGCCGATTTAAGCCCCGTCAACAAAGAAGGCAAAGATGCCTTTGCCCTGGCGGCGGATCTGATGCCGGATTCCCCGGTTATGACCGTTCTTCAGGTAAAAAAGCAAACCGGCCTGCAGGAACAACTCAAGGCCCGCGCAGCCACGCAAGCTTTAGTCAATGAGCAACAGGAAAAAATACGCCAACAGGCAGAAGATTTAGCCGCTGAAAAACTGGCTGAAGTAGAACAATTGCAAGCCCAGCTGGCCGAAGAAGAAGCGTTAGTGGAACGCCTGCGCAGTGTGGACGGAGAGCAACTGGGAAAAGAAGCAAAAGCCCAGGCCGAAGCTGCCGTACAGGAGCATATCTCTGACGCACAGGCCCGTTTAGATGAGAAAGCAGATAACCTGGGTCAGACGCGTGATGAAGTTCGTGCACAGATAGAAGAAGAAATGATGACCACTGATGCCGAACTGGCGGAATTGCAAAGACAACTAGATGAAGCCAAAGCTAAACGCGAAGCGGAAATCCAGGCCCAGGTAGATGCGCGCATGAAAGCTCTGGATACGCTGACATCTCCGTCCGTCCTGGATGAATAAAGGTCATTTTTCTTTACATAAAAACCCGCGTTTTACGCGGGTTTTTATTTTAACTAAAAAATTCCAACAGAAAAAAGTTTTTAAATACAACGATTCACACATAATGCTCCACATAAACAAAAATCCCCGGTCGTAAACCCGGGGATAGGACAGAATATAAACGGCTATTTTTTCATCCGGCACCAGTTTAAAAATGCATGCCATCTTCCGTAAAAGGCTTCCGCGGCTTCCGGCGGCATACGCGGGGTAACGGGAGGAAGCAAACGCATGGTCTCCCATTGGGAAGTATTGACGGACACTGACGGAGCCGCCAATAAAGCCGCCCCCACAGCGGTGCTTTCTGCTTCCGCACAAGGCAAAAGACGTGTTTGCAAGATATCGGCTTGTGCGCGCAATAAAAAACGGCTCCGAGACAAACCGCCCGTCACTTTAATTTCACCGCTTTTAATACCAAAACGCTCCGCATAAAATACAATGTCAGCCAACAGACAGGCCACAGCATTTACCGCGCCGGCGGCCACATCAGCTTTTTTGGTACGGGGGGAAAGTCCAGCTAAAACTGGAGTAGCAGCAAAATCCCAATACGGAGCCCCCAGCCCGCCCAGAGCGGGCAAAAACCATACCGGCGTATGGGAAGCTTCACACAGCGAATCCAACTCATCGGTGGAAAAAGAAAATCCAATTTCGCTCAACCAGGAAAACGCTGTACCGCAGGCATTGACGGGACCTTCCAGCAAATAGTCGCAATTATTTGCGGCTAATGAAGCTCCCACAGAAGTCAACAACCCGGGCAGCAAATGGCACTGGTTACCCGTATTACGCATAAAAAAGGCTCCCGTACCATAATTGATACAAGACCCTCCCGCCACCACGCGCAACGCACAAAGAGCGGCCTGCTGGTCTCCCACACAGACGCGTAGCGGGATACCAACGCTTGCGTATTTAAACTCACCGTAATCGTCCGCCGTACGTTTAATCTGCGGAAGCCATTCCCGCCGTATACCAAAAGCATCTAGCAATTGCTTGTCCCAATCCAGGGAAGATATGTTAAAAAGTAAAGTGCGTTGGGCTAACGTCGGATCGCAGGCAAACACTTTCCCGCCAGTCAAATGCCAAATGATATAGGACGCCACAGGGCCGACGCACAAACGTCCATCCCTCGCTGCCTGTGCCGCCTGCGGCTCATAACGCACCGTCCAAGCTATTTTAGCCGCAGAATAATACGGCGTCTTATACAGTCCGGTCAGCTGATGTACCGTTTCCTGAGGCAGAGCGGCAGCTTCCGCTTCCGCCACGGCACGCCCGTCCTGCCAGCTTAAAGCAGGAGCAACCGGTTTACCGGTTAGACGATCCCAAAACACCACAGTAGAACGTTGGCTGGCCACGGATATGGCCGCCACCTTCTCAGCACCCGCCCGATCAAGAACTTCCTGCAAAGAATCCACCTGGCCCCGCAGCAACTGCCAGGCGTCAAACTCGGCCAGACCTTCCGCCGGACGGAAAGTTTCCACCGCACGGCTCACCCTTGCGGTTACTTTCCCTTTTTCATCCACGGCCAGCGCGCGCGAGGCAGAGCTGCCCTGATCCAATGCCACAATCAATTTATGGTTCATCGCTATACCACGTATTGTTTTTCAGCAGCGTATATGCCGCTTTATCTAAAGACAAAAGAATATCTTCGGCCCGCTGCACGTCAAAATTATCCGAAAGTTTCTCTTCGGACAAAATTTCTTTGCGCGTATGGCGTATGGCTCCGTCCTTGGTAATCAGGCCGATATTGACGCCTTCGGATACCAGCGCCACACGGCTGTCGGCATCGCGTTCATCCAACATATCGCGCCCCAGGGCGGTATAAGGCACGTCCAGCCCCGCCATATTGTACAGTGTCGGCACGATATCCAGCTGTGACACCACATAATCCACCGTACGCGGTTCTAAAATTTTCGGTGCATAAAACACCAGCGGAATGCGGAATTTGTTATACAAAGAATCCGAATCCGGCCCGCCGGAGGTATGATCCGCCACGAACACAAAAACCGTATTGTCAAACCATCCTTCTTCTTTGGCGCGTTTTAAGAGTTCCCCAATAGACCAGTCCGCAAAATACAGCGTATTTTTAAAGCCGTCGTCCCAGGTAGTCCCCTGGTATTTGTCAAACTGCGGCAGGGTACGCGCAAACGGAGCATGCGTAATACCCGTAAACACCAGGCCCATAAAATTGCGTGCAGTGCGTTTTTCCGCCTGTTCCGCCCCGAACATCAGCCCGTCATAATCATAGCCAAAAGGAGCCTTATCTATATAGGGCAGCAGCTCTTTCATATCCTCATTGCCATAGCTTCCCTGAGCCCCCAGATAAGAAGCCAGCGCACAAAGGCGGTAACTGTCCCGGCTGGAGGTTTGGGCAAAGAAAGTGTTCCATCCGGCATCCGCCAGCGCACCGGGGAAGCGGAAAAAGCTGGTTAACTCCAGCCCGTAGCCAAACATCGGCAGGCCCGGCACCAGGGGCACGCCGGCCAGTACCCCCGCAAAGCCGAATATACTGCGCAACCCAACGGCGTATGCATTGGTAAAGTTCACGCCGTTTTTGACGATCTCATCAAACACAGGCGTTACACCGAAATGGTTGCCGGAGAGGGCATCCACATAATACGGATGCCATCCTTCCAGCAGGACAATATAAAAATTGATATCCCGGGGCTGGCGCGGCGCGGCAGGCCGGCGCATCAACGGATATTTTTCATCCGGCACGACTTCATCGGGTGCAATCAGCAGTTTGCGGGTATTGGCAATGGCCAAATCGGCGGGATATGTGCTTTGTATATCCACCGCCCCTTTGCGGCCTACCTGATACGCGGTAAATACGCCGTTTAAGGTCAGCGCGGCTGCGGCGGGAGAAGAGGCCCACTGGTACACGTCGGCAATGCCGATAGGTTTACCAAGCCCCAAATGCCCGCGTATGCCCAGCACAATGAATAACACACAAACCAACAGCTTAATCAGTTCGCCTTTCAGATAATACGGGTCAAACTCATAACGGTATTTAAACAGTTTGTGCACCAGTACAGCAAACACCGCAAACAACACCAGTAACAGCAACAACGGCAGCAAAGCATCCGTAAACATGTAGGAAATTACATAGCCCCAGTCAGCTGATACCTGCAAAATTTCTTCGGCAATATGGCGCTTGACATACGGGAAATAAATCAAATCCGCCGTCAGGAACCCCGCCATTACCATCAGTTCAAACGCCATGAACAGCACACAGGCTTTGACATAGCGCACGGAATTAACGGGCAGGTTGAACAGCAAAATAACCGGCCCGATAAAAAGCGCAATAACGGCCAGGTCAAAACGCAGGCCGTTTAAAAACGCGCTGGCTATCTGGGCCCCGGTCAGCGCGTCAAACGTGGCCCGGTGGGTCAGGAACAGCGCCAGCCTAAACGCCGAAAACATCAGGAGCGCAAACAGCAGAATCCCGATGGAAATTTTTACACGAAAATCGCTTCTTTTGGTTTTTTTAATCCACATTATTGGGCCTCGGATATTTGTATGTCGGTGTCCTGTTCGCTGCGGGCCAGCGCACGCAGGCGCGCTTTGGCTTCTTCGGGTACGGCCGGGTCGGACAGCAAAGCGGCAATGCTGCTTTGCGTGGGCACAAGTGTTTTGTTAAGCAGGTTCAAAGAACGCAAAAGCTCCAGGGTTTTTTGTTTATCGTCAAAAACCACCTTATCTTTTTGCTCCAGCTCGGCCCGGAATTTTGTGCCAAAATGCCGCTTATAGCCCAGTTTGTTCATCAGTGCGGCAATTTCGCCGCGCAGACGTTTCTCTTCCTGCATGGTTTCTCCCAAACGGTCTATTTTATCCGACAATATTTCTCCGTCAGTTTTGGCAACGGCGGCAACTGCGGGGGCGGCAGTTTGGAACAATACACTGGGTGCAGCGGAGGCGGCAAAAGGGTTGTGCGCCGGGGGGGGAACGTCGGGGATTTTGGCCCCCCAGCCGCTCGGCCCGTCGTATTCCTTGCCCGTAAACACCGGACAAATATTGTGATAGTCGCACCAGCGGCATTTGTTTTCTTCCGGGGCAGGGGTAAATTTTCCGGCGCGGATATCGTCAGCCACGCCGAGCACTTTCTGCCAGAACTCATACATTTCTTTGTCGCTGCCGGGTTCAAAGGTCAGCTCCTGCAAAGAAGGCAAATGATAAAAGCACAGCCGTTCCACGCGCACCTGTTTTACGGCCGGATCGGCCCGCTGTACCAGCTGCAACACGGCGGGGCTGTTTTCGGCCACTTTCTGATACATCAGCAACTGGTCCGGCTCCCGGTGTACGGTCTTGCCGGTTTTATAGTCCAAAATCTGCACGCGGCCGTCCCCCAAATAGTCAATGCGGTCCAAAATGCTGATTAAGCTCAGCCCGTCCGTATCCAGCGTGCTTTTCAGTTCCACGGAAAGCGGGTGTTTTAATGTATTGCCGTGTTTGCCGTAATAGGCCGTAATAATGCGTTTGCCTTCTTCAAAGCCCTGGGCCTCTTTTTCCATAGAAGCGTAGCCTTTTTGGTCAAAGGAGGTGCTGTCCCAATGGGTTTTAAAAAAAGACAGGGCTTCCGGCAGGGTGGGAAAGGCCGGATTGGCCGGATTGTAAATATATTCCATCACTTCATGCAAAGCCGAGCCGAAAGCAAAATAATATTTGGGCTGCTCCGGCAGCATATGCACATAACGGAATTTGTACTTCTGTGGGCATTCACGGTACATGCCCATTTTGGAATAAGAAAAAGAAAGTTTTTTTGCCATAAAACCCCAGATATTACACAGTTAGTTTTATTGTAGCATTTTCAGGCGGAAACGGAAGGATATTTTCCGTACGCGGGCGCGCGGAAAGGCATAAACTCAAATACAGTATGACAAAAAAAGAAAAAGTATAATGAAAATATGACGGACAGCAAAAATTTTAACCGACGAGTATATGACATTATCCGGCGTATCCCCGAAGGGAAGGTGATGAGCTACGGCCAAATAGCCGCCCTGGCGGGCAACGCCCGCGCCTCGCGCGCGGTGGGATATGCCGCCGCCAGCCCATATGCCCCCAAACTGCCCTTTCACCGTGTGGTATATAAAGACGGTTCCTGCAGCCCCGTTTTCCCACGGCAGCGGAGTCTGCTGGCTGCCGAAGGCGTGAAATTTACCAAAGACGGGCGCGTAATAATGCGCCGTTTTGCCTGGAGGGAGGAGAGCCTGGAAAAAGAAGCGTTTTTAAAGTACGGTTAAGATTTTGGAGCCGGTGAAAAATCAAACTGCAGCTGCCCGTCTCCCGTTTCTTTGGGAATATTGGACAGAGTAACACCCAACAGACGCACTTTACGCCCTTTTAACTCCACTCCCGCCAATATATCTGCCGCCACCGCCAACAGCTGCTTCGGCCCGGATACAGGGCCGGGCAGAGTATGGGAACGGGTAATTTGTTTAAAATCGGCAAACTTCAGTTTCAGCGTAACCGTTTTCCCGGCAAAATCCGCCCGGCCGCACCGTGTCCAAACCTTCCGGCACACATCTTCCAGCCGGGCGGACAAAATATCCGGCTCCGACGTGTCTTGGGCAAACGTTTCTTCCGCCCCCAAAGATTTGCGTATGCGGTGCGCCTGCACTTCCCGCCCATCCCGGCCGCGGGCGTATTCATAATAATTTTGCCCCGCTTTGCCAAAATGCCTTAGCAGCAACGGCAGCGGTGCACGGCGCAGATCCGCCCCCTTCCGAATGCCCAGTTTGTGCATTTTTTGGGCTGTTACTTTGCCCACGCCGAAAAATTTTTCCACCGGCAAAGAAGCAATAAACCGCTGCACATTTTTGGGGGAAATGACAAACAGCCCGTCCGGCTTGCGGCAGTCGGAAGCGATTTTGGCCAGCATTTTGTTGACAGACACCCCGGCCGACGCCGTCAACCCCGTTTCCTGGAAAATGCGCGCTTTGATTTCCCGTGCCGCCTGCGTGGCACAGGGCAGATGGGATACATCCAGAAAGGCTTCATCTATGGACAGTGGTTCCACTTTGTCGGTATATTCGTGAAAAATGCGGTGAATGCAGCGGGAAATTTCTTTATATGTTTCCATCCGCGCCGGAACAAATATTAACCCGCGGCAGAGGCGTTTTGCACGCGCGGCAGACATGGCTGAATGCACCCCGTAACGGCGGGCCTCATAGCTGGCCGTGGCCACCACCCCTCGCGGCCCGGCATACCCCACTGCCACGGGCCGGCCTTTTAAAGAGGGGTTGTCGCGCTGTTCCACGGAAGCATAAAAGGCATCCATATCTATATGGATGATTTTGCGTACGGACATAAAATAAACGTAAAAAAATCCTACCCCCATACAGAATCGAACTGTAATCCCCTGCTTAGAAGGCAGATGCTCTATCCGTTGAGCTATGGGGGCAGGATAAGGAAATGTTTTTATTATTTTACAAAAATTCTGCCCCTTATACAAAGGCTCCGCCTGACAGCGGAGTCTTTTCCACGGGAAAAACCATTCCGTCAGCCTTTCTGTTTACCGCTTTCTATCCATTTGCGCGTAAGCAAAAGGCCCACGGGGGAAACACATGCTATCAGCGCGTAAATCAGCCACATCTCCCCGGGATGCTGCACCCCTTCTTTGGGAATAAAATGGGCCAGCATGGAGCCGGAATACAGCCCCGTGGTAAACTTGGCCATAAACCACGGCAGGCCCGCCAGGCCCATATACGCGCCGACCTGTCCGGCGGGGGCCAAATCTCCCACATATTCATAAAACCGGGAAGACCAGGCAGCTTCGCCCAGTGAAAAGAGGATAACATAGGCAATCAACAAACTCAAATCCGGCCGGGACCCAACCAGTAAAAATGTTGTTGCGGCGGAAATACTGGTGCCGACAATCAGCATCTTAAACACATTGACATGGCGCGTAAGCATGGCAATCAGCGGTACGAAAATCACAATAATAAACGGATTGATGCCGTTAATCCATTCAAACTTGGCGGCCACTTCCGCCGGGAATACGCGGAAAATATAATCCGGCATGGTCAAAAACTGGTGGGCAAACAGCGTCTGCACCGGCAGCAAAATGAAAATAAACCACATAAAACGCATATCCCTAAACGGCATTTCGGACAGGCGCTGTTTCCAGGTTTTGTTTTTGTTTTCCTCTTCGTCCACTACGGCTACGCGGCACTCCTTTTCCACTTTTTTGGTAAACAGCGTCAAATGCAGCAACAAAAGCAGCCCCGTCAGCGCAGTGCAGGTTAAAAACACCCCCATAATGCCCCAGCCCAAACCGTGGATGTTGCCGATAAACGGATTGTCGGTGCGTATAAAAGGCGAAATGAAATTTTCGCACACAATGCCCAAATTCATAATGGCGTAAATAAAACTAAACGCAATGGCGGACACCTTAGGATTGGTGTATTCCTTGGCTCCGGCATATAAAGCCGGCTGTAAAATGCCCGATCCCAGCGCCATCAGCACAATGGCCGCCCAAGACATGGCATAGCCCAGAGGCTTGAGCCCCATATCCGCCGGCACTTCAGCAAAACCAAGCAATACGCGCCCGGCAAACAGAAGCACCAGGGCGATGGTCAGGGCCTTGCGCACGCCGTACTTGTCGGTTACAAAACCTCCGCCGAACATAAACAATGTTACTAACCCTGTAAAAGTAGATACGCTCACGCCGGTCATTGCGTCGCTCATGCCTACGCTGCCGCCCAAAAAGAGCGTCAGCAGGGTCAGGATGCCGAAATAGGCAATGCCTTCCCCGAAATTTACCAGGTTTACCAGCCAAAACGCCCGCGAAGAGGAAAAAATGATTTTCAGTTCCTCAATCAGCGATGTTTTAGGCCGAAGGTTTGTTTGTTCGTTTTTGTCCATAGTGTTTATTATATATGTTTTTCCAAAAGATATGCCCGTTCTTTTTTTGTATTTGGGCCCTCCTCCCCAAATTGCTATGATTATAGGGTATGAAACGCTTGCTCAAAAACCGGGTTAAAGAAGAAACGGACGACATTAAACGCCGCATGCTGACAGGCCTGCCGTTTGAAAGGCCGCTGTACGCTTTATATGAGCAGCTGCGCACATCCGGAAAACATGCCTGGACGGTACAAACCTACCGCCTATTGTTGTTGTACGCCAATGCCGGGCAAAAAAAGGCTTTATTCCATCCGGCCCTGCTGCAGGCGTTTATGGCCTTGGGACAGTTGCGCCAGGCGCGTGCCGTGGCCAGGCAGCTGTTGTCCAAAAACCCCGCCGACCCGGAAACGCGCAAGCTGCTGCGCGGCCTTTCCGCACGGGCGGAAAATGCCCTGCCCCCTTATACACCGCTGGCCGCATTAAGCCCGTATGCGGCGCAGGAAAAAGGCCTTTCCCGCAGCTTAAGGCCGCCGCTGGCCGCAAAATGGAAAAAAGCCCCGGAAATCTTCTCCGATGAAAACCTGCAGAAACTGGGTTATTTTGAAAAACGGAAACAGCTGGCCCGCGCCCCGCGCTCCTGCCGCGCCGCGCTGGAAGAAACTTTTGACGAATTAACGGCCAGCTATCTGCTGGGCAGTTACCGCGCGGCTGCCGCACTGGCAGGCGCCATGCTGGAAACGCTGCTGGCTTTGCATATCAAAAAGACCCTGAAAATCCAAAAAATTTCGGTATCCGGCAGGGCCGCGCAAAACATTTTTGATTTAAACCTCCATGACCTGGCGGCCTGCTGCGCCGCTTATAATCTGCTGACGCCGCACACGCTTAAGCTTATCGGAGCGGCGCGCGGACAGCGAAACTTCATTCACCCCGGCAAAGCCCTGCTGGAACAGGCCGGCCCAACGCCGGCAGGTGTACGCGTATGCTTGCTGGCCGTACTGGAAACCGCCGACGAAGTGTTGTAAAGTCTCTCCTGCGGAGGCCTGGACAACTAAATGGAGCCGCCTCCAACGTTATCCTATAATTAGCTATAATTTAAATATGAGCTTTAAAAACATCTTTTGGTTCTGCTTCGCGGAGCTCGTACTGTGGAGTGCTCTCTCGCTGGCATATTTTTTTGTCAGCGGTTTTTATCCGACGACCCTCGGAACGCTTTTTACGCTCCTGTTTATACCGGGCAACAGCCTGATGTTCGCCGCGGGCCTTTTTATTCTTCTTGTTTTGTTGCGCTGTGCCGGGCCGAGGGCGGCATGGTGGGGAGCCCTAACGCTGGGCACCTTACTCAATTTAGTTCTGCTGCTGGATATTTTCATTTATTCACAATATCGTTTCCATTTAAGCATCGCAATGCTGCAGCTGTTTTTTGGCCCGGCCGGGCGTGAAATTTTTGTTTTCCCCGTTTCCATGTATATTCTGACGGCCGTAAGCGTATTGCTAATTGTGGCCGGCACCCGGGCACTGGCCGGGCTGGCACGCAAAATCACCTGGGGGCGCAAAGCTGTTATTTGCATCTGTATGTTGTCCGTGTTTATTTTTGCGGGATACAACGCTTTATATGCCTGGGGCAAATTTATGGCTTCCCCAGCCATACTGACCCAGGTAACCTATTTGCCGTGGGCACAGCCTTTCAGCATGAACCGCCGCCTGCGCAAAATGGGCTTTGAACCAAAAAGCAATCCTTATTCCGCCCCCAAATCCGGCACACTGCGTTATCCTCACGCACCAATGAGCTGTAATCCTCATGAAAAATTTAACATCCTGTTGGTTTTAATTGATTCCTGGCGCGCAGACAGTTTTACGCCACAGGTAATGCCGCATTTGTATAACGCCTATAAAAATTCGCCGGATGCGTTTTATTTTACTGACCACTTATCCGGCGGAAATGCCACAGAAGCGGGAGTATTCTCTTTAATGTATTCCATTCCTTACGCCTATTGGGATACCGTTACAGCCACCAAAACCCGCCCCATACTGATGGACGAACTGGACAAAGAGGGATATGACTTTGCCATATACGCCAGCGGGCGGCTGGACAGCCCGGAATTTAACCAAAATGTTTTTTCGCATATTCCCCAACTGCGTATTAATTCCGACGGAACTGCCAAATGGCAGCGCGACGAAGATGCCCAGCAGGACTTTTTGGACTTTCTAAATGGACATAACAATCACAAACCTTTCTTCGGTTTTCTGTTTTATGATTCCGCCCATGCACAAGATTTCCCAGCGGACTATGCCGCTCCCTTTACCCCGTACAGCGAACAAATGAATTATCTGCTGCTGACAAAAAACACGGACCCGGCGCCTTATATGAACCGCTACAAAAACTCCGTTCATTATATTGACAGCCTTATCGGCCAGTTATTCACGGAACTGAAAGAAAGGGGCCTGGACAAAAACACCATTATCATCGTTACGGGAGACCACGGACAGGAAATCAACGACACGCGCCATAATTTCTGGGGACATAACAGTAATTTTGCCAAATATCAAACCCATGTGCCGCTGCTGGTATGGTGGCCGGGGATGAAAGGAGGAGAAAAAACTTACCGCACCTCCCATTACGACGTTGTCCCGGCGCTGCTGACCCATGCGCTGAACTGTTCCAACCCAACCCGTGATTACAGCTCCGGTTATGATTTGTTCAGTTCCGTTGTCCGGCCGTGGACGCTGATTCTCAGTTATACCAACAAGGCCGTGCGGGAAGGAAACCTCATCTCCGTACTCAACAATTACGGAGGAATTACCAATTATGATGAAAATTTTGTCCCGGCAGAGAACTCCGTCAGCTCGGCAGCGCTGGGAGAGAGTT
The DNA here is from genome assembly GCA_944324105.1 of uncultured Elusimicrobiales bacterium. GTDB lineage: Bacteria > Elusimicrobiota > Elusimicrobia > Elusimicrobiales > Elusimicrobiaceae > Avelusimicrobium. The sequence continues at coordinate 14,645 of CALUVA010000020.1, forward strand.
TGAAAGAATTCAGTCATTTCTATAAATAATATGCGTGTACAGGAAGTAAAAGATTTTTTTGCCTCACGCGGTTTAGCGAACCGCATTTTAACTTTTTCCCAGTCCTCCGCCACCGTGGAACTGGCAGCACGGGCCGTAGGATGCCCGCCTCAGTATATCGTCAAAACTCTGGCCTTTAAAACCAAGACAGGTCCCATTGTCATCTGCGCAGCGGGAAATGTACGTGTGGACAATCAAAAATTTAAAGCATTTTTCGGGGAAAAAGCCGTTTTTCCGCACGGGGAAGATGTGGAACTCCTGACCGGTCATCCGGCTGGAGGAGTGTGTCCGTTTGCCCTGCTGCCCGGCGTGCGCGTGTATTTGGATGAAAGCATACGAAATTTTGAACAGGTCTATCCGGCAGCCGGTGCCCCAGACAACGCCGTACGGCTAAGCCCACAGGAACTGCAGAAACTGACGGGGGGCGAGTGGATAAATATCTGCAAACTAATCCCCTTTGAGTGATGAACACACAGAAAAAAATGCTATAGTATGTAAGCAGGAATATTATATGGGAGGAAAATTATAATGAATGCGTTTAAAACGTATTTTATGGATGTAATTACAAAAAATTACGTTAACTTTGAAGGACGTGCCACCCGCACGCAGTACTGGATGTTTGTTTTGTTTAACTTCATCCTCGGTTTTGTGTTGGGCTTGCTGGGTTCCATGGACAATATACTGGGCTCATTATTTATAGTCATTTATGTTCTTTATTATCTGGGGCTTTTGCTGCCCTCGCTGGCTATTGCAGCGCGCCGCCTGCACGACACGAACCGCAGTGGCTGGTGGCAGCTGATTGCGCTAATCCCGTTCATTGGTACCATCATACTGCTGGTATTTTTGGTCTTGCCTTCTACACCCGGCCAAAACCGCTTTGATGCAGCTAAATAGTTTTTCAGCGCATTTAACCGCCCGCTTCAAGCGGGCGGTTTTTTTGTGTTCTTTCGGGTTAAATTGCTAAAATGAACACATGAAAAAACTATTTTATTCCCTGCTCGGACTGGCTATGTTGGCCGCAATATATGCCGCCGGTACTTTTATTTATGTAAAAATCCAAATGCGCCCCCTGCCAATATTGATAGCCCCGTCATCCGCCGTTGCGTCGCTGAATAGACGTCCGCAGGTACATTTGATACACGCCGTCAATTCCGTACATCGGGCAAAGGCCAAAGATGTCAGGTTTGAAGGTTTTGAAATGGATTTAAACCGGGTTAACGGGCAGCTTATGTTGGCTCACGACGAAAAAGATTTTTCCGGGGCCGTACCTCTTTCCGCCATTTTTGAAGCCGTACAAAACCCCGGAGAAAAAACCTATTGGATAGATTTGAAAACCACCTTGACGCCGGCAGATATAAACGATCTTAAATCTCTGACAACCCGCTATGGCATTTCACCCCGACGCATGCTGTTTGAAACCGGACCGGGGGAAACAGCAGATTTGTTAACCGCGGCCGGATTTCCCATTTTACTTCAGGTGGTTACGGGATTTGATGAAGATGGAAATGACCCGCAAACACGCGCCGCGTTAAAAACACAAATGGAAGAACTGCTTCGCCGTTACCGTCCGTTTGCCATAGCAGCCAGCTTGGGAAAATATCCGTATCTGCGGGCTTATTTTCCGCTGTATAACAAGGCTATTTACAGCGCCACCACCGTACGCCCGAGCCTGAAGAAAAAATTTTTAAAAGACGCCATGTTTCAGGACCCCAGCGTACTTTTGTTTATGCAGGACGAATACACGGCGCTGCCGTTTTAATTTACAGGAGTTTTGATGCCTCATACAAACATCACGCGGGAGCAGGCGCTGGCCCTGCTCAAAAAATACAATCAGGAGCCGTTCCACCTCCTGCACGCGCTGACGGTGGAAGCCGTCATGCGCTGGTACGCCGAACACCTGGGCCGCGCCCAGGAAGCGGATTTTTGGGCCATGTGCGGCCTGCTGCACGACATAGATTTTGAACAGTTCCCGCAGCAGCACTGCCAAAAGGCTCCGCAGTTACTGGCGGAAATCGGGGCGGAGCCGGAACTGGTGCACGCCGTATGCAGCCACGGCTACGGCCTGGTGTGCGACGTAAAACCCGAAGACGAAATGGAAAAAGTGCTTTTCGCCGCGGACGAGCTGACCGGCCTTATCCAGGCGGCGGCGCGTATGCGCCCGTCCAAAAGCTGCAAAGATATGGAGCTGTCCAGCCTAAAGAAAAAATTTAAGGATAAAAAATTCGCCGCCGGCTGTTCGCGCGACGTGATAAAACAGGGCGCGGACATGCTGGGCTGGGAGCTGGACAAACTGCTGGACACCACCCTGCAGGCTATGCGGGAAAGCGAAGATCTTATTCATCAAGAAGGAAACCAGGCATGAAATCCATTCTCCCCTATCTGACCGGTCCGTTGGAACATGTCTTTGATTTCAAAGGCAGAGCCGGACGGACGGAATTTTGGCCCTATTGGCTGTGGCTGCTTGGTTTGCAAATCGGACTGATCATCATTATACAGATTGTCGTCGGCGTTATATTCTTTATATCCCAGCTGGAATGGTTGTATGCCGCCATTTTTGCTTTCATACTGCTTGGCGGACAGGTTTTGCTCTTATCTGTCCGGACCAGACGTCTGCACGATTTAGGCATGAGCGGCTGGTGGCAGCTGTTGTGGTTTTTTCCTTTTGTGGGCTCTTTCCTGCTGCTTATCTTTATGGCACTGCCGGGCCAGCAAAAAGAAAACCGCTTCGGTGCCGCTCCGGAACGAAGCAACGGCAGGTTTGAACTGAAACGCTGGCTGTTTGAATTTAAAGGCCGCACGGGAAGGATAGATTTTTGGATTTATTGGCTCTGCATGTGGGCAGTTGACATCATCTTGTTCATGATTCTGTTTATATCAGTAACAGCCGCCGCCGGCTCCGGAGCAAGAGATTTTTACACCAATGACGGTTACGGCTGGCTGGGCATGTTTATTGCGCTTCCTGTGGTCATTGTGGCGGATTTTGTACTTTTGGCGGCCCCGCGCGCACGAAGATTACATGACGCGGGAATGAGCGGCTGGTGGCAGCTGATATGGTTTATTCCGTATCTGGGGCCGCTGGCCTTGTGTATTCTCATGCTCCTGCCTCCCAAAAAAGGGAAAAACCGCTTTGACCTGCAGACGCCGCTCCCCGCAGCGGAACCGGCCCCGCAGGAAAACAAATCTTCTGACTTACCGTCTTAATTCGCCCCAAACAAAACCCGCCTGAAGGCGGGTTTTGTTTTGCCCGTAACAGTCTTTACAAATGTTTTTCCAGTTCGGCAAAAAATTCCGTCGCTTTCTGCTGGAAGAAAAAATCACTCACCCCGTCCGTATAGGCCGAGGGCTGTGTGTTGACCTCTATAATTTTTGCGCCGTGCTGTTTGGCCAAAAGCGGCAGGCTGCACGCGGGCATCACCTGCCCCGCCGTGCCCACCACCAGCACCACATCGGCGTTTTGGGCAAGTTCTACAGAGTTTTGGTAAGCGGCGGGGGGAATACCTTCCCCGTAAAACACGAAATCCGGCTTGAGCACGCCGCCGCAAAAACACCGCGGCGGCAAGGCCTCCAAACTGACGTCTTCGGTTTGGTACGTCCGCCCGCAGTCAATGCAGTGCATATGCTTAATGGTACCATGAAATTCCTGTACGTTTTTACTTCCGGCTTTCTGGTGCAGGCCGTCTATATTCTGTGTAATCACGCCCGCAAAGCCGCCGCGCGCCTCCAGCGCGGCAATCACTTTATGCGCTTTATTGGGTTCGGCTTCGTCCATACAGGTAAAAAAGATTTTTTTCATTTCCTCCCAGCTGCGTTTGGGGTTTTCATAAAAAAAATCTATTTCTATGAATTTCGGGTCGTATGTATTCCACAGGCCTCCCCGGCCCGTAAACGGCGGGATGCCGCTTTCCACCGACACGCCCGCCCCCGTAAACGCCACGCCGCGGCGGGCGTTTTTAATTAAATTTATCGCTTGCATACTGCTATAATATAATATCGGGGCCTTATGAACAACCTCAAGGTAAAAGAAATCGTCGCCCGCAGTTACATCAATCCTTCCAAACTGCCCGGCAGTGATTACGTGATCAATCCCTACGTCGGCTGCCCGCACAGGTGCATATACTGTTATGCCGAATTTATGAAGCGTTTTTCCAACCACGACGAGCCCTGGGGCACATTCACCGACGTTAAAATACGCAGCACCTCCAGCCGGCCTTTGGATTTACAGGAGAAAAACGTATTTTTAAGTTCCGTAACCGACTGCTACAACCCGCTGGAAGAAAAATACGGCCTGACGCGCAAACTGCTCTTGCAGCTGCGCCACAGCGGCGCATCAGTCACCATACTTACCAAATCCGCTCTGGTACTGCGTGATTTGGACGTTTTTAAACAAATGTCGGATATATCGGTCGGATTTTCCATGAACACGACCGATGAAGAACTGCGGCGGGAAATAGAACCCTGCGCCGCCGGCGTGCTGGACCGCCTCTATGCCCTAAAAACCCTGCACGAAAACGGCATACGCACTTGGGTACACGTGTCGCCGATTTTTCCGTATCTGTCGGACTGGAAAGCCCTGCTGGAGGCTGCGGCGGGCTTTACGGACAGCTTTTCTTTTGAAAACCTGAAGTTGCGCTCCGCGGCGTTGCCGCGCGTGCTTTTGTATATTACGCGCCGTCACCCGCAGCTGCGGGATATATATGAGCAGATTTTCCGCCAAAATGACATGACTTACTGGCGCGCGCTGCGCAAAGAAATACTGGCTTTCTGCAATGAGCGTAAAATAGCCGCCGCGGTGCACTTTTCCGAAAAAACCCCTCACGAATAATATTCCTTGCACGCGACATTTTAATTTACTACCCTGACGGGAGGGGGGAAAAACATGGACAACATCAAACGCGCTGTTTACAATACCTTGCAATTCAACCACCGCAGCAAGCTTACCTGGGGCATTAATATTTTCATTATTTTGCTGATTTTGCTCAGCGTGCCCGTGGACGTCATAGAAAGCCTGGGCGATGCCGATCCGCAGGTGCAGCGCGCCGTACTGCATTTGGACCTGTTTATGAGCGCGGTATTTGCGCTGGAATATGTACTGCGCCTGTGGAGCTGCACGGCCGACCCGCAGTATGCCCACCCGATTAAGGGCCGCATTAAATATGCCCTGACGCCGCTGATGATTATTGACCTGCTGGCCATATCTCCGTTCTTTATCTTGGGTGCGGGCTATCTGCGCGCGCTGCGCGTGTTCCGCATTCTGATGCTGATGCGCTACACTGACGCCATACAGCTGATGAACACCGTAGTGACGCAGAAAAAATCCGAACTGATGATTTGCGGGGCGTTTATTCTGATGCTGTGGGTGTGGAGCGCGTTTATGATTTTCCGCGTGGA
>CALUVA010000021.1 GCA_944324105.1 uncultured Elusimicrobiales bacterium
GCCAGGCATTTGAGTTCACTGCCGATACTGCTTACCTGGGCAAATGAAGTCAGTTCTTTGAGGCTGTTGTGCACAATGCCGATGCCGATGGAAAGGAAGCCAAATTTTTCCTGTTCGCCTTTGCGGTTGGTGGAGAGCATATATCCCTGCGCGCGGTCCGAATCATTATAGAAAGAAGGGGCCATACGGTTCATGCCGTCTACAATTTGTTGGGCAATAGGTTCTGCTTTGTCCAAAGCGCAGACAATAACAAAGTCGTCGCCTCCCACATGACCTACAAAAGAGGTCGGGTCTTGTTGGGCCGCCTGTACCAACAGGCGGGAAGTAGCCAGCAATACTTTATCTCCTTCGCCAAAGCCATAACGGTCATTAAACGCTTTAAAATTATTTAAGTCGCAGTATAGGACGGCAAATTTGTGCTTGGCCGATATTTCCCGCTCAATACGGGCTTGAATGGAGGGGTTGCCCGGCAGGCGGGTCAGCGGGTTAGAGTCCATTTTCTGCCGGCTGCGTTTAAGCAGCAGTTTGACGCGAGCAACCACTTCGTCGGCATCTGCGGGCTTGGTTAAATAATCGTCAATATCCAGGCCCAATCCTTCCAGCTTGGTGCCTTTGTCCGTGACGGCGGTAAAGATAATAATGGGAGTATTCAGATATCCCGTGTGGCTGCGTACATCCTGCACCACTTCAAAGCCCGTTTTATGGGGCATTTCATAATCTAGAATAAGCAGATCCGGGTTTTCTTTGTAAATTTTATCCAGTGCATCTTGGCCGTCTTCGGCAGTGATGACCTCAAAACCGGCATCGGTCAAAATTTCGGATATCAGCACACGTATGGCGGCGCTGTCGTCGGCCAGCAGAATTTTCGCTTTGTGTTCCATACTCTTTATTAAACGAAAAAAGCTCCTGTAAAGCAAGAGGTGCCGCTGCCCAGTCCCCGTAAGAAAAAGTACATTTTATATAATACCTACATATGACATCGGCCATTTTATTTATCGGAATTATTTTATTTTTGGGACAGGTGTTTTCTTCTTTATTTGAGAAAACGCGCCTGCCCGACGTGCTGCCTTTAATGATATTAGGGATGATTCTAGGCCCCGTCACAGGTTTGGTCAGGCCGGAAATGTTCGGAGAGGCCGGGCAAATATTTACTACCATGGCCCTGATTGTGGTGCTTTTTCAGAGCGGAATGGAGTTTAAAATCCTTTCGCTGCGCGGCGCTATAGGCCCCGGTTTTTTGCTGACGACGGTGGCTTTTGGGCTGATTATGCTGGTCATTTCCTGGCTTTCGCATATACTGCTGCGGATACCGCAAACTTATGCGTTGATGATAGGTTCCATCATAGCGAGCAATTCCACCGCTGTGATCACGCCGTTGTTGGCTAAGCTGAATATTTCTGCCAAAAGCAAAACTGTTTTGTTTTTAGAAGCTAATATAACAGGCGGATATTCTATCGTGATCGCACTTGCGTTGTTGGGGGTAGCCGTGAAAGGCGGTGTTTTCTCTGTACAGGAAGTGGGGAGGGAAATTTTACTTTCGTTTGGCATCGGGCTTTTCCTGAGCGTGGTGGCCGGACTTTTTTGGATGCGCATTTTAAACCGTGTGCGCAGTTTGGAAAATGCTGTTTCCCTGACGTTTGCGTTTGTTTTGCTTGTTTACAGTGCCAGCGAGTATACCGGAGGGGACGGCGCCATCGCTACCTTGGTCTTTGGCGTGGTGGTTGGCAATATGCGTCTGATAAAAAAGCTGTGGCTAAAAAATATTCATTTTAATACACTGGCGTTTAATGAGGGTGAGAAAGGATTTTTTGAAGAAGTGGGGTTTATTTTTAAGACATTGTTTTTTGTGTTTATGGGTATTTCCATGCGTGTGGGGGAAACCCATTTGGTCCTGTTGGGCTTGTTTTTTGTATTAATTAAATTGTTGGTGCGTGCATTGTGCGTAAACTGGTGTATCGGCCACGCCACTGATCGAAACGATTGCTCTGTTATGCTGGCTATGTGCCCCAACGGTTTGGTCAGCGCGGTGTTGGCGGCTATGCTTGCACAGCAGCTGGGAGAAAAAGGACAAATCATTCAAGATGTTATTTATTCCGTTATTTTCTTTGGAGTTATTTTATCCGGGTTGATGTCGTTTCGGATAGAAAAAGGCGGATTGCGCTGGATTGGGCGTCTGTTTTTTGCCCGCCATCGCGATGTTGCTCCAGTCGTTGCATTTCAGACGTCTTCTGCGGCGGCCGTACCTCCTGCCGAACAAAATCAGGGTTTATAAACGAAAGTCATCAGCGCGTCTTTGGTGTGGTCGCGGCGGTAAGAAAAAAAGTTTTCTTTGTCGCCGCAGGTGCAGTAATAAGGCAGGCGTATATTTTCTTCTTTCAGTCCGGCGGTGGTCAGCTGCCGGACAATTTCTTTATTTAAATCCACGTATAATTTGCCGTTTTTATGCAGGACGCAGCCCGGGAATTTGTCCGCCACATCCTGTTGTACTTCAAAACAGCAGCTTTGTATATGCGGGCCGGCCCAGGCAGACAGGGGGCCTTTCCCTCCGTATTGCCTTACTGCGCGGGCCGTTTTGCCCGGCAATCCCGCAGCCACGCCGCGCCAGCCGCAGTGCGACAGCCCGACTATATTTGCTGTTTCATCCCAAATAATCAGCGGGACGCAGTCCGCCGTCAGTATGGCCGCTCCGTAGCCTCGTCCGGCCAATAGCCAGCCATCGGCTTCCTGTAAAGGCCGGTTTTGCAGGGCTTGGACTTCTTCGGCGGAAGTAACCGGAATCAGCGTATCCGAATGGGTTTGTTTAAAACGAAGAATGCGGCTTTCCGGTACGCCCAGTGCTTCAAACAGAGCGCGTGTATTTTCCGCCAAACGCATATTACCCGCGCCGCGGTCAGGCGTGCCGTGTATGACTCCGAGGGAAAGAAGGCGGGGGTCAGAATAAATTTTCATTAGTTTAATTTTTTAAGGTACACACGTTTAAGTTCGCGGCCCAGAATGTTTTTAGCCAGGCGTTTGAAACGAGCCGGTGCGTCGCTGGCATAAATTTTCATGCTTCCGCGTCCTGAAGGATTTAATTGGTCCGTCTGTGTTAAACGAGTTTTCACTTCCTCGGCCAGTACTTCGGCTGAATCCACCAGTCTTACATTTTTGCCCAGTCGGGCCGCCATGCGCTTTTTTATGACAGGATAGTGCGTGCAACCCAAAATGACGGTGTCAGCCCCGCTTTTGATAACAGGAACCAGGTAATCGTCAATAATATATTGCCCGGCTTTGGTGTGTAGCCATCCTTCTTCTATTAAAGGGACTAAAACGGGACAGGCCCGCTGAACGGTGCATATGCGTTTGTCCAGGCGCTTTAAAGCACGCGGATAGGCTTTGCTTTGTATGGTTGCTTCTGTGCCCAGGATGGCCACTTTGCCGTTTTTCGTACACTGGGCGGCTTTCATGGCTCCAGGCAAAATGACACCGATAACAGGCACGGAAATTTTCTTTTGCAGTTCGGGCAGTGCCAGTGCGGAAGCCGTATTGCAGGCTACAACGATAAGTTTGACATTTTGTTTCTGCAAGAAATGGGCTATATCCAGCGAAAAACGCGTTACCGCCGCCTTGGATTTGGATCCGTAAGGCACATTGACGGTATCCCCGAAGTAAATGAGCTTTTCTTTGGGCAAAGTGCGGGATAAGGTTTTTAAAATAGTCAGCCCGCCCAGTCCGGAGTCAAAAACACCAATGGGACGCGTATCCATGTTCATATTATAGTAATTTGAAGAAATATTTGTCGCATTCGAAGGACTGGAGGAACAACACAGTCCGGCTCTGTTTGTGCTAGAATATGAATATGTTAAAAACCCTTATGCTTGCCGTAACTTTGCTTTTTGCCGGAGCAGGGGCGTTTGCCGCGCCTGCGCAAAATGCCGCGCCTTTAATGGTTGGGGGAAATTTTTCCAGTCGGGTGGGCAACGGCCAAACGGTGGTTTTTGACCAACAGGCGCGTAATGCCGAAGTGGCTGCATTGAATGCGCGGCTGCAAAATAAAGATTTTGCCGGTACCGTTCGCCGGATTAATGAGCTTACCGCCCGCAATTTGCTTGATCAGCGTTTTTATTTGCTTTTGGCTATCGCTTACGATGGATTGCATCGCTATGATGACGTTATTTATTCCGCCGGGGAAGCCATTGCTGTAGCCCCGCAGGATCCGCGGCCGTATATCTTGCGCGCTCAAGCTTATCTGCAGACGGGAGATTATGAGCGCAGCCGTCTGGACGTAGAGAAGGCGTTGCGTTTAAATCCGAAATCCCAACTTGCTCTCAAAGTTAAAAAAGATTTGGAAACCAAAAATAGTACCCGAACCGTGCGTACGGGCAAAACGGGCGGGCAGCAAAGTCGCCCTGCCCCGCAGTGGTTGGTGTTCTATTTTGTAGCCATTGTTTTGGCTATTGCTATTTTTGTATATCTGCGCTATGAGGATGTGTTCCGCCGCGGCCCCAGGACTGCATTTAACCGTAAAGAAGTGGAAGTTAAAGAGCAGTATGACTTCCTGCGCCAAATTGGCGAGGGCGGCATGGGTAAAGTCTATGAGGCTTATGATAAGGTGCTCAAACGCAAGGTGGCTATTAAGCGCGTCCGTCCCGAATTGGTACGTAGCGCGTATGTGCGCGAGCAGTTTTTGGCCGAGGCGCGCATGGTGGCTCTTTTGCGCCATCCGTGCATTGTGGAAATTTATACGGTTATTGAATCGGAAAGCAGTCTGTATTTGGTGTTTGAATATGTGGACGGCCAGACGCTGGAAACGCGGCTGGATATTGACGGGCGTATCCCTTTTTCGGAAGCAAAACGGATTTTTGATTATGTGTGCCGCGGCCTGCACTATGCGCACTCACAGGATATTATCCACTGTGATTTGAAACCGGGCAATATTATGATTAAAGAGGACGGCACGGCCAAAGTCATGGATTTCGGCGTGGCTAAAAAAGCCATGGAGGGTAACACCGGTGCACGCACCGTGGCCGGCACGCCGGCCTATATGGCGCCGGAACAGCAGAAAGGGTTTATGCGCAAACAGTCGGACGTGTATTCTTTGGCCCTGTGCCTGTATGAAGCACTGGTGGGGCAGGTGCCTTGGAGTGTAAAGGGCTTTGACATCGCCACCAAACGCATTTATCCCGCCTCCAAGCTGGCCCCGGGTATTCCGCCTGAAGTGGATAAACTGCTGGAGGACGCCCTGCGTGAGGATCCGAAAGAGCGCATACAGAGCATAGATGAGTTCTGGTCGCGTTTAAACGCCATAGAACCACTGCCGGAAGAAAACCTGGAACAAACACATTATTAAGCTTATTTGTTGGGAATTTTATGTACAAAGCGCAAGACTTTATGTCTTGCGCTTTGTTGTTTGTCCGTGATGAAAAAAGGAGCATTATCTCCAGTCATATACCGTAAAAGGCTGTGCTGTGCAGGTGTACTTAAAACGCCGGAGGCCGAAGTATCTGAGGGAGCGAGAACGAAGTTTTGGCCAAAAAGGAGGCGGAATTTTACGAGTATTTTAAGTCCAAAACGAGGCCGCAGCGACCGAGTGTATACTGTGAAGGGCCGGAGGCCGAAGTATCTGAGGGAGCGAGAACGAAGTTTGGCCAAAAAGGAGGCGGAATTTTACGAGTATTTTAAGTCCAAAACGAGGCCGCAGCGACCGAGTGTATACTGTAAAAGGCCGGAGGCCGAAGTATCCGAGGGAGCGAGAACGAAGTTTTGGCTTAAAAGACGAAGTAAATATTTACCAGTTCTTGTGCCGCCAGTATAACATCACCAGCCATACCGATATCATCCCCAGTCCGAGCAACATCCAAAAAGCATCGGGATGGTGTTCCATGGGCAATGCTACGTTCATGCCGTACAGGCTGGCAATCAGTGTGGGCATCATCAGCGAAATGGTAATAATGTTTAACTTTTTAATCAGCAGGTTTAAATTGTTGTTTACGATGCTGGCCCGTGCGTCCAACATCTGGGCCAAAATGTTGGAGTAGATATCGGCCTGGGTTTTGCACTGCAGGTTTTCCACAATAATATCATCCAGCATTTCATCGTCGTTGTCGTCAAAACCGATGCGGGCGGAAAGGTTGCGCATTTTTTCAAATACAAACCCGTTGGCGGTAATGGCTTCCGCGTAATACACCAGACTTTTCACCAGGCTGAACAAATTGAGCAAATAAGTGTTATCCATGGATTCATTGAGCTTGTCCTCAATTTCTTCGGAAATCATATGGATGATGCGCAAATGTTCTATATAGTGGGAAATGGCATTGTAAATAAGTTTTAGGAATACGTTTTTAATAGAAGTTACGCTCTGAAAACGTTTGCCCACGAACAGAGGGATGTCTTCGGCCAGGACAACGGCCAGTTTGTCTTCAAATAAGAACATCCCGACGGAAGCGACTTTAAATTCCAGCTGATCTTTGCCGGAATAATTTTTGGGACGTTTGTAAATCATGACGATATGCTCGGGCTCAAATTCCAGCCGGGGAAGTTCATCCGGATCCAGAGCGGAAGCGAGCGTGTGTTCGTCAATTTCAAAATCTTTTACCAGCGTGCGCTGTTCTTCCACGGAAGGGTTGGTAAATACATATACTTGCGCTTTTTCTTCATCTGTTTGTGTGAGTTTGCGCTCCACAATGTTGTACTTAGTCAGCATGGCACACCCGCCTCATAAAGTTCTTTTTATATGATAACACCTCGGGGGCGGGTTGTAAAGTTTTTTTGGCGGGCATTCGTCGTCTGTGTGCCGTTTTTGCTATAGTATAAATATCTTAATATAACAGGTGGCAGAATATGACGCTTCTCTTTCCTAAAAAACGCAAAGCCGGGCTAAAAGAACTTTCCGGCGCGAAGATGTATTTAAAACATTTGCACTGTGCATTAAAACTGCCTAAAAAAGCGGTCATTTGTCCGCTCAGTTCCCTGACCAAATATGCCTTAAGCCAGGGAAAATTTAAACACTATAACTGTGAAGCCGATATTTATGCCGAAGAACAAAAAGGTTTTTGTTATGTAACGGGTTTCGGTGTGGGGGCGCCTGCAATGGCCATGGCGCTGGAAGTGCTTATCGGGCTGGGTGTCAAAGAATTTGTGTTTGTGGGGCTGGCCGGCTCTTTGCAGCCGGAGGTGTTGGCTTCCGATATTGTATTGTGTGACGGCGCCCTGGCTGATGACGGCGTGTCGGCCCATTATGTACCGCAGGAATTTTTGCGTCCCAATGCCGCTCTGACCAAAAAGTTGGCCGGCGTGCTGAAGACAGAAAACCTGCCCCACCATACGGGCCCGAACTGGACGACGGATGCCATGTTCCGCGAAACGGCGGAAGAAGTGGCGCATTACCAGAAGAAAAATATTTTAACGGTGGAAATGGAAGCCTCTGCTTTTTTTGCCATTTGTGCACAAAAGAAAGTGAAGGGGGCGGCGGCTTTTGTCATCAGTGATGAACTGTATCGCTTAAAATGGGAACCTCATTTTGGGGAGAAAGCCATTTTCCAAAATTTACATGCTCTGTATCATGCGGCGGTGAAAACCCTGACCGGAAGATAAAAAGCCTGTAATAAAAAGCCCCGCTTATGCGGGGCTTTTTATTACAGTTTCAGCCATTTAAACTCAAAGAATACTACCGCACCGAAAATCAGCACCGGGCCCCATCCGGCCAGGAACGGATTGATGTAACCGTTTTCCCCGATGGAGGTTACCATGCTGATCAGCCACCAGAATGTAAACGCAATAACCATGGATGCAATGATGTTTAAAATCTTACTTTTGCGGCGCAGGCTGATGGCAAAAGGCATGCCCAGCAAGCACATAATCAGCGTAACAAACGGGGTGGCCAGCTTGGCCTGGCGTTCGGTTTCCGCCGCATAAGAGGACAGGCCGGTATGTTTAAAGAAATTAATGCGTTTGGTCAGGGCGCGGATGCTTAAAAGTTTATTTTCCGTCCGGTTGACGGACATATCGTCCGGGTTCATTTGCACGGGGCTGTCCGTGCGTTCGAAATGTTGGTCTTCCGTATCCAATTCGTCCACAAAAGTACGGTAAGTGCCCTGTTCAAACACCCAGCTGCGGCTGGCATCGTCCCAAATCATGCGCTTGGCTACATACTGAGAGGCAATGTTCCACAGGCTGTCGTACGTATCCAGGGATACATTTTCCATGACTCCGGTGCCCAGATCCACCAGTTTGGCATAAAGCATTTGGTTGTCGGCAATTTTCATAACTACGTCTTCTTCGGCGTTGAGGTTAAAGTTTTCATCGGGGCTGATTTTGGTGTAATACCAGCTTTCGGCTTTAATGTTGAGCGGAGGGACGATAAATTCCTGTACGGCCATGGTCAGCAGCGTTACCAGGATAATGCACATAATAACGGGTTTGAACAGTTGTCTGGGGGAAAAACCGCTGGCCACGCAGGCCGTCCATTCGCCGGAGGAAACCATTTCCGATATGACCGATATGGCGCCCAACAGGCAGGCCACCGGCATAATCGTGGTCAGCCAGCTGGGAAAGGTAAGCAAAGAGTAGGTCAATACGGCGCCCAGGGTGGAATAACCGTTGCTGAGGGTTTTGAGTTTTTCAAATGTATCTCCCAGCACCACCAGCGCGGCAAACACTCCCATGGCAAAAAAGAACGGGCCCCAAAACTTTTTGGCAATATAACGAAACATGCGGCTCATCAGATGTTTAACCTCTTTTTCCATAGATACCAAGCGGCGCCCGCGCCTGTCAAGATGGGAAGCCAGGGGGCGGGATAAGACAGCCAAACATATTTTTTGCCCACGCTCAGGCCCAGGGTCATTAATAAATAAAATGCGAAGATAATAATTAGGCTGAAAAGCATCCCCCAGCCCTTATTGCTGCGCTTGCCCAGTGAAAAGCCCAGCGGGCAGCTGATAAAGAGTAAAACAATAGGAGCAAAGGCCATCACGTTGCGTACGCTGACATCCGTGCGGTATTCGGCCTTTTGCTCGGGGGACATGCCTCCTGCGCGCAGCAGGCGGAAAATTTTGGTGGTGGTATATTCACCTACACGCAGGCTGCGGTGATGGTCGCGCGTCAGGGAAATGCTCATCGTGTATGTGTCAAAGTTGGCCGCTACAATGGCAGACGGATCTTTGGCGTCAATACGTTGCATTTGCCCGTCTTTGAGCTGCAGGCCGATGGCTTTGTCTGTCAGAATTACTTTTCCGGAAGTGGCATTGACTTTGGTGCTCAGGGCATCATTGTCTTTTTTGCGTATCAGATGAATCATTTGGGCAATGTCCGTGTCTTCATCCAGCTCTTCCAAATACAAATCCCATTCGCCCAGATTTAAAAATGTTTTGGGTTCCAACGTCACTTTGGTGATTTTCTGCCGTGCCTCTTCGCGCCGGTCCAGCAGGCGTTTATAACTGCGCGGCGTAATCCAGTTCGCCAGGAAAAACAGCAGCACGGTCAACGCCACGGCGCAAAAAGCCAGAGGCCGCACGATTTCTTTAAAAGAAAACCCCGCAGCACGCAAAGCAATCAGCTCGCCGTGTTCGCTCATATTGGTCAGCGTCAGCAGAACTGAAATCTGAAAGGCCATAGGGGCCGCCATGGTAAACACATCCGGCATTACGTTGAGCAGGGAGGAGGCAATCCAGCCCCAGCTGGTGCCGTACGTCATAGCCATATTCATAATACGGATAAACTGAGTCATGAAAATCACAAACATCAAAATGCCTACCACGCCGCAGAAAAACGTGATCAGGCTTTTGGCAATATATCTGGTAAAAATAGCCGGCCGCGCGATTTTCATAGTTATTTTTATTCTAACAAATTATCGCGCGCGTTCGTGATACTTTGCTTTTTTGCAGGAGGGGAGAGCCCCTTTTTGAAAGTCTGGCCATGCGGCGGAGGGCTTGTTTTTCTCTCTTCTGAAAAGAGATGCCTCATTTCGACGGTATATTTTGACGTGGAAAACAGGGAAATATTATACAATGAAAAAATGAGGTTTTGTAGCGTCTTATGAAAACCGCACGGCTGGTTTTGTGCCTTTTTCTCATCCCCCAGTTGCTTTTCGGCCCGTACCTGCAGGCCGAAACGCTGCCGTATCAGCTGGTGGACAGGGATAAGTATGACCTGTTTGAAGAAGACCGCAAAGCCGCCGAAGAAAAAGAACTTATCATTGAAGATGCGCCGGACGATGCCCAGCTGCTTAAATACACCAATGAATTTTGGCGTCAGGCCGTAACCGCCGTGGAAGGCGATTATGTGCTGGACAAAGGCCCCGAACCTATTCCGGACTTGACGTTGCTTAATCCCACCCTGTCTTTGCCTCTTTATGGTACCAACGTGGCTTTGACGGGACGCTACGTTATCGGTTTTCAACTTGATGCCATGCGTTATACACAGGACAGCAATAACGACGTGGAAGAGCGCAATACGCGCAGTTTTGAAATGCAGCAGGAAATGCAGCTGAAAATGCAGGGGAAAATTTTGGACCGCATTTTTGTGGATATTGATTATGACGACCAGAGCGAGGACGATCAGACTATTTCCGTAGCCTACCGGGGCAAACCGGGGGAACTGGTGCAGCTGGCGGAATTTGGCGATATCAATCTGTCTTTGCCGCAGACGGAATTTATTGCTTATGAAAAACAGCTTTTCGGTGCCAAAATGCATTTGCAGCACAAGGACTTGGACATCAATATTATAGGCAGCCAGACCAAGGGTACCAGCAAACAAAAGCAATTCGTGGGCAGCAGCGTGTTTGAAATTGCTACCATTGCCGATACCGATTATATACGCCGTACGTATTACGACTTGACGTTCGGGCGCAACGTAGCCGGGCTTCCCACCAATAACTGGTCCGTGGAAATGGGCAATATCGCCTCGGGTACGGAAGAGGTTTACGTAGACACTAATACCGTGCGCGGCGATTATGTGCCTGTTTCTCTGACGGTGCGCGATTATGAAACGGGCGCAGAAGTGTATTCCGGCACATTTAAACAACTGCAGCGGGGTACGGATTATACCGTCGATTACAGCCGCGGTATTATTAAATTTACCAGCGCGCAGACTGCCTCAAGCATTATTGCGGTTAACTATCAAAACAGTGCCGGCACTTGGCTTAGCTCCAACCAGCTGCAGCCGTATGTGATTAAAACGGCAAATGAAAAATCCATTCTCTCCAGTGATGAAATCGGATACCGGCTGGAAATGAAGACCTTCTATAATATCGGCGCCAAACAGATTACCCGCGACAATGGAAAAGGTAACTTTTTATTGAATCTTTTGGACGCCAACGGCCAGGATGTAGGCAGCAGCGCCAGCCCGCAACAGGTCTATCCTTCCACCATTGACGTGGATTTTGACGAGGGTATTTTTGAGCTGCAACAGCGCATGAATGACGATTTGGGGTTGTATAACGCCACGCCCGTATCCTCCAAAAACCGCAAATTTCAGGTGGAATACACCTCCACCGTCAAAACCTATTTTGTGGAAGCGGGTATGGTGGTGGAATCCGAAACCGTCAAATTAAACGGTATTCCGTTGCAGAGAAACAACGATTATTACATAGATTATACTTCTGGCTATCTGACTATTTACGACGGGGATCGCATCACTGATGATTCCGTAATAGATATTACTTATGATACGGCCGACGGTTCCAGTTCCAACAATTCCCTTATCGGGGGACGTTTGGATTATAAATTGTTTGACAAAATCAAACTGGGCGCTACCGTGCTGAAAGAAGGCCTGGACAAGCCGGAAACTGTCCCCCAAGTAGGAGATTATGCCCAGGATCTGTTGGTGTATGGCGCGGATATCCGTGCCGATGATGTAAAGATAACGGACAGCTTGTCCGTAGACGTCGGAGCGGAGGTGGCCCGCAGCGAAAAGAATGAAAACCCGTTTGGTTATGCCATGATAGACAGTATGAACGAGGTAAGTATACAGACCTCCGGGAGCAATATTTTTTATGACTGGACGATTGCGGCCAACCCCAACGGAAATCCTTCATTTTTAGATTCGGTATCTTGGGACACACAGGAGCTGCCTGCACTGGAAATCAATCCCCATGCCGCCGCTTCCTACAGTGAGCAGCAGCAGGTGTTGGTGATTAACTATGACTTCAGCCAGGCTGTAAATCAGGGATTTGATGACCATGACGAGATATCCATTGTGTATCCGTTAAGCGACAGCGGGGTGGACCTGTCGTCCAAGACTTCTTTTGAGATGACCATGCTGGGGGAAGGCAGCAATACGCCTGCTCCGCAAATTAACGTTACTTTCGGTAATATCAGCGAATATTCCGACTCGGCCAACCCGCTGTCCGTCCCGGATGGACTGGCGGCCGGCCAGCAGGGTATGTATACCAGCTGCAGTCCGACTACGGCGGTTCCCAAAACGGAAGACGTTAATTGTTTAGAGACGCTGGTGCCAAACGAAGACCAGGGCTGGTGGTTTGCCAACCCGGACGGAACCCTGCAACGTTTTAATCCGTTTGCCAACAACATTTATAACCGCCAGACGCAGCCCAACGGACGTATCGACACCCAGGATTTAAACCACAACGGCCGTTATGACAGCGAAGAAGAAATGACAGGGGGTAATTTTGGTTATGCTCCTTCCAACACGGTGCTGGCCGATCGAAACCATTCCATTTCCGGTCTGCCTGACAACGGCCTTTCCTATAATGGCTGGCGTACGGTAACCGAGCCGTTGGATATTGCCGACGGAGATAAAGATAACTGGACGGCTGTGCGCCATTTGCGCATTACGTTAAAACTGACCGATGAGATGCGCGCCGCCGGCCGTTTAAGCGGAACCATAAAAATTGCCAACATATCTCTCTCCGGCACGGCCTGGAACCCGCAGGAAGGATTGGAACCGGAACAATTTGCCGTTTCCGGTATTAATAATGTAGATAATGCCGATTATGTACCTATCTTTTCTGAGAATAACGGGGATGGCACCCAGGTATTCCGTTATTTGTATGGTTCCGTGGCGGATTACCGGCAACAAAATGATTCTGCCAATGTGATGGACCAGGCTCTGAATATTACCTTTGACACTACCCAGGTAAACGATGACAGCCTGTATGCCAACCGCAATTTTTCCGAAATGGATTTTACGCAACATAAAGAGTTCCGTTTCCTGCTTTACAGTGATCCGTCCAATGCCGGCAGCGAGTTTTTTATGAAAGTGGGTACGGACGAAAACTATGACAAAGTAACCGTGCCCTTGGATTTCGCCCAGTGGCGTCTGATTTCCCTGCGCATGGTGGACAGCGACGGGGACGGCGTGCCCGATACGTTTGAAAATGCCTCTAACGAAGATTACGGCGTACGCGTGTCCCACGTGCGCACGACTACCGGCATTATGAACTTCCAGCAGGTCAGTATGATTATGGCCGGTGTGGAAAAAGAAACGGACGACAGCGGCGCTTATGTGGGCACGGGCAGCAGCGGGTCGGTGTGGCTCAATGTAATTCACCTGGCCGAATCGGTTACTACCACGGGTACGGCATATATGGGGGAAACGGTCGTGCGCCTGGATGGCTGGGGAAGCGCGGGTGCCAAATACAAACACCAGGACGGTACTTTTGAAACGCCGTTGGCCGTGGCTACCAACCAGGAAGTAACGGAGGAAGAATATTTCCTGAAAGTGGACAAGATTAAGGAATTTCCCATGGAAGCTACCTTTAACCGCAGTACCACCGTTACCCCGTATGTTACATCTTCGGATGATTACAATACCGTCAGTTCCCTGGACAAAGGCAGCGTGGAACGCCAGCAGGCAAACATTAAAGGGGACTTTATCAAAGGGAATTTGCCTAAAGTCAGCCTCCAATATACCATGGACCAGGTGGAATATGATTTAATGCAGCGCAAGGACAAAGCCCAAACATATGCCTTAACCGTAACGCATACTTCCCAGGGGGCCGTGAAAAGCCTGAACGCCGGTTATTCTTACACCAATACAACCATAGATTATGCCCAGGAAAAGCATTTGGAATCTTCCAATTATTATAATACGGATGAAGATACCCAGAAAATGAACATGAAGGTCAGTTATGAACCGACCAAAAACTTTAACATAACGCCCAGTTATTCGCTGACGCAAAGTACGGAAGAACGCCTGCAGTATACCTCCCAGGATACGGCCACGGACCGCCGCTATCCCAAAAGTATGAACCAAAGTGCTGGCTTTAACAGTACCTGGCGCATTGCCAAATGGCTGGCCCCGTCCGTCAGCTACAATATTTCCACGACGGAAAGTAATAACCTGACCAGCCGTACCGTAACAAACAGCGCAGGGCAGAGCCGGGATTTTGAGGCAGGCGAACTCAAAAGTTTAAACCGCAGCTCCGACGGGGGCGTGTCGCTGACGCTGAACGGAAATGAAATTCTGCCGAAAAGCAAGCTGTTTAAAAACCTGGTTATTTCTTCCAGCTACCGCCTGCAGGATGCGGATTCTTGGAATTATGTGGATGAAGGGTTTGATTCCAAAAAAGAATTGTGGATACGTTCTTCTCTTTCCGGTACCGGCGATTATTCCAGCCGCCAAAGTCTGGTGCTGCGCGATACCATTACTTCTTCGCAGCGCTGGAGTCCTTTTGCCGAATATAACTGGGGCGGAATGCTTTCTCCGCTTAAAACCTTATCCATTTTGAACAATTTCAGCCAAAGTGTGCAGCAAAATAACCAAACGGGAACGGAATATGAATCCAAGAGTCTGACATTGCCGGATTTGGTGGTTTCCATGTCCGATATGGAGAAATTTTTTCATGGCGGCCGTTGGATTAATTCCGTGAATATGAAACTGCGTTACAGCGAAATAGAAAATACCACGCTGGACAGCAGCGAGGAACTGACCCGCAGCTACGGCGGAGATTTACGCTTCCTGCTGTTTAATAAGTTTGATACGGTGTTGGTGTATGACCGCACTACATCCAATGAAGATGATTTGAGCGCCGGCCAAAGCCTGAGCAGTTCCGTGGAGGAAGAATTTTCCGCCCAGACATCTTTCTATCTGGGGAACTGGCGTTTTACGCCCAAAATTACACGCAACGTATATGAAAACCGTTTGGTAAACGGTCAACTCAGCGAAGGCAGCACAGAAGTAACGCCCAGCCTGACCGCCCGCCTGGATTTCAATTTGCCGCGCGGCATTAAGCTGCCTTTTATCAACCGTATATATAATGCCACCAACCGCGTTATCTGGGATACGACGGTGTCGTATACCACGCGGGAATCGCCCGTGGAAGTAAACGACAACTATGATTTGCTGGATATTACTTCTTCTCTGGATTATGAACTGTCGCAGAACCTGCGTGTGAATCTGGCGGGATCGGTGCAGTGGCTGACGCATGCCTATGTGGAAACCGAAGATTATATGGCCTACAGCCTGGCGGCCAACCTTACTATTCAGTTTTAAAGGCCTTTGCCGCGGCGTGCTGCATGTGTTGCTGCCGCGTACCTGCTATGCCTGCCGGAAGGATTTGCCGTTTGGGTGGGACCGCCCGCTGTGTGCCGGCTGCGAAGCGTTGGTGCAGGTCCCCGGCCCTTTGTACTGCCGCCGCTGCGGCAAACCGTTGCCGGACGGAGGGGCCCATTGCTATCAGTGCCGCGGCAGCAAAGCCCGCTCTTTTGCTTGCAAAACCATACGTTCCGCCGTGCTGTTCAATCCTCCGCTGCGTGCGCTGGTCCACGCGTTTAAATATGCAGACCGGATGCAGTTAGGCGTTTATTTGGCACAGTATATGGCGCGGGAATGGGATAAATATCCGGATTTGCATGATGCGCAGTTGTTGCTGCCTGTGCCGCTGTATGTCAAAAAGTTAAAGCGGCGCGGCTATAACCAATCGGCCTTGCTGGCGCGTGCCCTGGCCCCGGCCTTGCATTTGCCGGAAGCGGAGGATGTGTTGCTGCGCGTGCGCAATACGCCCAGCCAGACAGGGTTCGGGCGGGAAGGGCGCTTGCAGAATATGCACGGGGCTTTTGCCTGTGTGCGTCCCGAAGCCGTGAAGGGAAAAACCATTTTGCTGATAGATGACGTGGCTACTACCGGCGCGACGCTGGAAGGCTGTGCCGAAGCGTTAAAGGCGGCGGGGGCAAAAAAAGTGATGGCCTATACGCTGGCGCGTGAAGTGTGAAGATGCTAATACATTCCTGCCGGCCATCATAAATTTGAATCTGTTTGCCGGAAGGATAAACAAAATTATTATAATGACATATATGGGTAATTTTTTGCTGTTTATCACCAATTTGGCTTTCCCGTTTGCCGCCCTGGGGGTGTTGCTGGGGTTTGTTTTTTCCCCGCGTCGGCGCGTATTGAAAACCCTGAAACAGGAACTCAAAGAACGCTTTGCTCTGGAGGATCCCTCTCTTATCCCGCAGGGGGCCCTGTGGGTACACTGTGCCAGTGTGGGGGAAGTGAAATCCGTATCGGCGCTGATGAAACAATTGAAGGCTTTTTACGGCAAGGAGCTGTTGGTTACCACCAGTACCGCCGCCGGCAAAGCCGAAGCCGAAAAGAATCCCGACGTTTCCAAGGCCCTGCTGGTGCCGCTGGATTTTTATCCCAATGCACGCCGCTTCCTGCGCGCGGCCAAGCCGCACCGCCTGTTTATTGTGGAGCGTGAAATCTGGCCCAATATGATTGCCGCCGCCGAAAATGAAGGCGTACCCGTTATTTTGCTCAATGCGCGTATTTCCCGCAAAAGCACCAAAGCTTATGCTTATGTGCGGCCTTTGTTTAAAATGCTGTTCGGCCGTTTGTCGCTGGCCTGTATGCAGGACGCGGATGCAGCCGCCCGGTACAAAACATTGGGTTTGCCCCGGGACCGTATGCGCATTTGCGGTAATGTGAAATATGATACTTTGAATGATACGCCCGGCAAATTAAAAGAAGCCCGGGAGTTGCTCAAACAGCTGAACTGGGAAAAAGCCCCCGTGCTGGTGTGCGGCAGCACGCACCCGCTGGAGGAAGAACTGATTTTAAAAGCCGCGCCCAAATGGGCCGAAGAAGGCATAAAAGTCATTTTTGCCCCGCGCCATTTGGAGCGGAAAGCGGAAATTAAAACCGCACTTTCCACCCAGCCGCTGGCCTATGCTTTTGTGAGTGATAAAAAACGCCCGCAAAACTGCGTACTGCTGTGTGCGGATGTGATGGGGCTATTACAGTCTTTGTATGCGGTGGGACAGCTGGCCTTTGTGGGCGGCAGCATCGCCCCGCGCGGGGCGCATAATTTGCTGGAGCCTGCCATATTGGGCAAAACGGTTTTATTCGGCAAGAGTTTCCACCATACGCCGGACGTAGCACATGCGCTGCTGTCTGCCGGCGGGGGGGTATTGGTGGATGAAGAAAATTTGGAGCGGACGGTGCTGCGTTTGTTCAAAGACCCGGCCGCGCTGGAAAACATGGCCGCCAAAGCGCGGCTGACGGCCCTGAAGTTTAAAGGGGCCACCCAAAAAACCATGGAAGCGGTGGAGAATTATGAGCGAAAATCAGCCTAAAATTTTGGTCGTTCGTCTGTCCTCGCTGGGCGATATTGTGCTGTCGTCGCCGGTGTACAAAAATTTAAAAGCCAAATGGCCCCAAAGCCATATTACCCTGCTGGTCAAGCCCCAGTTTGCCCAGGTGCTGGCCGGCCACCCCGATATTGATGAAATTATGGTGGCCAAAAAGGGCCTGTGGGGCAATATCCGCCAGGTGCGTGCGGGGCATTTTACGCATTACCTGGATTTGCATTCTAATTTAAAAAGTATTTTAATCGGCTTTTTCAGCCATATCCCCCATAAGCTGCGCTACAGCAAAAACCCCGTGGCGCGCCGCCTCTACGTCAAATTTAAAAAGAATTCGCCCGTGCTGGAAAAACACACGCTGGAGCGGTATTTGGAAACCCTGAAAGACTGGGATGTGCCCGTGCTGTACAAAAACCCCGAGCTGGGAGACTGGGCCTACAAACATGCCAATCTGGACGGCAAAAAAATAAACAAAATTGGTATTTTTCAGACCTCGTTTATTGGCGACAGCGTGTTGACCACCCCGCTGATACAAAAGACGGCCAAACTGTTCCCCGACGCCAAAATTGTGGTAATTACCCGCCCGCAGACGGAAGATATTTTCCGCCCCATGCGTGAGGTGGATCAAATTATTTTAAATGACAAGCGCGGCTGGAACAAGATTTTTGGCGTGTGGAAAACCGCCAAAGCCATCAAGCAGGCCGGCATAGACATTTTGTTGGTGCCGCACCGCAGCTTTAGAAGCGCGCTGATTGCCTGGCTTTCGCGCGTGCCCATACGCATCGGCTTTACGTCCAGCGAAGGGTGGTTTCTGTATACCAAGACCATTCCGTTTAACTGGATGATACATGACGCGGAGCGCAATTTATCCCTGCTGCACGGCATTGTGAAAGAAAACTTTAAGGCCGAGAAACTCAATATGCGCTACGCGCCTTCGGCCGAAGAAAATGTGGCCCGCCTGATGAAGGATTACAACCTGGAAGGCAAAACGCTGGTGGGCATCCACCCGGGCTCCGCCTGGCCGACCAAGTGCTGGCCCTTTGAAAACTTTGCCGAACTCATCAGCCGCCTGGAAACGCAGCTGCACGTGCAGACCGTAATTGTGGGCGGCGGCAAAAAAGATGCGGACCTGGGCGAAAAGCTTTGCCAGATTTCACAGGGGCACTGCGCCAACCTGTGCGGCAAAACCAGCCTGGCCGACTTAATGGCGCTGATGCCGCATTTTAAACTTTTTATCACGAATGATTCCGGCCCTATGCATATTGCGACAGCGTTTAATGTGCCGACGCTGGCCATTTTCGGGCCGACCACGCGCGAGCTCGGGTTCTTCCCGTACGGGCACGGCCACCGCGTGCTGGAGGTCAAAGGCCTGTCCTGCCGTCCCTGCGCGCTGCACGGCGGCAAAAAATGCCCCCAGGGTCATTTTAAATGCATGCGTTTGATTACGCCGGATGATGTGTTTAAAAATGCCAAAGAAATGTTGCAGGAAAACCACGTGATTTAATGGTTTTTTGAATATGGCTTAACCCCTCCGGACAGGATCGGAGGGGTCTTTTATCGGGTAAAAGATGGATATAAAAAGCCGCCTCAAAAAGGCGGCTTTTATCTGATGACGGCCCATACCCCGGATTCTGTCGGGCCTAAAGACCCGTGAGAACCATTACTCTAAGCGGCCTACTCTGCCT
>CALUVA010000022.1 GCA_944324105.1 uncultured Elusimicrobiales bacterium
CGAAAGCCAAACAGCATGGCCAGCGCGGCATGCGTGGTTTCATGCCCCCACACATACATGCGGTCAAAATGATATCCGCAGAAGTGGACGGCGCAGTACAGGGCCGCTCCTGCCAGCAGTTCCACGGCCGTGCGGAAATCTTTAACCACCTCCCAAAACGCGCCCAACACTTCCGCCGCGCAAAAAAACGCGGTGGGCAGCAGGGCAAGCGCCAGCAGGAGTTTTAAAAAATTCTTCATCACATGTTAAAATTTTTCGTTCCAGGCCGCCGTTTGGTATTGCGAAACGGCCAATGCGCGCGAGGCGGATAAAACTTCCTGCGCCGCAGGACGTGCTTCAAACACAACGCCCAGCCACGCCGCCGCGCCTGCGCTGACGGCACGCCGAAAAACGGGGTTTGTCCGTGCGCACGCGCACTGTAAAGACCCCTGATACAGCACCGCGGAGCCGAAGCGGCGTATGGCTCCGCCTAAAATTTTTTGTCCGTTTACCAGCAAGTCGTCTTGTACAGGATTTACAAAGCAACCGCCGGCCGCGCCGTTTTGCTGCGGGGCATAAGCCGAAGCGGGCACCGCCCCCTGGCGCAGACTGGCCAGATGGGCCTGTTCCAGCAGGGCCCGCTCTATGGCGCCGTGCAAAGCCGCATAAATTTCTTTGGGCTTGTGCCCTGTTTGAAACACCAGGCTAAAGGTCAAGTCTTCCCCGTGCAGCACCATGCCCCCGCCCGTGGGCCGGCGGCACAAAGGGCCGGCCTGCGGCGGCGTTTGCGCGCGCACGCTGTCATAAAACTGCCCGTAGCCAAACGTCACCGCGGGCCCCGCCGTCCAATGATAAAAACGCAGCACGGGCGCGGCCGGTACGGACTGCGCCAGCACCTCGTCCAGTGCCATATGCTCAAACACGTTTAAAGCGGGGGTTAAAATATGTTGTGCCATAAAAAAGGCGCGGGGACCGCCCGCGCCGTATAAAACTACCAGCGCAGGTTTGGCTCACGCGCCGCGCTGACCTCGTCTATGCGTTTGACCGACTGGGTCAGCGGCGCCTCATGCACCGTCTGCGGCTCTTTTTGCGCTTCTTCAAAAATGCGCCGCAGGGCCTCTATAAACGCGTCCAGCGTCTGTTTATTTTCCGTTTCCGTCGGCTCAATCATCATGGCTTCCGGCACAATCAGCGGGAAATAAATGGTCGGCGCGTAAAAGCCGTAATCCAGCAGGCGTTTGGCGATATCGGCCGTGCGCACGCCGTTCATTTTGTCTTTGTCCAGAGTCAGCACACATTCGTGCATGCACGGCGCGTCAAAATACGCGGGGAATTCGTCCTTCAGACACACCCGCACATAATTGGCGTTTAAAACGGCGTTTTCCGCCACTTCTTTAAGCGTCTGCCCGTCATACTGGCGCAGGAAACAATAGGCCCGTATGCACACGGCGATATTGCCGTAAAACGCTTTCATGCGGCCCAGGCTTTTGGGCAGGCGGGCGTTTAAGGTAAATTTGCCGTTTTTCTTTTCCACCGCGGGACGCGGCAGGAACGGGGCCAGTTTGTCATTGGCGCCCACGGGGCCGGAACCGGGCCCGCCGCCGCCGTGCGGCGCGGCAAAGGTTTTATGCAGGTTTAAATGCATTAAATCAATGCCAAAAGACGCGGGCTTTACCGCGCCGATCAGCGCGTTAAAGTTGGCCCCGTCCATGTATAAAAGCGCCCCCGCGGCGTGCACCATATCCGCAATTTGCCGTATGTCTTTTTCAAACAGCCCCACCGTGTTGGGCACGGTCAGCATAACCACCGCCGTCCGCTCCGACAACGCGTTTTTCAGCGCGGATTTGTCCACGCAGCCGTCGGGGCCGGATTTAATGTTGATTACCGTGTAGCCCGCCATATGCGATGTGGCCGGATTAGTGCCGTGTGCGGTGTCCGGCACGATGACTTCCGTGCGTTTTTTGTCCTTTTGCGCGTCAAAATACGCACGCGCGGCCAAAATGCCCGTCAGCTCGCCCTGAGCGCCTGCTGCGGGCTGCAGCGTAAACGCGGCCAAGCCTGTAATTTCTTTGAGCATTTCCTGCAGGTTATACAAAATCTCCAACGTGCCCTGTACCGCTTCTTCCGGCGCAAAAGGGTGGGCGTTGGCCAGCGGCTCCAGCACGCTTAACACGTCATAGGCCTTCGGGTTGTATTTCATCGTGCAGGAACCCAGCGGATAAAAATGGCTGTCCAAACAATAGTTCTGCCGGGACAGGTTGGTAAAGTGCCGCACCGTGTCCAGCTCGCTCATTTGCGGCAGGCGCGGGGTATGCGTGCGCAGGTATTTGGCGGGTACATATTTGTCCGGCGTAAAAAGCGGTTTTTCAAAGCGTACGCCGCGGCGGCCCGGGACGGATTTCTCTATGCTTAAAGCGTTCTGTTTAAAAATTTCCGGCATATTAAAACCCCCTCATGGCGTCCGCATATTTTTGCAGGTCGGCTTCGGTTTTGGTTTCCGTGGCACAGACCAGCAGGCAGTTTTTCAGCTCTTTGCTGACAAGGCCCAAATCAAAGCCGGCGGCTATGCCTTTTTTGGCCAGCTTTTTAATTACCTGTTTGGCCGGCGCGTTCAGCTCCAGCACAAATTCATTGAAAAACGGCCCGTCAAATTTCAGCTTATGCCCGTCAGAGAGCAGCATATCTTTTAGGCGGTGGGCTTTTTCCAAATTCAGTTCCGCCACTTCGCGCAGGCCCTCGTATCCCAAAAGCGTCAGGTAAATGACGGCGTTTAAGGCGCACAGAGCCTGGTTGGAGCAAATATTGGACGCGGCCCGCTCGCGGCGGATATGCTGCTCGCGCGCCTGCAGTGTCAGTACAAAAGAACGTTTGCCTTCTTTGTCTTTGGCAATGCCCACAATGCGCCCGGGCACCTGGCGGACGTATTCTTTTTTACAGGTAAAAATACCCAGCCCGGGCCCGCCGAAATTCATGGCGTTGCCCAACACCTGCCCTTCGGCCACGGAAAAATCGGCCCCGTACTGCCCCGGCGTATGTACCAGCGCCAGGGCCAGCGGCTTGGCCACGGACACCAAAAGCGCGCCCGCGCCGTGCGTCAACGCCGCAATATCTTCCAGCGGCTCCAGCTGGCCGAAGAAATTCGGCCCCGCCACGGCAAAGCAGGACGTATCCGGCGTGAGTTTTTCTTTTAACGCGTCCAGGTCCAGCGTGCCGTTTTTCAGCGGCACTTCTTCCAGCTTCAGCCCGGGCGTGTGTTTTAAATAGGTTTTCAGCACTTCTTTATAATGCGGGTGCAGTCCGGCCGAATACAAAACTTTGCTTTTGTTGTTCACGCGCTGCGCCGCGGCGCAGGCTTCGGCCAGGGCGGTGGCGCCGTCATAATGCGACGCACTGCATACGTCCATGTCAAAAAGTTCGCAAATGCAGCTTTGAAATTCGTAAATGGTTTGCAGGGTGCCCTGGCTGGCTTCGGCCTGATACGGAGTATAAGCGGTTAAAAACTCCCCGCGCGAGCTTAAAGCATTCACGGCGGCGGGGATAAAATGTTCCTCACAGCCCGCGCCGGCAAAATTTAACAGGGGTTTGTTCTTGGCGGCCAGCGCATGCATATGGGCCGTCAGCGCGCCTTCGGTCAGCGCGGGCGGCAGGTTCAGAGCGGGGTATAACAAATCCTGCGGGATATCTTTAAACAAATCGGGCAGCGACGAAACTCCGATTTTTTCCAACATCTGTTTTTTGTCTTCGGGGGTATTGGAAATAAACATAAAATCCTCTTTAAAAATCCCCCGCCGCTCAGGCGGGGGATACACGAAATTATTTGATGCTTTCTTTGTAGGCGGACAAATCCATCAGGCTTTCATATTCGGCCGGCGCGGTGGATTTGATTTTAAACAGCCAGCCTTTGCCGTGCGGCTCCTGGTTGACCAGGCCGGGCTCGGTTTTCAGGGCTTCATTGACTTCCACCACTTCGCCGCTGACGGGGGCGTAAATTTCGCTGGCGGATTTGACCGACTCAATAACGCAGCAGTTCTGCCCCGCCGTCACCTGCTGGCCCACTTTGGGCAAATCAATAAAAACGATATCGCCGATTTCCTGCTGGGCGTGGTCGCTGATGCCCACGGTAGCGGTGTCGCCTTCCATATGGGCCCATTCATGGGTTTTGGCGTATTTGCTGTTTTCTGCGCTGTGCATAATTTTTCTCCTTTTTTATACCCGGTTTTTGTAAAACGGTGTTTTGACTTTTTTGGCCGGAATTCTCCGCCCGTGCACTTCTATTTCCACTTCTTCCCCTTCCTGTAAATCCGTATCGGCGTAACCGACGGCTATGCCTTTAAATAACGGCGAATAGGTGCCGCTGGTCAGCACGCCTGCTTCCGCGCCGTTTTTAAACACTTTGCAGCCGGAGCGCGGCACGCCCGCCCCCGTGAGCACAAAGCCCGTCAGGCGGCGTTTGAGTCCGGCGGCCTTTTGCGCTTCCAACGCGGCTTTGCCGATAAAATCTTCTTTGGCCAGCTTGACCACCCAGCCGCACCCCGCCTCATACGGGGTTTGGCGGCCGTCGGCGTCCGTACCGTTTAACAGATATCCCGCTTCCAGGCGCAGCACGTCGCGCGCGCCTAATCCGCAGGGTTTGACGCCGGACGCGAGCAAGGCGTCCCACACATTGACAATGGCTTCGGGAGAGGCCATAATTTCCACCCCGTCCTCACCGGTGTACCCCGTGCGTGTTACATAACCGTGCGCGCCGTAAAGCGTGATTTCTTTAATCGTAAAGCGAGCCATGTCTTTCACGCCGTCAATCAGTTTGGCCGCGTGGTCCAGCGCCTGCGGCCCCTGCAGGGCAATCATGCCCCAGCGGGCGCTGTCATCGGTAATTTTTACGTTAAATGCGGCCGCGTGTTTATTAAACCAGGCCATGTCCGTATCAATGCAGGCGGCGTTTACCACCACCAAAAATTTCTCGGGCGTCAAACAAAAGGAAATCGCATCGTCAATAATATGGCCCTGTTCGTCCGTAATGTGGGAATAGGTTCCCGTGCCCGGGGTATTTTTGATGTTATTGGTATTGACGTACTGCAAAAACTTCCACGCGTCCGGCCCTTCCACAAACACCTGCCCCATATGGGACACATCAAACATGCCCGCGCCTTCGCGCACGGCTTTATGCTCGGCGATAATGCTTTCAAACTGCACGGGCAGCAGCCACCCGTGGAAATCCACCATTTTTCCGCCGGCGGCCTCGCAGGCGGCGCAAAGTGGGGTCTTTTTCAAATTTTCCTGGCTCACGGTTCCCTCCGTTATATAGGCTATTGTATAAAATATTCCGCATTTTTCCACAAAAGCCGGCGCGGGAAGCAAAACCAAATTGATATAATAAATTTATGAGCGATACGCAAAGCGTCATCAGCGACGTAAAACTTTTTATTGAACGCCTCAAAAAAGAAATGCCGGAAGTGTTCGGCGGGGCGGAAGAAAACGCCGAAACCGAAGCGGGCAAAATCCTCTATGAAGGGGCTTTGTATCCCGCGCGGGTGCATTTGACGCCGGACCAGGAAGAAGGCGTGGAATTTAACGGCCAGGCTTTTGACGTGTATATTCAGACGCCGCAGGCCGACCCCAATGCACTGGCGGAACGGTGGCTGCGCGAAAAAGCGGGCGAAGTTCTGCGCGAGCAAACTGCGCAGTGGGCGCAAAAAATGGGCGTACAGTACAACAATATCACCGTCAAAAACCAGCAGTCGCTCTGGGCCAGCTGCTCGGCCAAGAAAAACATTAATTATACCTATCACATCATTAAAATGCCCGCTGCCATACGCGATTATTTGATCGTGCATGAACTTTCGCACCTGGTACATATGAACCACGGTACGGAATACTGGCAGCTGGTGGCGCAGTACTGCCCCGAATACAAGGCGCACCGCCGCTGGTTAAATGACAACCGCGGGGCGGTGTTTGCTGCGCTGGACTTAAAATATACGCCGCAGGAGGACGCTCCCGCACAGGAGCCGGCCCTCACCGAAACGGACACACAGGCCGCAGCGCCGCAGGGGCCGGCCGCACCGGAAGGCAGCCAGGAGCCTGCGGAGCAAACACCCGTTCAACCCAATTAATACCCATCAAAAACCCCGCCGGAAAGCGGGGTTTTTTAATGGTTGATTATTTTTCGCCTTTTTTCTCTACCTTTTTTTCCTTGCTTGTTTTTTGGAAATAGCCAACCGGCTGGTTTAAAATGACTTTTTGTTTTCCCGTCAGCTTCAGCGCTTTGGCCAATTTGTCCGCATCCATGGAGCCGCGCGTTACCGTAGCCAACCCCACGCCGGAACAAAATAGGTAAATATTTTGCGACACAATGCCCGCGTCTATGGGGGCATAGTCCGTATCTTCTTTGGCCACCAACAAAAGCACAACCGGCGCTTTGACGGGGCGCACGTCCCCTTCCGCCACCGGCACCAGGCTGTGGGACGGCGCATCATAGCGGTATACGCCTTCTTCAAAGGCGGCATAAACATCTATATCCTGGCGGTTTAAGGCGGACGGAGCGGTGCGTTTGCCGTCGGGGCGGTTTACGCCGTTGGCGGCCCATAAAAGATCAGACAAATCCCTCCTTGTCAGCTTTTCCGGCGCAAAAACACGCGTAGATTTGCGCTCGGACAAGGCCTGCATCACCGCCGTACCCCGTGTTTTATCCGGCGGCAATAACGCTATTTCCGGCAAGGCCGCCGCCGCGCCGGAACACATCCCCGCCAAAAGCAGTACTGCCAATATATATCTTTTCCCCATTTTCCCCTCCTGTTTTTGTTTATTGTAACAAATGCACGGGAATAATTACCCCTCATACATATAAAAAACGCCGCATCTATGGCAGATGCGGCGCATTTTCTCATTCAGGAGGCGCGGGTCCCCATGCGTATTAGCGCAAACCGCGCCGATTTACCCCATGACTGGTACGTCCCCAATTTATTTCAAATAAAATACCACAAAGTCTTTGACCTTTTGGGACAGTTTCTTCAAAAGAGAAGTGCTCCTCCCGGAAGAATCAATTAAACGGCTGTCCTTTAAAGACAAGCTTTGGTTTTTGCCCTTGGCTGCATAATAACATCCGGCGCTGGCATATACTTTTCCATCTTTGACCACCGCCCCGCAGTTGGTTACAACATCTTTGCAAGTCCAGGCTTTTACCACACGCACGCGTTTGCCGTTTCCGCGAGAGCGGGAAACGTATACGTCACAGCGTTCCCAGGTGGTACGCACAGTAGACAAATCCAAAGCCTGAGCACACCGTACCCGTTCTGCGGCTTTTTCTGCCACTTCAGCAACGGCGGCAGACCGTTCAGCAGTAGCGGAAGCTTCAGCGGCTAAAAGCAAAGGGGCCGCGACAAAAAGGACAACAACAGCAAGAATTTTTATACTTTTATACATATTCATATTTCTCTCCTTGTGTATTTATTATAACAAAAGTTAGGCATAACTAACAAATAAATTTAGTCCCACCTAACTTTTAGGTCTTTTTATCCATTTATCGGTATTAGTTAAAAGAGTATCCTCTTTCGCAAAGCGCAACAATACCTGTTCTTTTCGTTAAGAAAAAAGAAACAAGCGCGGCAAAAAATTAATACAACAGCCAGCCGGAAGCGCCGGCCAAAAGGATTAAATGAATGGGATTACATTTGAAACGATATACGGCCAGGAAAGAAACAGCAAAAATCAACCCGCTTATCCAGCCGGTAAAATTTTCTTTATTTACCAGCACCAGCGCGGCGGAAGCAATCAGCCCCACAATGGCCAGACGCAAGCCTTTAAACACGGCTTTAACGGCGGGGCTGTCCTGATGGCGCAGAAAATAACGCGTCAGCAAAATCATTACGATAAACGACGGCAGACAGACGGCCAGCGTGGCGGCCGCCGCTCCCCAAAAGTCATGGGCCGCGGCATAGCCCGTATAGGTGGCCATATTAATGCCTATGGGCCCCGGGGTCATTTGGCTGACAGCCACGATATCGGTAAATTCTGCTGTGCCCAGCCAGCCGTGCTTAAATACCACTTCGTTTTGGATAAACGAAATCATCGGATACCCACCGCCGAAATTGAACAGGCCGATTTTAAAAAATGTTTTAAACAGCTGCCAGTAAATCATTTGGCTTTCTCCCGGCAGAACAGCCAGCCCCCCAATCCGGCCAGCAGTACAATATACACGGGGGACAGCCCGCCCAGCCACACCGCCAGCGCGCAAAGCACGGGCACCCAGGCGGTTTTCCAAGTAACGCCAGCGGCGCGCGCCAGCGTAAATACAGGCACGGCAATCAGTGCCACCACGGCGGGACGTATCCCCATAAAAATACTTTCCACCACAGGAATATGACGAAAATCCCGCAAAAACACCGCAATCAGCAGAATAATCAGAAAAGAAGGCAACACCGCCCCCAGCGTGGCCGTTACGGCTCCCGGCAGAGAACGCAATTTGTAACCCACAAAAACCGCCATATTGACAGCTAAAACCCCCGGGGCGGACTGGGCCAGTGCGGTCAAATCCAAAAACTCTTTTTTGTCTATCCAGCGCCGTTTGTCCACAATTTCGGTCTCTATCAAAGGCAGCATGGCGTATCCGCCGCCCAGCGTAAACAGGCCGATTTTAAAGAAAATAAAAAACAGGGAAAAATAAAACTTCATGGCTATATTGTAGCAATTTGCCCGGATGTCACAGACGAAATATGTTATACTGAATTTTTATATATGCTATTCGGAGGAACCAAACTCTTATGCTAAAAGCCTTTATTGGTATAGTTTGCCTATGTTTGGTCGTATTGGCAGGAATACGAATTTTCCGTCATGCTTCAAACCCATCTGCGGGAGAATCGGCGGATTTGCACAAATTAAAAGAACTCTTACAACACACCTACCGGACCGAAACGAAAATTACCCAAGCAGGCGATATCACTTCCATTAATACGGTGGATGTCCACGAAGAAGAAATTATAAATCTAATTGTAAAAAGCCGCCAACGGGACATCACTCCTTGGCTCCAACAGCATGCTGCACAATACTGCCCCAAATATCTTTATTTCTTGGCTTACCGCATGGCTATACAGAAGGCTCCCATACAAGACACCCTCTTTTGGGTTTTCCTGGCACAAATGCGCGCCGCCGCCGATTCCGCCCTGTGTAAAGACCCGTATGTGAGCCAATACTTGGTTTTGCTAAATATGGAAATCGTCCATCCAACCCTGCATGCCTACGCCAAAGCGGAAACCCTTATGAACGACCCGGAACAGTTAAAACAAATCATGAAAAAAGTTGTTGCCTGGGATGAGCAGCATCCGCAGACAAACTCCCCTGATTGGATATGCAAAAGTGGCCACGCCGTCAACACTTCCGAAGCCTATCCGCAAAACGAATGGGAACAGCGGCGGCGGGATTTTAAAAGAGAATATACGGCCTCTCTTTATAAATAAACTCTCCGACGATGAACCGCCCCGCTTAAACAGCGGGGCGGTATTTATCTTGGTAATCTTTTATTTTATCTTCCCTTCGGCTTTCAGATAAGACACAATGCCCTTGCCTATGCCGTCGCCCATACGCTTCTGGGCAGCCTTATTATTCAGCCGCGCGCGGTCTTTGGCACTGCTGATATAGCCCATTTCCACCAGCACGGCGGGAGCCTTCACACCGCGCAGCACATAGAAGTTGGCCTGGCGTATGGCATTGTTTTGGCGCACGGCAATACCGATGCCGGGTTCTTTATATACATAATTGCGTATATGGCCCGCTAGTTTGGAACTTTCATTCATAAACTCATTTTTGGCCATAGACTCCAGCAACATATCCACAAAGCTGTAATGCGCCTCTTCATACTGCAAGGCTTCGTTTTCAAAGGCGGCCACTTCGGCGGCTTCTTTGTCGGTAGCTTTATCGGAACGGAAATACACTTCAAATCCGTTGGCTGCGGCACGTTTGGCGGCGTTGGTATGCACGGATACAAACAAATCAGCCTGGAAATCATTGGCCATTTTGCTGCGTCCGGCCAGCGTGACAAATGTATCGTTGGTACGTGTCATTTTTACATCAAAACCCTGTTTTTTGAGGTAATTGTACAAGTGTTTGGAAACCGTCAAATTCAGTGTTTTTTCCTGTGAACTGCCACGGCGAGTGGCACCGGGGTCTTTGCCGCCGTGGCCGGGGTCAATCATAATGCGGATTTTGCGTTTTTCTTTGATGACCGGCGCCCCACTGGTCATGACCGGCTGGGGCTCGGCTTTGATAACAGGCAGCGGACGGAGATCTTCGTCCGTTCCCGATACGGAAGGCGTCAGATCCAGCTCTTCGGCCTCATCGGTGTCCGCCTCGTCCGAAGAAACGGCCGGTGCCGCCCCGGGCAATGTTTTTTCCGCTGCGGCAAACACCAAGTCGCTTCCTTCCTGCGCCAAACGCCATGTTTGGCCTTTCTTACCCAAAATCACTTTAAGCAATACGTCCTTGCCGCGCTGGGTCAGCGTGAAAGATCGGATAAAATCATCTTTCAGGCGCATGCTCACGTTGCGTTTAAGCACCGTATTGGGGAAAACGGCCTCTACAGTATGCTTATTGGTCTGTTCGGAGGTAAAGGATACGCCGGATTTTTGGAAAAAGCGCAAGCGGTCATAGGCGGCATTCTGTTCTTTGTCCGTAAACGCCAGCGTGAAGTTTTTCTCTACCACCAGCGCACCGTTTTCAAACGTAATCTGTCTGTCTAGTGCTTTTTCCACCTGCGGCAGCATAAAGAATTGCACCGGCACAAAAATCTTGCTGCCGGAAGCAATAATTTCCGCCGGCAGCTTGATGGTTTGGGCATTGATAACAGCTTCGGCCAACGGGGCACTTAAAATGGCATACATGCCCGGGAAAGCCACTTTAATTTGCTTGGCTGCGGCATACAGCTCCACGCTGCCGCCCAGTTTTTTGGTCGTGGCGCGCGCGTCCACCAATGTAACGCCGCCGGCCTGCAGGGACGAAACGGAACCCTTGTCCCTTCCCAAAATATATATGTCCGTCTTTCCCTGTGCATGTAACAGCGAAGCAGGCAAGAGCAAAGCGGCCAGCAAAACAAACAAAGCTTTCTTCATAGGTAAAACCACGCACACTCGGCGGGAAATTACTCCAAGACGATTTTATAGTCTTCCCACGCCAGCTGTGGGTCGGACTGGATTTTCAGCGTCCGGTGGATATTCTCTTCAATATCCGCCTGTTTCTGTTTAACAGCTTCGGCCAACAGCGGATGGAGCACCACACGTAAATTACCGCCCGGACGGCCGCTGGTCAGGTCATAAATTTCGCGCTGTATTTTAATGCGCATGCTCTCGGCCGACAAAACGCGGCCCGAACCGTGGCACTGCGGGCACTCCTCACTGATAAAACTGCCTGTGCTTTCACGTTTGCGCTCGCGCGTCATTTCCACCAGCCCCAGACGCGTAATAGGCAGAATGCGTATTTTGGCGCGGTCGCCGCGCACTGCGTTGGCCAGCGCCTCCACCACGCGGTGGCGGCTGGAGGCCTTGCGCATATCAATAAAATCAATCACGATAATCCCGCCGATATTGCGCAGGCGCAGCTGGTGCGCAATTTCCTGCGCAGCCTCAATATTGGTCTGCGTGACGGTTTCTTCCTGGGATTTATTGCCGGTAAACTTGCCGGTGTTTACGTCAATGGCGCACAGGCTTTCGGCTTCCTGGATAATGATACTCCCTCCGTTGGGAAGCGGCAGCTTGATTTTGCGCAGGTTGTCTATTTCCGGCTCAATGCCGTAGGCCTCAAAAATCGGGGTTTTGCCTTTGTAAAGTTTCACGCGGTCGGCCAGCTCCGGCGAATTTTTCTTCACAAAATCCAGCACGCGCTCATAATCGTCTTTATTGTCCAGCAAATACACTTCGGCATTCTCCGAAAGCACGTCGCGCGCTACCTGCAGCACCGCGTCCATATCTTCATGCAGCAGGGCCGGGGAAGGCAGGGTGTCAAATTTCTTTAAAATGGTCTGCCACTGGCGGTAGAGGTATTTTACTTCGCGCTCCAGCTCGTCTTTGGTGGCTTCTTCGGCTTCCGTGCGCACAATGCAGCCCATGCCGTTTAAATGTTTCTCGGCCAGCTCCTGCATGATTTCATTAAGTTTATGGCGCGCTTCGCTGTCTTCAATATTTTTGGACACGCCTACAAAACTCTGATGCGGCGTCAGCACCAGATAGCGGCCCGGCAGGGTAACGTCCATGGTTACTTTCATACCTTTGGTACCGATGGCATCTTTGACCACCTGCACCATAATCTGCTGGCCTTTTTTGAGCACTTTATCAATGTTCTTGCGGTCCGCACCCAAAATGTCGGAAATATACAAATAAGCGTTTTTTTCATAGCCGATATTGGCAAACGCACTGGAAATGCCGGGCAGGACGTTCTCCACCGTGGCCTTGTAAATATTGCCCACGATGTTAAGCGACCCGCGCCGCTCCCACATCAGTTCATTGATGCGTCCGTTTTCCAAAATGGCGATGCGCGTTTCTTCAAAGGAGGTGTTGACGATAACCTCCACCTTCGGCGCTTCTTCGGTATTTTTACTCATAACAAATCCTCTTGGCTATATGGCGTGCGGCTCTCCGGCCGCGTCGCGCCAGTACAGCGCTTCTCTGATAAATTTTAAACGTTCCAGCGTAAACTCCGCTTCCGCGGGCACCTGTACACCCAGCCACGCCGCGATGACATGTTCAGGCTTGGCGGTTTTGTCGCCACAGCGCTGCAGAAGCAGTTCCACCCGCTCCGGCCGCGGCTGCACCGCAGACAGCACAAACGGTTTTATATCCCGCTGCACCGTCATGCCGTTGGGCGCGGCTTCGGTTACGAAAATATGTTTCCCTTCAAAAAACTCTTCCGCCGGCAGGTTGGGACGGTAAAAAGCAAAATTCCCTTCCACACCGTAGCGGTACACTTCGGCCAGGTTGCTTACCGACGGCAGCCCATACGGCACGCGCTGTACGCGCGTAACGGTTACGCCGGTTCGGCAGGCAGTTTTCAGGGCCTGCAGGGCCGCATCTTCTTTAACGGGAGAAGACAGATAAATATCGGCGTATTCTCCCAAACTGTACTGGCCGTATCCCAGCGCGGGCCCGTAAGCCAGGCGGGGCCAGTTTTTGTTTACTTTGGCCGGCTCAAAAGGCAGCCCGCTGCGCAAAACCATATCGCGCAGGGCCGCAAAAATGCGTTTATGGTCCCATACTCCGGCCACGGTAAACGCTACACGCATTTTATAAATTTTTGGGGTGTTTATCATAGCCGCACCTTCAGCCCGAGGTAATGCGCCGCGCATAAACCGACTGCACGACCCCCAGCGCCAGCATGCTGGACACCAGGTTGCTGCCTCCGTAAGAGATAAACGGCAGCGGAATGCCCGCCACGGGGAACAGGCCGATCAGCATGCCGAAATTAATCAGCATATACGTTAAAAACATGCCGAATATACCGCTGCACACCAAATAGCCGTATCGGTCGCTGGCCGTATAGGCCACCACCGCTATGCGCCACAAAATCACCAGGTACAGCCCCAGCACCAGCAGCGTGCCCCACAGGCCGAGCTCCTCCCCCACCACAGCCAAAATAAAATCCGTATGTTTTTCCGGTACAAAACCCAGGCGCGACTGCGTGCCCGAAAACAGCCCTTTGCCCAATATGCCGCCCGAACCCATGGCAATCTGTGCCTGCAGCACATTGTAAGATGCGCCCTGCGGGTCGGACTCCGGCGCCAAAAATGCTTCTACGCGCTTACGTTGGTAAGGCTTCATCTGGTGATCCACAAATACGCCGGCAAAAAATCCCGCCAACACCACCAATGTGGCCAGCACAAAATAAAACGAGGGCAAAAACACGCGCAGCTGTTTAAACAGCCACCACGCCGCATACCCCGCCACCGCCACGAGCAGCACAAAACCGCCCATATACAGAATATGGTCCGAAAGTTTAAAAAATACGTCCAGCAGTTTATAGTCCAGCAGCTCCGGATGCAAATACAGATACGTCCATGCCACAGTGAAAAATCCCGCCACGGCCGCAAACGCAAACACCAAAGCCAGATAAAATACATTTACGCCCGCGCAATATAACAGCACCAACAGCGCGGGGAATGTAATGACAATGGATGAAAAATCCGGCTGCAACATAATCAGCCCGAATATGGGCAAAACCAATACCCCCAGTAAAATCAGCGTACGCATATCGCGTATGCGATGGCCTTGGCGGTCCAAAAACGCCGCCGCCGCCAAAATGGTCAGCACGCGGCAAATTTCCGCCGGCTGCATGGAAAAGAAAGGGAACACAAACCAGGACTTACTGCCGCGCTGGTAAGTGCCGAACAGCAACACCCCGATAAGCAGCGCCAAAATCACGCCGTAAAGCGGCTTCCACTGTTCGTCAAAAATCTGATAATTGAAACTCCACGCCGCAAAAAACGCCACAAACCCCAAAGGCAGCGCAATTAAATGCGTGCGTACCACGGCATTGGACAGGCTGACCGAATTGACCGCCGACATAATGCACAAAGCCCCCAGCGTAACCAATCCGGCCATGGCGCCAAAAAGCAGCCAATCCATCATTCCTTTGTGCAAACGCGATTTATATTTGGTCATTGTTCTTCTCCGTGAGGCGTTTGTTGCAATACAGACTGCAGCTTCTGCATGTTGGATACCAAAACAGACGGGTCGGCGTTTTCCAAAACGGCCTGCTGCGCAGATACAGGGCGGCGCGCGGGTTTATCCTCTATACCAAAATAGGCTTTTATCATTTCCCGCGCAATCGGGCCGGCTGCGCCGGCACCGCCTTTGCCGTATTCCACAAACACGGCCACCGCCAGGCTGGGTTCTTCTCCGGGCCGGCCGGCAAAAGCCATAAACCAGCCGTGATCGTCGCCGTGCGGGTTTTGTGCCGTGCCAGTTTTACCGTACACGTCCAGGCCAGATATTTTTACGCGGCGGGCAGTGCCGTCATCCACCGTATGTTTTAAGGCTTTGTAAATTAAATCCCAGGTGGAAGGCTTAATATTCACAGTACCCAGCACTTCGCTTTTTCCTTGCTGTAATACTTTGCCGGTCTGGTTGCTGACCACACGGTCCAAATAATACGGCCGCCAGATTTTGCCGCGGCTGGCCAGGGCGGCGGCGAACTGCGCCATTTTAATCGGCGTTACCAGCAGCTCTCCCTGCCCGATAGACAAATTCAGCGTATCCCCGATAAACCAGTACGAGCGGTTGCGCGCGCGTTTGGTGGGGCCGTACAAATTGCCGGCTTTTTCCCCGGGCAAATCAATGCCCGTAGGCTGTCCAAACTGGAACATACGCTGCGTTTTTTCTATGGCCGCGGAACCGGTCTGGGCCGCCAGCGTGTAGAAATATACATCGCAGGAATCGGCCATCCCGTCAAAAAAGTTATCGTGTTGATGCACACTCCAACACTTAAATACGCGCGACCCCGCATCATAATACCCGGGGCAATATACTTCTTTTTCGGGGTTAAATCCGCCTTGTTCAATAGCTGATATGGCCGTAATGACCTTAAACGTGGAAGCCGGCGGATATACACCCTGTGTGGCCAAATTATATTCACTGATGTACTTGGATTTTGGTTGGGGCTCATCTGAATACGGCACGAACATGCCCGGGTCAAACGCCGGCGCGGTGGCTAAGGCCAACACAGCCCCCGTGCGCGGATCCAGCGCCACGGCCGCCCCGCGGCCGGTAATGGAGTTTTTCAATCCTTCTTCCGCCGCACGCTGTACATCAAAGTTTAGCGTCAGATAAATATCGCTGCCGGGCCGCCAGCGGCGGTCCTCTATAACGCTGTGCACACGGCCGCGGTAGTCTACTTCCAAAAATACGCCGCCGTCACGCCCTTTCAGCTCTTTTTCAAATTTCTTTTCCAACCCGTTTTTCCCGATTTTGGCGTCCAAACGGTAATCCAAAGACTGGTCGCGGTTTTTCCACTCATCGCCCTCCATACTGCCCAGATAGCCGATTAAATGGCTGGCGAAAATCCCGTACGGATAAATACGCTTATTTTCTTCAATTAAATATAAACCGGGGTAATATAGTTGCAGCTCTTTAAGAGCCATAGCGGTTTTAGGAGACAAGTTTTCCGCCAAAGCCACCGCCTTTCCGCTTTGGACACCCTGCTGCAATTTATTTAGCACTTCTTCCTGCGTTATGCCCAAATGCGGGGAAAAATCCCCCGCCAAACGGCGCAGATAATCTTCTTCCTTAGGGCCGGCAGAGAGGTAATACAAATCAAAAGACGGGGCATTGGAAGCCACTGCTTTACCGTCTGCGGTAAAAATACGTCCGCGCGGGGCCGTCTGATACAACACCTGTGTGCGGTTACGCTCCGCTAGCTGCAAATAACGGTCATGGCGTAAAAGCTGAATGTCCACCAAACGCAACGCGATAACGGCCCCGGCTATACCCGCCAGCGCCAATAATGCACGCAAACGACCGTTAAAACTTACTTTCCCGGCAGCCATAAAGGCTTATCTCTCCCGTTTAAATGCGATCCGTACGCTCCAAAACACAAAAGGCGCCAGTATGGCATTAAATACCACGCCGGTAAACAGCGGCCAAAACCCGGTCCAGGCAGAAAACCCGGCAAAAAATTTCAGCAGAGCCAAATTAAACAACGCCGCGAATAAACTGATGGCCAGCATACTGATGATCTGCGGCGCCGGGGCGTCAAAATCCAGCCGTTTCTCCAGACCGTACATCATGGTCGCGCACAACGTAAAGGTCAGGGCATTGTTACCAAAAAGCTTCACACCAAAAAAGTCCAGGAACAATCCGCACAAAAAGGCCATAGGATAACCATACTGTGCAGGCAGATATGCACACACCGCACAGGCAAACACAAGCATAACGTTTAAGCTTACACCCGCGCCGCCCAACACAGCCATGAAGGCCCAGTGCAGCACCGTGGCGGCAATAAAGAGTAAAAACAATTTCAGCACATGGCCCATTATTCACCCTCCGTTTTCTGCGGTGTCAAAACAAACAGCTCCCGAACAGAAGAAGCATCCGCGGCCGGTTCCACACGGGCAGTCAGTGAGGTGCGAAAACCGCTTTCATCTTCCACCTCTGCCACTTCTCCCACTAAAATGCCCGCCGGAAAAATACTGCTGGAAGAGGAGGTATACACCTTTTCTCCCACCTGTATATTCGACAGAAAAGGCAAATACTGCATACGCATTTGAGCCGCGCCTGCACCACTCAGCAAGCCTTCTTCTCCGGACGGAGCGGCATATACCGCAGCGGCAAAATCTTCATCGCGCAGCAAAAGCACTTTGGCCGTGTGGTCATCGGCTTCCAAAACCAGACCGGCCAGTACGGGCTGGGCGTCTTTCAACGCAATAACCGCAGCGCGTTCATATACGCCGTCCAAAGCTCCTTTATCTATGACTACGCTGTTCCACTGGGTGGGATCGCGGTAAGCGGTTTTGGCCCACACACCCTGCCAAATTTTAGGCGCCTGCAAATTCAATGCTTCCGTTAAGCGGACATTTTCTTCAAACAATACTTTTGCCTGGGCGTTTTCCAGACGTAAGCGACTTAGCTGTTCCCGCAACAAAGCATTTTGTTGGTGTGTATTCAGCAAATCTTTGACCGTATCGGATACGCCTTCTGCATATTCCACAACGGCATGTGCGGCACGAATTTGCGGAATAAAAATATAAGAAAGCAGTGCTTTAGCAGAGGCCACGGGGCTTTCCAGCGGCAACACCATCAGTAGCAAAGAAAGCAGAATGAACACCACAGGCAGCACCGTACCGCGGCGGCCGTGGGAAGAAGTATTTTTACGCTGCTTATTTTGGGAAGTCATCTTGCCTGTTGCCGCACCGAAGGCGGCAGAAATTTTATAAGAGTCGTACAAAAATAAATTATTGCCGGCTCCCGCGCACCATAAAACCGGTGCGGTCAAAACAAAAAAGCGGACAAAGTTCCTTATTCCGTCCAGAACCCTGTCCGCTTATAGTGGCGTAAAAGTTAGTACGACGATTTGCCGCGGTGCCCGAAGAAACGGGAACCTTTCTCGTTGAGCTGTTCCAGGAATTTGCCGGTGCCCAGCGCCACGCAGCTTAAGGGATCCGCCGCGCGGTGCACGGGGATGTCGGTTTCCTTACGGATTAAATCCGTAATGCCGCGCAGCAAACTGCCCCCGCCGGCCACCACCAGCCCTCTGTCCACCAGGTCGGCGGCCAGTTCGGGCGGCGTTTCTTCCAGCGTGCTTTTGATAACGTCAATAATCAACCGAACAGGCTCCATCAGTGCCTGGCGGATTTCTTCGCTCGTTACCGTCAGCGTGCGGGGCAGACCCTGCGTCTGGTCCCGGCCCTTTACTTCCATGGATTTCTCTTCTTTTAACGGATATACCGAGCCCAGGTTGATTTTCACTTCCTCGGCGGTGGTTTCTCCGATAATTAAGTTATATTTTTTGCGGAAATACTGTACGATGCATTCGGTCAGTTCGTCTCCGGCGACGTCAATGGATTTAGCCACCACCATACCGCCCAAAGAAATGACCGCCACTTCCGTCGTACCGCCGCCAATATCCACAATCATGCTGGCATGCGGCTCCGCAATAGGCAAATCCGCCCCCATGGCCGAGGCCATGGGCTCTTCAATCAGGTAAACTTCCCTTGCGCCGGCCTGGCGGGCCGCGTCATCTACGGCGCGGCGTTCCAC
>CALUVA010000023.1 GCA_944324105.1 uncultured Elusimicrobiales bacterium
ATGAAAAAAG
Organism: uncultured Elusimicrobiales bacterium; assembly: GCA_944324105.1. Lineage (GTDB taxonomy): Bacteria > Elusimicrobiota > Elusimicrobia > Elusimicrobiales > Elusimicrobiaceae > Avelusimicrobium. The sequence goes on from CALUVA010000023.1 coordinate 11, forward strand.
AAGGCGAACTGGCCGCCCAGCGCGCCGCAGTGGAAAAAGTGGCCGGTATATTTATTTCTTCCTCCACTACGGTAGAACAGGCACAGCTGGTGGAAGACAAAATTACCTCTAAATCTGCCGGTTTTATCCGCCGTGGCTATGTACAAAAAGCCTACCGCAGAGGAGACCAGTGGTATACCCGTGTACGCGTGATGGTGTTGGTCAAAGATATTAGCGACATTATTAAAGAGACTGAAGCCGACGCTTTTGCAAAAAAGACTAATATTTTGGTCACTTCGCGCGAAATGGTGGGCGACAATGTTTCCCTGACGCAGGACTGCAAGCAGGCCATTTACCGCGCCCTGAAAGACCAGCCTTTTGCCTTGGTTAACGGGGACAATTTGAGTCAGAACAACCTGGATAATCCCACGCCGGTCATAGACCAGGCCCGCCGCGACGGCGCGCGCTTTATCATCATGGCCGACGTCAACACCGCCCCCCTGCAGGCGCTGCCGGGCATTACCTCTCCGTTTAAAACGTACCGCGCGCGCGCCAATATTAAAGTGGCTTCCACCAGCAATTACCAGGTGGTGGGCGAAGCGGCCGACCAGGTCAGCGGTTTGGACCCGCTGGAAAATATTGCGGCGCAAAAATCCGTTTCCGCGGCCTGCGAAAGTGCAGCCAAACAGCTCATAGACCCCATCAATGCGGCCATTAACTCCGCCAAAAAGTTTAATGTTGTGGTAGAAAACGTCAAAAGCATTGAACGGCTGAAAAAACTGCAGGATATTTTCAAAGAAATGCGCGAAATTGAAGATTTCAACCTCGTCAAATACACCAACTCCGACGCCTATTTTGAAATCGCGGCCAATATTTCCTCCGGTGAAGAGCTGACAGCCAAAATTATTCGCAGCTACAATGTGAACTTTACGGTTATGAGCATTACGCCGCAGGAGATTGTGCTGAACTTTATTTAATATGCTATCCAACATCCGCAGCTGCGCCCTGCGGGGCATAGACGGCTTTGAAGTAACGGTTGAGGTGGACATTTCTTCGGGAATGCCCACCTTGTCCGTCGTAGGCCTGCCGGACGCGGAAGTAAAAGAAAGCAAAGACCGCGTTGTGGCCGCCGTGCGTAACAGCGGGTTTGATTTCCCGTTAAAACGCATTACCGTCAATCTAAGCCCCGCCGAACTGCGCAAAAGCGGCACCCAGTTTGATCTGCCCATTGCCGCAGGCATTTTGGCCGCGTCGGGTGCGCTGTCCGAAACGGCAGTCAAAAAGCTGCAAAACCTGCTACTGCTGGGGGAACTGGCCCTGGACGGCACCCTGCGCCCGTGTGCGGGCGTACTGCCCATGCTGATTTCCGTCAAAAATAAAAATTATACCGCCGTCATCGCGCCGGATAATCTGTTGGAAGGCCGCGCTTCGGGCGTGCCTTTTATTACCCCGCGCACCCTGCGTGATTTGGCGGACTGGCTGGAAGGCAGACAGCCTGACGAATCCGTGCAAATTGCCTATGTCCCTCCGGCGCAGGACGAGGCAGAAATCCCACTGGATTTTTCGGACGTAAAAGGACAGGCCGTGGCCAAACGCGCGCTGGAAATAGCCGCCGCGGGCGGGCACAATGTGCTTATGATCGGCCTGCCGGGCACGGGCAAAAGCATGCTGGCCAAGCGTTTCCCGTACATTCTGCCGCCTTTGTCCGATGAAGAAGCGCTGGAAATTACCAAAATTTATTCCGTATGTAATTTAATCGGCAAAACTTCCAAACGCCTGACGCAAAGGCCGTTCCGCGACCCGCACCACACCATTTCCGACGTGGCGCTGATCGGCGGCGGCACCAACCCGCGCCCGGGCGAAGTGTCCCTGGCGCACAACGGGGTGCTGTTTTTAGACGAATTTGCCGAGTTTTCCCGCGCCACGCTGGAAGTTTTGCGCCAGCCGCTGGAAAACGGACGGGTCACCATTTCCCGCGCCAAGGAAACCGTCACTTATCCGGCGCGCTTTACGTTGTTGGCGGCCATGAATCCCTGCCCCTGCGGCCACCTGGGGGATCCGCACAAGGCCTGCACCTGCACACCGGTGCAAATTAACCGCTACCGCTCCAAAATCTCGGGCCCGCTTTTGGACCGCATTGATTTGACCGTCCAGCTCAATCCCGTCACCTACGGGGACTGGAATAAAACGGCCGAGGGCGAAACGTCCGCTCAAATCCGCGCACGCGTCATCGCCGCACGCCAGCGACAGCAGGAGCGTTTTAAAGGCACGGCTACCACTGCCAATGCGTTTATGACGCAAAAGCAAATCAAAGAGTTTTGTAAATTGCCCGAAGGGGCGGACGCTATTTTGGAGGCTGCCATGCGCAAATTTGGCCTCAGCGCACGCAGCCTGGACAAAGTGCTTAAAACCGCCCGCACCATTGCGGATTTGGAAGGCAAAGACCACATAGAAAATGCGCATTTAATTGAAGTGCTGCAATACCGCCCGCTGGACCGCAAGGGGGTGCCCGATTTATGAGCATTTCCACGCAGGAGCGGCTGGCGCGCATACGCGTCAATGCGTTTTTATACTTTCGGGCGGACTGGCTGGCGCGACTGATAGAAATTTTCGGCTCGGCGGAAGAAATTTTAAAACAAAACGCCGACACGCTCGCGCGCGAAGCGCAGATGAACCCTTCCACCGCCGCGCATTTCCTGCGCGACGCATTCGCCATAGACCCCGAAGAAGAACTGGAAAAAACCGAAAAATACGGCGGGCGCATTTTGGTTCCGGAGGACGAAGAATACCCCCGGGCATTGCGCGAGCTCAAAGAAGCACCCGTAGCCCTGTATGTATTGGGCGCTTTGCCCAAAGAAAACCAAGCCTGCGTGGGCATGGTCGGCACGCGCAAAATTACGCCTTACGGGCGGCGGGCGGCCAATACGCTGGCCGAAGGGCTGGCCCAGGCCGGAGCGGTCATTGTCAGCGGGCTGGCGCGCGGCATAGACAGCGTGTGCCACAGCGCCGCCGTACGCCTGCAAAAGCCCACCGTGGCCGTCATCGGTACGGGCATCGGCCGCTGTTACCCGCCGGAAAACCGCGATCTGGCACGCGCCCTGCTCAAACACGGCGGGGCTATCATGTCCGAACTGCCTTTTAATAAACCGCCCAACGCTTTCCACTTTCCACGCCGCAACCGCATCATCGCGGCCCTGTCCGAAGTGGTCGTCGTGGTGGAGGGCGAAGCCAAATCCGGTGCGCTGATTACGGCCAAGCTGGCCCTGGAACAGGGCAAAGACGTACTGGCCGTACCCGGCCCCATAGACAGTCCCCAAAGCGCCGGCCCCAATAACCTGATACGGGACGGGGCGGGCGTTGTCACCTGCGTAAAAGATATAATAGACTATATACCGAACCCGCAGCTGTTTGATTTGCGGGCCCCTGCCCAGGAAGGCGCGGAGCAAAATGCACAGGAGCAGGACCTGACGGACGTGCAAAAACGCGTGCTGGAGCATATCGGCTCCGGCCAGGCTTCGGCGGACCAGCTGGTGGAGGAACTGGGGCTGTCCGTACCGGAAGCGGCGGCAGTGTTGTTTGAACTGGAAGTAAAGGGCCTTTTAACCTGCCAGGCCGGTTTGTACAGCAAAAACAAATTTTAATTTTTATTTTAGGTGATTTATGGCTACCAACAACATCAAAGGCAAAAAACTCGTCATTGTGGAATCCCCGACCAAACAGCGCACCATCAGCAAAATTTTGGGCAGCGACTATTTGGTGCGCAGCTCTTTCGGCCACGTGCGGGATTTGCCTTCGCACGATATGGGCGTGGATATTGCCCACGGTTTCAAACCCACATATCAGCCCGTGGAACGGGCCAAAAAGCTGATTAAAGAGCTGGAAGCGGCGGCCAAAAACGCCTCCGAAATTTACCTGGCCACCGACCCTGACCGCGAAGGGGAAGCTATCGCGTGGCATTTGGTGGAACTGCTCAAACTCCCCAAAGACCGCTACCAGCGCATTTATTTCCACGAAATCACGCCGGCAGCCATTAAGGAATCTTTCGCCCATGCGCGCAAAATTGACGAAAACCTCGTCAATGCCCAGCAGGCGCGGCGCATTTTGGACCGCATTGTGGGGTATAAACTTTCCCCCCTGTTGTGGAAAAAAATCACTTCCGGCCTTTCCGCCGGACGCGTGCAATCCGTGGCCGTACGTCTGCTGACAGAACGCGCCAAAGAAATCAAAGAATTCCAGGAACAGCCCTACTGGACGCTCAAAGCCCAGTTTGAAAAAGCGGGCGCGCAGCCGCTTTTCTGGGCGCGCTTATTAAAATGGGACGGCAAAAACGTGGAACAGACCAAAACCTACCACCTGTTTGCCGAAGATTACAAAGTAAAAAACACCGTTTTTGACAAACCCGAAACACTGGCCCCCGTCAGCACCCTGCTGCGTCAGGGGCCGTGCACGGTGGCCAAAATAGAGAAAAAAGAAGTCAAACAGAAACCCAAGCCGCCGTTTATCACCAGCTCCATGCAGCAAGACGCCTATAATAAGCTGGGATTTCCTTCCCAGAAAACCATGATGACGGCCCAGCACCTTTACGAAGGTATTGAAATTGCGGGGCAGACGGTGGGTTTAATTACCTATATGAGAACGGACTCGTTTAACGTGTCCAAACTGCTGCAGGAACAGACGCACAAATTTATCGCAGAAAAATACGGCGCGGCCTACGCGCCGGCCCATGCGCCCGTGTATAAAAGCAAAGTAAAAGGCGCACAGGAAGCGCATGAGTCCATTCACCCCACGGACGTACGCCGCACACCGCAGAGCATCAAGCAATACCTGACGGCAGACCAGTACAAACTGTACGAGCTGATTTGGCTGCGTTTTGTAGCCAGCCAGATGGCCGATGCGGTGTTTAATACCGTTACCGTGGACATTACCGCCGGAACGGATGAAAAATGCGTCCTGCGCGCGGGAGGCCGGACGGTAAAATTCCCCGGTTACCTGTCCGTATACAAAGACGAGGACGACAACGAAAATGAAGAAGCGGCCCTGCTGCCGGAACTGGCCGAAGGCGACGCACTGACGCTGAAGGAAATCGCCACTAAAGATCACAAAACCACACCGCCGCCGTATTACAACGAAGCCAGCCTGATTAAAACGCTGGAAAAGCACGGCATCGGCCGCCCGTCCACCTACGCACCGACGATTAAAACCATTTTGGACCGCAAATATATTGCGCGCCAGCCCAAAAGCAACAAGCTGGTAGCCACGGAGCTGGGCATGACCGTGACGGAAAGTTTAAAAGATTTCTTTAAAGAAATCATGGACCTTTCCTACACGGCCGGCGTGGAAGAAAAACTGGACGAAGTGGCCGAAGGCGGACAAAAATGGGTGGATTTGTTAAACGAGTTCTACGGTCCGTTCCAAAAAGAGCTGGAAGAAGCCGACAAAGGCATGCGCCGCCCCGAGGCCAAACAGACCGACGAAAAATGCCCCGTTTGCGGCAAGCCCATGCTGCTGAAAACCAGCCGCTTCGGGCAATATTTGGTCTGCTCGGACGCGCCGAACTGCAAAGGCAAAATCAACCTGGGCAAAGAAGGCGAAAAAATCATGCCCGAAAAAACCGACGAGATTTGCGACAAATGCGGCTCCCCCATGGTCATACGCACGGGACGCAGGGGCAAGTTCCTGGCCTGTTCGGCTTATCCCAAATGCAAGAACACCTATTCCATTGACGCCGAAGGGCATAAAGTCGCCTCCGCCGGCCCGATTGTGACGGACCGCATTTGCGACAAATGCGGCAAAAAACTGGTGCTGCGCAGCTCCAAACGCGGATATTTTCTGGGCTGCTCCGGCTATCCCAAATGCCGCAACATCGTCACCGTATCCGATGAGGAAGTGGCACAAATCAAAGCGGCGGCACAACCGCAGGAAAAGGCCTGAGACATCTGGAGGCGGACGTGAAAGAACTGGCGGAACAATTTCTGATGCATTTGCACAATAAAAATTTCTCCGCGCACACCTTGCAGGGGTATGGAAAAGATTTGGAAGAATTTGCCGATTTCTGCCAGACTCGCAAAGTCCGGCCGGAGCAGGCTTTTACCCCGGCGTTTATCCGCTCTTTTTTAGCCTCTCTGACCGCCAAACATCCGTCCCGCAACACCATGTTGCGCAAAATAGCGGCCCTGCGCAGTTTTACGCACTATTTGCTGGAGCAGGATCGGCTGAAACAAAATCCGTTTAAACTGCTGCCGGCCCCCAAGAGGGAAAAACTGCTGCCCAGATTTCTGACGGAGGATGAAGTAGACCGCCTGCTGGAAACAGCGGGTGACAAAGGCCGTTTTGCCGCGCGCAACCGTGCGTTGTTTGAACTGATTTATTCCAGCGGATTGCGCCGCAGCGAAGTAACGGAACTGAAAATAAATGATGTGGATCATTTTAACGGAGTGGTCAAGGTACTGGGAAAAGGGAATAAAGAACGCATTGTTCCTTTAACCGATGAAGCGCTCAAAGCCATACGGGAGTATTTATCCACACGGCCCAATCCCAAGGGTAATGACGCTTTATTTTTAAACAAGAACGGCACGCCACTTACGGGAGACGGCTTGGCCTATATTTTTAAACACTTGGCTATACAGTCCGGCGTGGCGCGCAGAGTCAGTCCGCACAGTCTGCGGCATTCTTTTGCCACGCATTTGCTTAATAACGGCTGTGATTTGCGCAGCTTGCAGGAAATGCTCGGACACAAAAACCTGTCAACCACACAGGTATATACGCATGTGTCACTGGAAAAACTTAAAGACGTGTATCAACACGCACATCCTAAAAACAAGGAGCCGGAGCAATGATTGGCGTGGGAGTGGATATTGGCGGAACGTTTGTAAAGCTATATGTGATGAATGAACGCGGAGAAATCATCCGCAGAGACAAAATGGAAACCCGTTATGAACATGGGGCGGAAGGCTTTTTAAAACAAATCGCCGCATTTGTCAACCAAATAAAAACGCAGCACCCGGACCAGAAAGTGGCCGTCGGCGTGGGGGCCCCGGGGGACGTGGACAACCAGCGCGGGATTTTGCGTTATAATCCAAATTTGAAGTTTAAAGACGTGGACGACTGGCCGCTGGCCGATATCCTGCAAAAACACACCGGCATCCGCCCCTATGTGGCCAATGACGCTACGCTGGCCGCCTGGGGCGTATACGAGAGCTTTTTAAAACGAGAAGGCACCAATGTGCTGGTCATTACGCTGGGCACCGGCGTGGGCGGAGGGCTGATTTTAAACAAAGAGCTTTATCAGGGCTCCAACGGCACCGCGGGAGAAATAGGCCACACAAAAATCGCCAGCACCAAAACCGGCCCGCAGTGCGGCTGCGGCGCACGCGGCTGTCTGGAAGCATTTGTGGGTACCATCGGCATACGCCGGCGCGTGATGGAAGGTATTTTACAGCATCCGCAGTCTATATTAGCGAAAATGGTACAGGCAGAACAGGATTTTAAAATAGAACTTGTATCCCGCGCGGCCGAACAGGGCTGTCCGCTGGCGCTGAAAATTTGGGAAGACACCGGATTCTTCCTGGGAGTAGGCATCGCCAATGTTGTTTTAGTGCTGGATGTGGATACGGTTGTGCTGACCGGCGGAGTATCCGGCGCGGCCAAATATTTCTTGCCCGCTGCAGAAAACGTCCTACACCACCAACAAATACAAACGCCGTTCAAAAAACTCCGCCTTCTGGTTTCGCGCGACCCCAATATCGGAGGAGTAGGCGCGGCCATGTACGCCATTTACCGGGAATTAAAAAAATAAATGAAACGTCTTTTTTCCCTCCTTTTTCTTGTATGTTTGCTCTCCGCACCCGTTTGGAGTGCGGACAATGTTTTGCCCAAACCGGACGGGGAAGAAGGATTTATCTATTTTACTTCCGAGGAAGCTTCGGCCGATCCCGCCGCCAAAAAGGTTAACCTGCAGGGAGACGTCACTATCGTTCAGCATACCAAAGAAGGGTTGGCACGTACGGCTAAAGGGGAAGACGTAACACTGGATCAGGCCAACACAACGGTGTCTTCTGTCGGGCCCATGCAGGTGGAAACAGAAAGCGGCACGTTAAACGGGAACAACCTTTCTGTTAATTATGAAACCAAAGATTTTTATGCAGAAAACACTTCCACCGTTTATCCGCCGCTGCGTGTTATTTCCACCAAAGAACTCTCATCGCTTGACGGTACCCAGCGTTTAAAGGATGCGGTTTTGACTTGCTGCGACCAGGAGCCGCCACACTACACCATTACTTTGGGAAGCCTGAAGGTTTCTCCCGAAAAACGCCTTTTTGGCACCAATGCCGTATTTAAGCTGGACGGCATTCCATTTTTATGGCTGCCGGTGTATTGGCGCTCACTGGAGAGCAAAAAACCCTGGACCACTTATGTGGACTTCACGCAAAGCAATGACACCGGATTTGGGATATTAACCTCCACGGTATTTAACGAAATCTGGGGTTTCCGGCCCAAGGTAAACTTGGATTTTTATACAGAGTCTGGCGTAGGACTGGGATTAGGACTGACCGCCGTGACCAGTGAAACACTCAAAGGCAGCGCGGAAGTATATTATATTAACGACCAAGCTGACAAAGACGAAGAATATACCGTAGACGGCCATCCCTTCCAGCTCCAAGACACCAAACGTTGGGGCATCCGCGGCGGATACTGGTGGGAAATGTATGACAGTTCCGACCATTTCAACAATCCCAAAGGGGCGCTGTATCAGTTTCAAACGCAGTTCCGCATGGTGTCTGACCCATATTTCAATGACTCATTTTTCCGCGGAGACCCTTATATTTTTACGCAGGATCAGGAAACTAACTTTTCTCTCTCCCGCCAAAGCCGCCGCTCCACCCTGCGGTTAAGCTATGTACAGCAGGATATTTTCGACTGGGAACGCGGAGAATTTATAGCCAAACAGCGCAATCTGCCGCAGCTGGAATATACGCTCCTTCCGTTTAAAGACCCTGTATTAGGTTTAACACACCGTATGGAAGTTAATTTCAACAACACGTCTCTGATGGAAGAGGAGTGGAAAAAACAGGGAAATGCCCGCTGGACGACGGAAAAATCCATCCGCCTGGGCCGCAATTTGACCTTTTTGCCCAGCGTGTTTTATGACCAGCATGTAAGCCTCAATGATGACGATTACAACGATAAAACCGCCTGGGTTGGCCGCGTGGGCACGGATTTGAACCTCCAGACGGATACGCCGCTGGGCACCCTGGATTTTGGATATCAATACACCAAACGCTTTTCCACCGGTACCTTACACACGGATGATACCTCTCCGGACCGCGGGGAAGAACGCAATCGCTTATATATTGAGGATTATTTCCGTCCGTCTTTTAATACCTATGTACGCGTAGGCACCGGTTTCAGTCTGGTCAATTATGACGGAGTGGAAAACTCCTGGGACCATCTCAAACACCGCATTGAACCCATCTTGCTGGAAGCGGGATATAATTCGCCTGGCGGGACGGTGAATTTATTTGCACAAAACCTTTACGATTTGATTGAAAAGAATCAGGCTTTTATTTTCCAAAGTAATTTTAACGTCAAAGGACAGAGCTTCGGCTTAGGCATGACCAATTACGATACTTACCAGGATCCGTATTCTCTGTACCAGACCTATTCCAACCGGTACACTTTCACCACTTATTTCGGCCTGCGCCTGCCGGACGCTTCCTGGACATTGGATCTGGGGGCGGACTTCCAGCTGGAAGGAGGAAGCTTCAGCCTGTTCAATAAATCAGCGCGGTTTTCCAAACGCTTCCATGACGCCATAGCCGAAGTGACCGTGCGGGACCGCAACGACAACCTTTCTTTTTCTTTCCGCATTAATATCCTGTGCGGCAATTCCGGCAAAAACAAAGACCTGCGCACCGCCGAAGACCAATATTGGTATCCCTGGCGGGGGCCCAATGATTTGCGCGGCATGTAACCCCCTTTTTTGAGGATCGCCCAGGAGATAAAACTATGACCCCGAACCTGATGTTTAAAAAACAAGGCTGGATAGAAGTAATTTGCGGATGCATGTTTTCTGGCAAAACAGAAGAACTCATCCGCCGCGTGCGTACGGCGCTGATCGCCAAACAAAAAGTGCAGCTGTTTAATTCCAAGTTGGACACCCGTTACGGCATAGGCAGTATTATCAGCCACAACCAAAATAAAGTAGATGCCCTGTGCGTGAAAAATTCGTCCGAAATTCTGCCGCTGGTGGAAAAAGACACGGAAGTAATTGCCATAGACGAAGTAAATTTTTTTGACAAAGGCATTGTGGAGGTCTGCGAAAAACTGGCCAACATGGGCAAGCGCGTCATCGTGGCCGGGCTGGATACGGATTACCGGGCAGAGCCCTTTGAAGTAACCGCCGCTTTGTTGGCCAAGGCTGAATTTGTATCCAAAAACCACGCCGTTTGCACCAAATGCGGCAATCCGGCCACCTTTACCCAACGCATGACCAAAGACACCAAACGCATTGTCGTAGGTACTACGGACGCCTATCAGGCCCGATGCCGCCGTTGCTATAAAAAACCCAAGGAGCTCAAAAAATGAACGAAGTAACCAATATACAACAAAAAACCGTCAGCGTATCTGCCGACCATGCTTCCTATGCGGGGTTTTGGATACGCGCCGCCGCATTTATAGTGGACTGCATCATTATTTCCGTCCCTGTGGCTATTGTCAGCATACCGTTTAGCGGGTATGCCACTTTTAAACTGATGCCGTATTTGGAAGAGTATTCTTATACGCAAACGGTTTCCTCCGAAATGGCCTCCGCTTTGTTTTTATGCTGGGGAATTGCGCTGCTGCTGCAACTGGTAAGCGCGGTAATTTTCTGGTTGTACTTTGCTTTATTTGAAAGCTCCGCCAAACAAGCGACCTGGGGTAAACAAATCTGTGGACTGAGGGTAACGGATGCGTACGGCCAGCGGCTGACTTTTGCGCGCGCCACAGGCCGTACCTTTGCCAAAATCCTGTCGTATATGACGCTTTACATCGGCTTTATGATGGCCGGCTGGACCAGGCAAAAACGCGCCCTGCATGATATGATAGCCGGCACGCTGGTGATGAAAATTCGCTAAAATCCGCCGTTTATAGGAGAAAACATGTCCCAGGATAATATGGACGTCACAACCCTCACTCCTCCCTACGGAGGCTTTTGGCGGCGTTTTTGGGCGCTGCTGCTGGATTCTTTCATTGCTTCCATTCCGCCGGCGGTTATTTGCATACCGCTGTTGATGCTGCCCGTCGCCCAAATCGGCGCCGCTCCGGAAGGGCAGGAGCTTTCCCTACGACCTTTTATCATGCTGCTGGCCGTCTATGTCCTATGGTGCGTGCTGTCCTGCATATGTATGTGGCTGTATTTTGCTTTATTGGAAAGCGGCAAACACCAGGCCACCTGGGGCAAACGCCTGCTGGGGATAAAAGTGGTAGGCTGTCAGGGAGAGCGCATCAGCTTTGCGCGGGCTACCGGCCGCTATTTCTCCAAAATGCTTTCTTATATGATTTGCTATATCGGTTTTATTATGATGCCGTTTACCAACCGAAAATGTGCTCTCCATGATATGATTGCGGGAACTTATGTGGTGAAATCCTCTTTTAAAGAAGGGGATCCCTTGCCGCCGACCCCCAGACACATCGGCTGGCTGATAACGACTATCATTCTGCTGGCGGCGGGTTATATCGGCCTTATCGCGCTGGCGATTGCTGCGGACAGACAACAGGCAAAAACCGCCGCCCGCGCCGCAGCCGCCCAATTATACGCCATACATAATGACAATGAAAACTGGCCGGAGCTGCCCGGCACGGAGGAAATGGATTTTTTCCAAGATGAAAAAGATTCTTTATATGCCTCTTTCCAGGATAACGACGGCGACGAATATCTGCTGTCCATTCCTGCAGGAGAAAACAGCGTATGCTGTGTGGCGGAATCAGAAAGCGAATGTGTATATATTGGCTTTCCCAGATGCCGATAAGCATTTAGTTTCACTTTCCAAAAAGCCCGGGGTAACCCCGGGCTTTTTACAAAACAGCATAAATGTAAATCCAGCAATAGATGGGAATTAAAGACGGAATTTTCTGTTCATCTGGCAACAGCGGGGCAGATGAAAGTAAAACCAGATATTTCGAAACAAGAACACCCCAGGCCTCTGGCCCGGGGTGTTCTTGGCTATAACTTTTCGTTAAAATGACCAGTGCGGCGTAAACGTATCTCCCGGCAAATCCGCCACCAAATGCGGGGCGCTTCCATCGGAGTCCATCACATAGAGTTTACGTTTTCCTCCGTCCCGGTTGCTGGTAAAAGCAATAAAACGTCCGTCGGGAGACCAAGTCGGGTCTTCATTGGATCCGGAGTCCGTGGTCAGGCGGCGCAGCTGCGTGCCCGTTAAATCCACCAGAAAAATATCAAACGGATGGTACGGCGACTCCCGCCCCGCAAATACAATCCATTCCCCGGTAGGGGACCATTGCGGGCTGTCAGACCAGTTAAATGTGCGAGTCAGCGGGCGGGTCTGGCCAGTGGAAAGTTCCATAACATAAATTTGCGGGTTCCCGGCACGGTTGGAGACAAACGTAATATACTTCCCGTCCGGCGAATATGAAGGAGACCCATCCACGGATTGACGATTGGTAATTTGGCGTTTTTCTCCCGTTTCCAGATTATAGATATAAATACTGGGATTGCGTCCCTTGGAACTGGTAAACACCAGGGCACGGCCATCGGGGGAGACTCCTCCGATAAGAGACAGACCTCCGCGGATGATTACCGGTGCAATTTTCCCGGCTTTTAAGTCAATCGCAAAAATATCGGGGTTTTTATAGCGGTATGTCGTATAATAAATACGGCCGTCTTTGCTCCAGCGGGGCAACAAAGAAATACTTTTATCATTGGTCAATTTCTTCATGTTTTGCCCGTCATAATCCACCACATAAATTTCTTTATGGCCGGTGGAATTATTGGCAAAAGCAATTTTCGTATCCGCTATGCCGCGGCGGCCAGTCAGCGTCTGGATAATTTGATCCGCCGCAATGTGCGCCAAACGGCGCAAACTGGTTTTGTTTCCTTTAAAAGCTTTTGCAAATACGGGAGCTTGCGTAGCTACATCATAAACGTAAAGTTTAATCGTATAATTAGGTTCTTCATAGGTTACTTCGCCGCCTATTAAATAAGCCGCACGAAGTTTGCCCCAGCCCGACAGGGTATTCTCCAGCTCTTTAGCATTAAATTCCGGACCATCTTCGGACACTTCAAAATATCGCCCGTATAAAATGTCGGCACGCAGCGTGTCATGCACTTCCTGCGCTGAGGAGACAATGTTTTCTTTGGCGACAAAAGCCGGCATGGCAATAACCGGCAGTTTTTTTGCGCCGGCAGATGTTATACCAATGTACACATCGGTCTGCGGCGCAGCCAAACCCCCTGCGCCCAAAAGCCCCGGCAGCAAGACCGCGAGCAGGATTTTATACAATTTTTTCATGGTGCTATTTTAACTTGGTCAATTCTTCTTTGGCCAGACGGGCCTCTGGAGCGGAACCGAAGTCCTGGACAACGGAATTTAAATAACGTCTGGCTTCTTCCGTCTTACCCAGCGGAATAATGCTGCGCGCGTATTTTAACCGCGCGGTAGGAATAATTTTGCTTTCTGGGAATTTCTGCAGTACGGTTGCATAAGCAATGGCGGCCGGACGGGCTTGCCCTAACGCCGCATAGGCGTCTCCCAGATAAATATACGCCTGTTGTATGTTTTCCCCATCGGGATATTTATCAATATAAAGTTTAAAGCCGGTAACGGCCAAATCGTAAGCCTGTTTGGTTAAATGGTTTTTCGCTTCGTTAAACACATCGGAAGGCAACATAACGGAGGATGCCACCGCAGCTCCCTGCCCACCGCCGGTTACCACGGCGTTAATATCATCTAATTTGGAAGAAAGGTTAAAAAGCTGTCCGTCCAGCTGAGACAGATTCTCATTGGAAACGGCCAGATTTTGGTTTAGTTCTTCCATTTTACTGGCCAATTCAGCTTGGTTGGTTTGCATCAGCGCAATGGTTTCGTTAAGCTCTTTTAACTGCAACTTCAGCGTTCCCATATCACGCTCACTGGCCAGGCAGCCGGACAACAAAAGGCCCAAACCGCCTAAACACAAGATGTTTAATTTGTGATTCATAACGGTTCGGGCCCCCTTACTAAAACAATTTATTTAATGTTCAAGATCGTGTCGGCGCGGCGGTTTTTGGCCCAGCAGGATTGCGTATTCTCATAGCAAACCGGCTTTTCTTTGCCGTAAGACACGGTGCTGATGTTGGCGGCCGGGATACCCAGGCGCACATAGTAAGCTTTCACTTCATTTGCTCTTTTTTCACCCAGAGCAATGTTGTAGGCAATGGTACCGCGGGAATCGCAGTTCCCTTCCACCACGACGGTGTAGTCGGCGCCAGCAGCCTGGGCCTTAATAGCTTTGGCATTGGCTTCTACGATTTTGCGGGCTTCATCGGACAAATTGTATTTGTCCAGAGCAAAGTGTACCACACCCAAAGAAGCCTGGGCGGGCTCCACTTCTTCCACGGTCGTCTCCTGCAACACCATTTCCGTGGTGGTGCCGGTCATCATGTCGGCATTGGCGTCGTCTTTGACGTTCTTTTTGCAGGCGGTCAGGCCGGCAGCCAAAGCGAGCACGAGCGTTACTTTCAACAGGTTTTTCATTGTGTAAGTCTCCGTGTTACATATATTTATTTCTACACATAAATAATAGCAGACTTTTTGCTTTCCGGTCAACCGGTTACGCGGCGAACATTCCTCCCCGCACGCTCCTGCTTTTTATGTGCTTACTACTATTTAAAGACTTTGGCCGGAGGATTGCCATTGGTTTATTATATTAGATTAACCCGCCCATGACAAGATTTCAGCAACTACCCTTCCGCGCTCGCTTAAACAAAGAAGCGCAAAACATAAGTTTTGCGCTTCTTTTAAAACCGCTAAAAAACCATACTACTTGCTAAGCAGTTCCACCAGGATTTCATTCATGCGGCGCGGGTTGGCTTTGCCTTTACTCTTCTTCATCACGGCTCCCACCAGCGCACCCACAGCCGCGCGGTTGCCTTTTTTGAAATCGGCCACCGCTTTGGGGTTTTCGCTGACGGCTTCTTGGGCCCAGGCCACCAGCTGACTTTCGTCGCTCACCTGCGACAGGCCCATTTTTTCCACCAGCGTACCGGCTTTCTGGCCCGTTTTATACATCTGTTCAAATACGGTTTTGGCCTGATTGCGTGAAATCTTGCCGCTTTCCACCAATTTAATCAGTTCCGCCAAATCCGCCGCGGAAACGGGGCTTTGCTCTATTTCCTTTTTATCGGCGTGCAGCAAGCCCATTAAATCGGTGGTAATCCAGTTGGCCGCCGCCTTGGCGGGTACCCCGCAGGCCAGCACGGCCTCAAAATATTCCGCCGTGTGGCGCGTCAGCGTCAGTACGCCCGCGTCATAGGCAGACAA
>CALUVA010000024.1 GCA_944324105.1 uncultured Elusimicrobiales bacterium
ATTGTGCACAACAGCCTCAAAGAACTGACTTCATTTGCCCAGGTAAGCAGTATCGGCAGTGAACTCAAATGCCTGGCTAAACAGCATGAAGGCAGTTACTATGCGGTGGACAGAAGAAGCTAATTTCATAAAATGCCCCCTGCTGATGGCAGGGGGGCATTTCATCTGGTGCGTATATCCTCAAAGCCCAGAGTATCGCAAAGTCTCCTTCCGCGTTCCGCCTGCCGAGCCGTATAATAAATGCAATATTTTTGGCCGCTATACGTCCCGTGATCATATCCTATGGTAGCATGCACCCATTCATTGGCGGCACACTGACTATGCCCGTTATTTGCTTTTGGGCACCAGGAGACGCCCACCGCCCCTTTCGGTATATTATTATCCGCCGTACCGTTGTCTATAAAGAAGTCCTCTCCGCACTTCCATTCATTGGCTCTTCCGTTCATCGCTTCGCAGTCCGCCACATAATTTACGTCCAAATCCTGTAAATTTATTGCATAAGACCCGTTAGCCATATAATATACTTCCTGCGCCCGTTTTATCCCGTACGCCACCGTAATATAATTAATAAACTTCGCTTTATCCACCGCCGTCTGATATTGCGGAAAGGCAACGGCCGCCAATATGCCGATGATCAACACCACCACCAAAAGTTCTATCAATGTAAACCCCTTTTTCATTTTTTGCTCCCGGCCTTCTTTATATCAAACAAAAACATCGCCTAACGGTTCTTGGCTTCTGCCATGTATAGGGTATCAAAAAAAAAAAACGGCGCAAGGCCGGGGCGTTTCAAACAAAAAAACAACACGGCACAACCACCCCACCAAACCCCCGCCAGGCCCAAAAACACACGAACACAGGGATCCGTTCCCTGCGCTCCGCACACATAATGAAAGACGTCTGCCTACACGCCGAAATATTTGCGGCCTTCCTCTATAATATGCTGCAAATGCTCCTCACTGATAAAGGTTTCGGCGTAGAACTTTAAAATATTTTCCGTGCCGGACGGACGCACCAAAAACCATGAACTTTGCAAATACACTTTGATGCCGTCCGTGTCTCGCACATCCGTTACCTTTTCACCGGCTACGGTGGAGAGGTCTTTCAAGTCCTCTTTCTTAAAGGCTTTGACTTTATTTTTGGCCGCCTCATCGGTCGGCACGTCCACACGCGTATAATACGGCTTGCCGTATTTTTGCGTCAGGCCGTCATACAGCGCGGCAATGTCGCCCTCTTTGGACGCAATTTCCAGCAGCAGGCACACGGCCAAAATACCGTCTTTCTCCGGCGTCCAGCCGCTCATGCTCATACCCGCACTTTCTTCTCCGGCCAAGATATATTTCCCGTCCACAATGCCGTTGACGAAATACTTAAAGCCAACATTGACCTCATCTATCCCGTATTCCGCGCCGGCGGCAATGCGGTCCAACAACGCCGTCGTGCCCAGTGTGCGCCCTATCAGCATGCCTTTGCGCGGTCTGCGGGTGCGGATTAAATAATCCGCCGCCACGCACAGCGCATGATTGGGCGAAATCAGCCCGCCGGCTTTGGTGGCACAGCCGAAACGGTCTGCGTCCGGATCGCTGGCGCCGGCGAAGTCATACTCGCCGCTTTGCACCAGCTCAATCAGCGGTTTCATCGGATACACCGAAGACGGATCCATACGGATTTTGCCGTCGTGGTCTATGGGAATAAAATAAAAAGTAGGGTCTATGGTTTCATCGGCAATATGTAAATTGTCCAGCCCGTATTTTTCTTTAATTGCGCGGTAAAAAGCCAGACTGCTGCCCCCCAGCGGATGAATGGCTGCTTTGAGGCCGGCCTTTTTAATAGCTTCAAAATCCACCATGCGCCCCAATGCGCTCACATAAGGCGTAATAACATCGGTCGTAATGACCAGCCCTTTTTCGCGTGCCTGCTCCAACGGCAGGCTCTTGATTAAAGAAGGATTTTGCAAATATTCATTGGCGTATTTTTCAATACGGCCCGTCAGTTCGCTGCCGGCGGGACCGCCGTGAGAGGGATTATATTTCAGCCCCATATCTTGGGGTGGATTGTGGCTGGCTGTGCCGTTTAAAGACGCCGCCGCACGCCCGCTGATAATTTCAAAAGAGAACACCGGCGTGGGAAGCGGCATATTGGGCAAAATCACATGCAGCCCGTTGCCCGCCAGCACTTCGGCACACAGCCGCGCCGTATCGTGCGACATCAAACGGGTATCCCCCCCGCACAGCACGGGGCCCGTTACGCCGTCCTCCAAGTGAATGCGTGCCACGGCCTGCGCAATCGCGCGTGCGTGCGCGGCGCAAAACCCGCGCCCCAGCGCCCCGCGGTGCCCCGAAGTGCCAAATTTCACCGGCGCGGCTTCACCGTCCGGCTCCCAAAACAGTTTGCGCAGTTTTTCCGTGTCAATGCGTTCTTTTGTCAGCGTTCCGGCTAAAGGACTTACCATAAACGGGCCTCCTAAAAAATAAATACCGCGGCTTCTTGCGCGGCGCGTTCTCTTTTTCTATGATATGATATGTAACCAAATTTATCAACAAGGATTTTTTATGAAAAGAATATTTGCCGCCGTATTATTTACTTTGTGTGCGACCGTGCCCGCTTCTGCGAGCATGAACAGCGATTTCCATGATAATTTCCGCCTGGGCGCGCTGGCCGATTATAACCGCGATGTGGCCACCATGATGGGCCTGGCCGACTTTCACACGGGCCGCGGCGTGACGTTCCCGGGTTTTGACGTAGGCGTTTCCGTGGCCGCCGTGAAAACGGCTTCGGATAACTTTTCCTCCGAAGATTATCTCTACGCTCCCTTTATTACCGCCGAAACGCAGCTGCCCCTTTTTAATTTGGGCATTGCGCTGCGCGGCACCAAATATGACGGTTTTCAATCCCTGGGCGGCGGCATAAAATGGCACGGCTCGCTGGCTTTTGTCAATCTGTCCGCAGGCGCTTTTTATGACCGCTACGGCACCGATTATTACGACGGTGACCACTATTCCGCTTCCGCCTCCGCTTCCGTGAATATTTTATTTTTGACGCCGTATGTGGGCATCGGATACGATTACAGCGAAATGAAAGTAAAAGATATGGGCACTTACTCCGGTGAAAAGGCCGATGACGGCCTGGTGCGTTACACCGCCGGCGTGAACTTTCATCCGCTGCCGCTGTTCTATGTATACGGCGCTTATACCTACACCAAATACAGCCACGGTTTTCAGGGCGGTATCGGACTGAACTTTTAATTATGGATTATAAAAAGGAACTTTCCGCCTACTTCGGGGAAAACTGTCTTTTAAACGAACCCATGGGCCGTCATACGACCTACCGCACCGGCGGGCCGGCGGAAACCTATGTATATCCCAAAACCACCGAAGACTGGAGCTTTGTGCTCAAGCTGGCCCAGGCGGAAAATGTTCCGCTGCACATTATCGGCTTTGGCTCCAATATTTTGGTGGGCGGAAAAGGCGTGGGCGGCATTGTCTGCTCCACGCGCCATATGGACCAAACCGCCGTTAAAGGCACCCGCATTACCGCCGAAGCCGGCGCGGCGCTGGATAAAATTTGCGAAACGGCCGTATCCGCCGGACTGGCCGGCATGGAAAAACTTTCCGGCATTCCGGGCAGCGTGGGCGGCGCGGTATATATGAATGCGGGCGCTTTCGGGCAGGAAACTTTTGACTGCCTGGAATATGTGGAAGTCATAGATTTTGAAGGCCGCCCCGCCATGCTGCAAAAACAGGACCTGCCCCACGGCTACCGCCATGTGGAAGGCATAGAAGATTACATTATATTAAGCGCGGGGTTTTCTTTGGAAAAAGGAGATTTCACCGCATTGACCGAAACGCGCAACTCCGTGCTGCACAAACGCATGGAAAAACAGCCACTGGACTTTCCTTCCGCCGGAAGCGTGTTCAAACGTCCGGCGGGAGATTACGCCTCGCGCCTGATTGACGAAGCGGGCCTGCGGGGATTAAGCATCGGCGGGGCCAAAGTATCTGAAAAACATGCGGGGTTTATCATTAATTTTAACCACGCCACCCCAGAAGACATCAAAAATTTGATGGACGAAGTCAAACGCCAGGTGCGCCAAAAAAGCGGCGTAGAGCTGGAGCTGGAACAAATCCTCTGGGGGGATTTCTCGGCGTAAAACGCCGCTTTGCGAAAAAAATTGACGCGCCCCCGCATAATAAGTTAAAATATAAATACGAAAGAATTTGAGTCGTTGGAGTCGTGGTGTAGCCTGGTCTAACACGCTGCCCTGTCAAGGCAGAGACCGCGGGTTCGAATCCCGTCGACTCCGCCATTTTTAAAGCCCCCTCAAGGGGCTTTTATTTTTATGCATATTGTAAAAGCCGCCGCCGAACAATTACCTCTTATCCTGCCCATATATGAGCAGGCGCGGCGTTTTATGGCCCGAAACGGCAATGCCGGCCAGTGGACCAACGGTTACCCCTCCGCCGAGCTGCTGCGCGGTGACATCGCGCGCGGGCATTTATACATTTGTCTGGACGGGGCAGACATCGCGGCGGCGTTTTGCTTCCGTACGGGGGACGACCCCACCTATGCACACATAGACGGCGCCTGGCTCAATGACCGGCCCTACGGGGTTATACACCGACTGGCCGCAGTGCGGCCCGGGAAAGGCACGGCCTCTTTCTGCATACAATGGGGTTTGGCACAGTGCCCGAACCTGCGCATAGATACGCACGAGAAAAATATCCCCATGCAAAAAGTCCTGCTGAAAAACGGCTTTGTCTACTGCGGCATTATCCGCACCGATGACGGCACGCCACGGCGTGCCTACCAGTTCAGCTTACCACAGGCCCTTATCCCTTCATCGGGCATGGCGGCGGCGCATTTTACCCTTTTTACTCCAAAAGACTATCCTTCCCTTCTGCCGCTCCTGCTGGAAGCCGATCCGTGCGAAAGCGTGGTAAAGAATTATTTTACACACAGTCTGGTCTGGGGCTACCAACGGGGACAAGAACCCTTGGCCGAAGCCTGCGTCCAGCCACTGGCGCCAGGACTAGCTGAATTAAAAAACCTGGCCGTTCGTGCAGATTTACGCGGACAGGGAGTAGGCAGGGCTTTATGCCTCAGTGTCTTTTCCGCCTGCCAAGGCAGAGGATTTGTACAACTGATCGTAGGAACGGCAGACGTCCCCGGTCATCCCGGCCCCTTTTATCAGAAACTGGGTTTTTCTTTTGAACGAAAAGAAAAAGATTTCTTCCTGCGCCGTTATCCTCATCCGATATACGATAATGGCCGACTCTGCCGCGACATGCTCTTTTTCCGCCGGGAACTGCGTGACAATATCTAATCTTACCGAACGGTAGAATTTGGCTTCTTAAAAAGCTATCATATAAATATATGAAAAAATGGCTGTTTCTATTGCTCCTGCTGCCCGCAGCGGCTTTTGGGAAGGATACTTCCGTAGTGGGAGACATACATATTACCACCACACGCGTAGACCCTGCAGTAGTGGCGCGCAAATTCCCCTTAAAAACCGGGGATACGTTTACCCCGCAGGCCTATGAGGACGCCCAAAACAAACTGCACGACATGCGTCTGTTTAAAAAGCTGGATTTTGACACACACACCGAAAACGGCCGCACCGACATTTCCATTTCCGCCGAAGACGGATACTACTTTTTCCCGCTGGCGTTTTTCTCTTCCGGAGACAAAGATGTATTTTTTATGTCGCTGTTTGAAGGTAATTTTTTCAAAAAAGGCGAAACGGCCTTCGCCCTCGGCGGCGTCAGCAGCGACGGCTACACGTTTTCCGGCGGCGTCAGCATAGAGGACAACTTTTTCAATATCAGCTTTACCAAGCTGGACACGGAACAGCGTTTTTACAGGGACTACTGGTCCAGTATGTACGGGGTTATGAATGTGGCCGATGATGAGGAAGAATACAGCGACCCGCTGTACAAATGGGACATGCGCGACTATGACTTTAAGCTGACATACGCCCGCACATTCGGCGATTTCAGTGCTTTTATCTCCCCCGAATTTAAGCACACCTCCTATTCCGCGGAAGTGGACGCGGGCAACCACAACCAGCTTTCCGCCGGCCTGTCCTACCGCAAACGGGTACGCACGTCATCGGGCATGGGGGCATGGTTTGGCTTTGGGCTTTCTGACAAACAGCAAATGCTGCGCAATATGCCCGTCCCGCGCTATGCATACGGGGCAGACGTCGCCTTTACCAAAGGCGGGGACTGGAGCGGGGCCGACTATGACATTACCAAACTGTCTTTAAATTTCCTTTGGCAAATGGAGCTCAAACAGCGCCATGTATTATCTTTGCAGGTCAAAGGTCAAAACGCCTACGGCTCCCCTTTTTCGGACCAAATTTTATCCACCGACCTGCTGGGCGGACAGGGCAAATACCGCCGCCTCATACGCGGCCGCCGCGGAGCTGGGGTGACGGCCTCTTTCCTGTTTTATATACTGCGCGGCAATACGGGGCTTTTGGCCCTGCGGCCCTTCTACGAACTGGCTTATGTTTATACCGGCGGGGCCTACCGCGACCACAGCGGCGCGGGGGCCACGCTGTCTTATAAATTTTGGCGCGTACCTTTCCCGCTGGGCATAAACTACACGCGTAATTTAAGCGACCACAGCGACATTGTATCTTTTGTCCTGGGCGGGCAGTTTTAGTGCAAAAAGCCCGCCTTCCGGCGGGCTTTTTGATACAGGCCTAAATCTTATGGCTCCTTCAGCTCGGCTTTGGCCGCTTCCAACCCTTGCGCGGCAGCCTTGCGGTACCAAAACTCTGCATCGCAGGGGTCTCCTTGTCTGCGCAGGACATTTTTACACAAAGAGGCATATAAAAACTGCGCAGACGCTTCCCCGGCTTCAGCGCGTTTTTTCAGGTCTATCACACTGCCTGCGCGGCCGGGGCTTTCCTCCCCCGCGTCCGGCCCGATATAAACATAATAATCCGCCGTTTCCATCAATTCTGCGGCGGGGGCATATCCCTGGCCGGCGGCTTTTTCCACCCACTGCAGGCCTTTGACGCCGTCCACGGCCACCCCTTCCCCGCGCAAATACGCCATCCCCGTCTGGTATTGCCCTTCAGGCAGGCCCAGCTGCGCCGCACGCAAATCCCACTCAAAAGCGCGGCGGTAATCCTGCGGCACGCCGTACCCGTAGTAATATAAATAACCCAGGTTAAAACAGGCACGCGCATCATCTGCTTCCGCCAGCATTTTCCAGTATTTGGCGGCTTCTTTATAGTCCTGTTTAATGCCGTCTGTATTTCCTTCAAAATAAGCGGAGGCCAGGAAAAGCCGGGCGTCCATATGGCCCTTTTCCGCCGCACGTCGCATATATTCCAAAGCTTTTTTGGGGTCGGCTTTCATGGCAGTGCCGTCATGCAAAAACAAAGCCATCCGATACAGACCGCCCGGGCTGTTTTTGCGCGCGGCTTTTTTATAATATTTGGCCGCTTTTTTAATATCCGTGTCTTCCCCGCAATACCCCGTTTCATAGCAAAAACCCAGGCCATACAGTCCCTCTGCATCGCCGCGTTTGGCCGCTTTTTGCAGCCAGGGCAGAGCCTGCCCATATTCTTCGGCCAGTAAATAATACTGCCCCAAATCCGCCTGCGCCGCAGGCTTGCCCTCCTGCGCCGCTTTTTCCAAACTTTCCAGGCTTCCCCAGCCGTAATGCAACCCCGCTGCCGGCGCGGCACACGCCGCAAGCAAAGCCATAAAAATCGCCGCTTTTTTCATTTTTCCTCCGAATTTGCCTTATTATATAAAATCGTCTAACCCTTTTTCCGCCCTTGCCGGCCGAGCGCGGAGTTATACAATAAAATAACGCGGCCCGCGGCCGCCCACTTCACAGACACAGGGGGTAAACTATGGGAATGAAAGGAAGGGAAATCGTAGAACAAGCCGGGCTGGATGCCGACAAGCTAATTGACATGCTCAACAAAGCCTATTGCGATGAATGGCTGGCTTATTACCAATACTGGATAGGCGCCAAATTGGTGGAAGGCATACTCCGCGCCAGCCTGCAGCCGGAACTGGAAGAACACGCCAAAGAAGAATTGGAACACGCCGGCCAGCTGGCCGATCGCATTATTGAGCTGGGCGGTACACCGGAGCCGGACCCGAAAAAATGGTTTGAGCGTTCCACCTGCGGGTATTTAACGCCGACGGACCCCTCCGTGGACAGGCTGCTGGACCAGAATATCAAAGGCGAACGCTGCGCTATTTGCGTATACCAGAAAATCCTGGACTATGTGCGCGGCAAAGACATGATTACCGGTCACATCATCCGCCACATTTTGCAGGAAGAAGTGGAGCACGAACAGGACCTGGAAGATATACAAAGAGACATTGCCGACTTCCGCAAAAAATAATCCGCACGCGCTTTGGCCAAGCCCCGCCTGCGGCGGGGCTTTTGCATTTTCTCCGCCCAAGACGCCCCCGTTTATACTATAATGAAAGAGATGTTTTTCCATTTATAAAAGGAGGGTTCCATGTGGTATGGTATTGCGGCCCTGCGCCCTTTTGAACAATACGCGCTGTTCGGCGTTTTGTTCATCGCGGTGCTGGGGCTTTTGTATGCCCTGTTTTTGCGCAACCAGGTATTGAGCGAAGATATGGGCACGCCGGCCATGATCAAAGTATGGACGGCCATTAAAGAAGGCGCCAACGCCTACCTGAAAAGACAGCTAAAGACCATCTTGCCGCTGATCGGTCTTTTGACGATTTGTCTTTTCCTGTCTGTATATATTGTGCCCGTATCGCACGATGCGTCGGAACGCTTTGCGGGGCTGACGCCGGACACGGTTAAACTCATCGCCGCTTTCGGCCGCGCAGGCGCGTTCATTTTGGGCGCGGTATTCTCGCTGCTGGTCGGACAGTTGGGTATGCGTATTGCCGTAGACGCCAACGTGCGCGTGGCGGCCGCTTCCAAACGCAGCTTCGGCGACGCGCTGAAAATCGCTTACCGCGCCGGTACCGTTACCGGTATGCTGACCGACGGCCTGGGCCTTTTGGGCGGCACGCTGATTTTCATTATCTTCGGCATTGCCGCTCCGGACGCTCTGCTGGGCTTCGGTTTCGGCGGCACGCTGCTGGCGCTGTTCATGCGCGTAGGCGGCGGCATTTACACCAAAGCTGCCGACGTAGGTGCGGACCTGGTGGGTAAAGTGGAAGCGGGCATCCCCGAAGACGACCCGCGCAACCCCGCCGTGGTGGCCGACCTGGTGGGCGACAACGTGGGCGACTGCGCCGGTATGGCCGCGGATATTTTTGAATCCTACGAAGTCACCATCGTTTCGGGCCTGATTTTGGGCATTTCGCTGTGGCGCATTACGGGGCACCATGAATGGATTGTGTATCCTCTGCTGGTGCGCGGTATCGGCGTGTTGTGCTCCATCATCGGCACATACGCGGTAAAAGATTCCAACCGCACCGCCGGAAACGCCATGAAGGCCATTTTCAAAGGCTACAGCATTTCCGCCGTTATTTCCATCGTCATTTTCGGCGCGCTGGCCTATTTCTATATGCAGGACGTGCCGGGCGGCTGGTGGCGGCCTTTTGCCGTAACCACCATCGGCATTCTGCTGGCTATCAGCATTGACCGCCTGACCGAATACTTCACGGGCACGGACAAAAAGCCCGTGCAGGAAGTCAAAAAAGCCACAACCACCGGCTCGGCCACGACAATTCTGTCCGGCCTGGCGGTGGGCATGGAATCGGCCGTATGGACAACCACCGTGCTGGCCGCGGCCATTTTCTGCTCCGTGCTGGTGTTCGGTACCATTGACGGACTGACCGCTTCGCAGTCCTTTACGTTTGTGCTTTACGGCGTAGCCATGACCGGTATCGGCATGCTGACGCTGACGGGCAACAACGTGGCTATGGATTCCTTCGGGCCCATTGCCGACAATGCCAACGGCATCGGCGAAATGGCCTGGCACGGGCAGGACGACGAAGACACCAAAAAAGCCCGCCAAATCATGGCTGACCTGGACGGCGTAGGCAACACCACCAAAGCCATTACCAAAGGCGTGGCCATCGGGTCGGCCGTTATTGCGGCCGTGGCCCTGTTCGCCTCTTACATGGTGGACGTAAGCAATGTGCAAACCCTGCTCAATGAAGCCTGGAAAGCCGCCGGCGAAAACAAAGCGCTGGAGCTGTTGTCCCAGGTGGGCATCGTGGTGTCCAACCCGACGGTGTTTGTAGGCATGCTGCTGGGTGCGGCGCTGCCGTGGCTGTTCTCTTCCTTTGCCATTAACGCCGTCAACCGCGCCGCGGGCTTGATCGTGCTGGAAGTGCGCCGCCAGTTTAAGCTGGGCGTGCTGGAAGGCAAAGCCAAACCCGACTATACGCGCGCCGTGGGCATTTCCACCGTGGCGGCACAAAAAGAGCTGATTGTGTTGGCTACGCTGGGCATTGTGTCCCCCATTCTGGTGGGCCTGGCCATGGGCGTGGAAGCCCTGGGCGGATTCCAGGCGGGCATTATCGTGTCCGGCCAGCTGCTGGCGGTCTTTATGGCCAACTCCGGCGGCGCATGGGATAACGCCAAAAAAGTGGTGGAAGACGAACCGTCTGACATCGCCGCCAACACCGGCAAAGGCTCTGAACGCCACAAAGCCAGCGTGGTAGGCGACACGGTAGGCGACCCGCTTAAGGACACCGCCGGTCCGGCCGTCAACCCGCTGATTAAAGTGGTCAACATGGTGGCCGTCATCGTGGCGCCCATCATCGTCAACTATCACAACGACTATACCCCGCTGGGCAAAATCGGCTGGGTGTGCGTGGTGGTATTGCTGGCTGTACTGACCTGGGCCATTTTAAAGAGCAAAGCTCCCGCCCAGGATATCACGGCCGAGCAGAAATAAGTTTACGCTCTTGCAAAACCCCCGCTCTTTGGAGCGGGGGTTTTTTACGCCTTTAAAATCTCTTTTTGCATCATGGACATTTATACACCAGGGCACCGTATTGAACGCCGTTTACATAAAAATCACGGAAATACTCGTCCGATGCGCCCGGCCCGGCCGCCTGCGCACTGCGTAAATACACCACATTCCCGCCAAGCCGTTGGGCATTGGCGCGAATATTTTCCAGCCATTGTTCGCTCCAGTTCCAAGACGCATCATTCTGGTCTCCCAGTACCCCTGTGATAAACGCACAGCCCTGCGGTTTTTGTTCGACAATCTGAATATTGCTGGTACTAACGGTTGTCTGTGTTTTTGGCGCGCCGACCATACAACCTGCCAGCAGTATCCCGGAAAAAACAACCCTTACAAACTTTTTCATAGCCCCTCCGATGCCAAATTATAGCAAATCATCCGCTTTTTTTTGATAAGATAAACTCTGAGGCATTATGTCTGTTTTATTTCTTATTTTAGTAACTGGAACTGCAGCGGCGGTTTATGCAACCGCTTCACGGTCGGCGTGCCTAAAACGCCTGGCCAAACGCATGGGCGGAAATTTCTGCCGCAAACGAACCGACCTATTGACTCTCCAAAATGCCAACCGGCTGGAAATTTTTTCTTCTTTTGTTTGTTCTTTTAACAATGTCATCACACGCAAAGAAGGCTTTGCTTTTACCCGCCTGGCCGACATGGCGGCACAGGATGAAAACGGCAACCTTCTGCCCTCTTTTACCGTATTTTCAGCGGAATGTTTTACGGGAGGGATTCCCGCACTGAAAATCGCGCCGGCGGAAAGCCCTTTTTGCCGCAGCCGCTTCACCGCCGTCAAGACCAAAGACGAACACATCAATACGGCCTATCGCATTTTTCTTTCTGCGCCGCAAGCAGCGCGCTTGCTGACCGCTTCGCTTCAGCAGCTATTGAAACGACAGACAGATATGTATGTGGAAATATATGACAATGCTTTTGTATACCACGAAGGACGGCTGGTGCCGCCCGGGGAAGCGGAGGATTTCCGTCTGCGAGCGACAAGAGTGCTGGCGGAACTGACGAAAGAGAAACGACAAACTCCGCCCGCTCAGGCGCAACGCGCAGTCAAAATGCCGGAAGAACTCCCAGACGAAAAAGTGTTGGCTCTGCTGGCCGCAGCCCGGCCCGTACCACAAGCACCAACCGCCCAAAACGCCGGTTTCAGCGTATGGAAGGCAGTTATTTTATTGCTCATTTTACTGGCGCTTCCGGCACTTGCCTATTATATCAGTCAGAATATGCCCCACTAAATGATTATACAAGAACCCCGCCTGCAGGCGGGGTTCTTTCAATATTCGGTCACTCCCAAACTTTTTAAAAACGCTTTATTATTATACGGTCTGCCCAAGAAGGCTTCCACCATTTCATTTTCATCCTTGGCCGTACCGGGCGTATAAATATACCGGCGCAGTTTGGCACCGAGTTCTTCATTAAGCAGGCCCTGCTGCTCAAACTGGGCAAAAATATCTTCCGCAATAACCAAAGACCACGCATACACATAATATCCCACATCATACGGGTCGGTCAGACTCATAATATGGCCAAAGCTGGCCTGCGGATAGGTACCTTTGGTCATGGGCGTACCTGTAATTTGTTCCATAAGCTGGCCATAGAGCTTTGTAGTGTTTATGCGTTTATTGGCCGTGTGGGCGTCTACGTCAAACTGACCCAAAAAGTTTTGGCGCAAAAAGGCCGTCGCTTCCCCCGCACGGCGGGAACGCACCAACGCGGAAATCAAATCATCCGGCAAAGGCTCTCCCGTCTGATAATGGGCGGAAATATTTTTAAGCACCTGCGGCTGCCAGGCCCAGTTTTCCAACAGCTGGGAATGGGTCTCTATATAATCCCAGGCCACATTGTCCCCGGTCAGGCTGGCATAGCGCGACGTTGCCAAAGACATTTGCAGCACATGGCCGAACTCATGGAACAGCGTTTCCACGTCGCTGTGCGTCAGCAGGGCGGGCAGGCCGCCGCCGGCGGGCGTAAAATTGGCCGCGATGACAACGGACGGGATTTGATAAGATCCGTCCGGCTTTTGGAAACGGTCCACAAAGCTCCATGTGGCGGCATGGGTATATTTTCCGTCACGCGGATACGCGTCCAAATAAAAATAGGAAATAATTTCCCCGCTCTTTTTATCTTTGATGACATACGTCTGCACATCTTTATGCCAGGCGGGCAGGGCGGCGGATTCAAACGTCAGCCCGAACAGCGGGCCAAATGTATCAAACATCCCGGCAATCACCTTATCCGCCGGGAAATATTCTTTGATTTTCTCATCGTCCACGGCATATTTCCGCTTTTTGTACTGGTTGGCCCAGTAAGCCGTTTCCCAGGCGTTCAGGGTTTGGCTCTCTTCGCCCGTCATTTCTTTTTTAAGCGCCAGGTATTCTTTCATTTCCGCATCGGCCAGCGGGCGGATCTGTTTTTCCAAGTCTTTCAAAAACGCTTCCAAATTTTCATAATTTTGGGCCATGCGCGCGGGCAGCACATAATCAGGATATTTTTCATAGCCCAGCAGCCGGGCAGTTTTGGAACGCAGGAGCAGCGTGTCTTCCAACAGTTTTACATTTTCCTTGCCGCCGCGCCGGGCAAATTTGGTTTGCAGGGCTTTGCGGGCGGCCTCGTTTGTGGCATTGGCCATAAACGGGTTATAATCGGGGTATTTTAACGTAACAATATAGTTACCGTCCTCCGTACGGGCCAGGCGGCCGATATAGGTTTCTTCCATACCGTCCAGCTCCCGGCGGGTCAGCTCCAGCTGATCTTGGTAATTGTTTAAATTCACGTTGTAACGCGTAATTTTATCCAAACGCTCAGAATTAAGTTTAACGAATTTTTTGAGATCTTTGTCCGAAAGCCCCATGCCGTTTCGTTCAAACTTCACCAGCCATTTGTCCAGCATGCGCTGCTGTTCTTCGTCCAAAGCGGGTTTAGTGTCTGCATATTCTTTCAGTGCGCGGTATATGTCGCGCCGGGTAAAAAAATCCGTCTTGACTCGGCTGCCTTTGGTTTCCAGCTCCGCCGCGGCGGCGCGGACGCCTGCATCCTCATGGAAATAAGCCAGCAGGGACAAGGCCTTGGGGACAAACCAATAATTGGTATAGGCGTTTTCCACCGCCAGCGCGGTGTTTTCAAAATTCCGCTCCGCAGGCGGCACGGCCGTAACGGCGGAGAGGTTTTCTTCCAGCTCCGCGCGGGCCTGTTCTTCCAGGGCGGTCAATTCCGCCGGCGTATAGTTAAAACGCAATAAACCGTTTTCAAACAGTTTGTCATAAGCCCCGCCGAACAGGGCGGGTGTAAAAGCCATACCGGTTAATACCGTAACAAGTTTCTTCATATGTAAATTATAACAAAGCCACCCTCCCGAATACGAACATGGCGTAAAAAAGCCGGGCCGAAAGTTTCTTCCGGCCCGGCTTGTTCACGGGACAGGCGATATAATACCGCCAACTAAAACCTCTTACTGCCTTAACCCGTCCCCGCCGCTGAAACGGCGGGGTATCAATAATACCTACTAGGGGGTAATAAGCGCGTCTTCCGGGTTGGATGGCATTATATCATAGATTCCGCCACTGCCGCTGCCGCCATCTCCCTGCGGTTTGGGAATGGTAAAACTTCCGCATTGGGACAAATCGTCCACCTGACCGCATTTCAGACAGGTATAGAAATACTTCGTTGCCCGCGTGGAGGCGTTACTGTTAGTATACCGCGGGTAATATCCCCAGGTTTCATACCACAAATATTCCTGTCCTGGAGTACAATCCACTTCTTGTCCTTTTGAAAAGTTAGATATCGTCCCGCTGTGGTGCGATGTTTCATTTCCGCATACCATCGTGGTAGCGTAAGACGTAAGTCTCCAGGTCCCTCCAAAAGGCTGTCCGTTGCCTTGATCAATAACACCCGAAGGAATTGTGCGGGAATTATAGCTGGTATAGCATGTATACTTTTTTTCCATCTCATATTTTTCGCACTTCTTCTTGGCATCATTCCATCTAGTGCCCGACGGACAGCGACAGCCAGAAAAAGAAAGTGCGCCACTGGAAGAACCTTTCACATATGTCATACCTCCGGCTATCTGTTCTTCAGTACAACAGGTGGCCGTGGAAGGATTGCACTCGCAGGCATGTTCTTGGGCATATGTCGGGTCATCGCACGAATCTGACGGTTCCGGTTCCGGATCCGGTTCTTCAGGCACAACCGGGGTCTGTCCGTCTCCGCAGCAGGTTACTTGCCGCTGCATATATATGGATGTCGGCTTACTCGGCGTTTCCTCATTTA